>NZ_WJSQ01000048.1 GCF_009720245.1 Sphingomonas segetis | reverse complement strand
ATTCGGGTCGAGCTCGCCCGTGTCGCTCGGCGGAGGCGGCGGAGCGGCCTGGCCAAAGGCCGGGGCGCTGACGAGCGCGCAACCGCCGACCGCGCAAAGCAGTCGCGCGGCACCTACGCTCAATCCCCGCCCGCTCATCAGGCAAGCAGCCTTACCGGTGCCTCCTGAACGGCGCCAGTCCGAAGAGCGGTGCCCGGCGCTTTCCTGCGCCCAGCGGCAGTAAATCAATTCAATGGCTTAGTGAACGGTGCTGTAGACCTCGTCGCTGTTCAGCGCCGCGATCAGCCGCTCGATGTGCCGCCAGTGGCAGAAGCGCATCACATTGCCCTCATCACGGCTTCGGTCTGCGCGGGCGGCGGCCTCGAACGGAGCGTGATCGCCGTAGCACTCGATGAGCTCGGCGGCGTCGGTGAGCGCCAGTCTGCCGTTGATGAAGGGAGCGTCCATGGACACCCCATAAACAACCGGCGTTTCGCGACTGCCGACAAATATCGTCAACATGCCATTGAACATGTTATCGGCAGCGCGGGGGCTTTGGCATGGCCGACGTATTCGTCTCGTACAAGGCCGAGGACCGGCGGCGGGTAAAGCCACTCGTCGACGGGCTCCATGCGCACGGACTCACCGTCTGGTGGGACGCGCAGATCGGCGGAGGCGACGAGTGGCGACGTTCGATCGAGCAACAGCTCGACATCGCCAAATGCGTGCTCGTGGTGTGGAGCAAGCGTTCGACCGGACCAGAAGGCAGGTTCGTGCGCGACGAGGCTTCGCGGGCGATGGAACGCGGCGCCTATTTGCCGGTGCGGATCGACAACGTACGCTTGCCGCTCGGCTTCGGCGAGACGCAGGCGCTGCAGCTTGCTGGCTGGCGCGGAAGCCGCGACGATGATGGCTTTCAGGCGGTGCTTGCCGCGGTCCAGGCAATGGTCGCAGGCAAGCCGCGCGAAACTGGTCCGCACCTGCATCTCGAGCCGGGTATCAATCGGCGCACAATGCTCGCAGGCAGCGGGGTCGCGGCTGCTGCCGTTGCCGGCGCGGGTGCATGGTTCCTGCTCAAGCCCGGCTCCGCGGAGGCATCCGGCAGCATTGCCGTCCTGCCTTTTGCCAATCTCAGCAGCGATCCCGGACAGGCCTATTTTTCCGACGGACTTACCGAAGAATTGAGGAGCGCCCTCTCGCGCGCCGGGTTGCAGGTCGTCGGACGAACCTCATCGGAGGCCGTTAAAAATTCCGACGCGGAGACCGCCGCGAAGAAACTTCGCGTCGCCAACATCCTGACCGGCAGCGTCAGGCGCTCACCCGACACGATCCGGGTCAGCGCCCAGTTGGTCAAGGGCAGCGACGGGCTCGAACGCTGGTCGCAGGATTACGACCGCAGGCCCGGGGACGCCCTTACGATTCAAAGCGATATCGCGCAGAACGTGGCCCAGGCACTTAGCGTCGCGCTCGGAAAAGCTGCAAAAGCAGCGGTCAGCGTCGGCGGGACCAGCAATGCCGCGGCGCAGGATCTCTATCTCAAGGCGCGGGAGGAGCTGCGCACCGGCGACAGCGAAGCCGCTTACCGCAACGCGATCGGCCTTCTCAATTCAGCGACCACGCTCGATCGCAAGTTCGCGGATGCCTATGCCTGGAAGTCGCTTGCAATCAATTACATGACGGGATCGATAGCCGGAGCGCCGAGCTTCGATGTCGGCTATGCGGAGGCAACCGACCTGGCCAGGCAGGCGATCGCCATCGCTCCCACTGCCTCGGCCGGACATGTCGCATTGGCGACGGCATACGAATTCCAGCTGAAGCTGGCTGATGCGTGGACCGAGTACCAGAAGGCGCAGAGCCTGGCCGACGTCGATATCGCCAACCAGCTCCATTACGTGATCTTCCTCACGAGGATCGGCGCATTCGGCGCCGCACTCGACATTGTCAGCAAGGTGCAGCAGCGCGATCCGCTCAATTCGATCGCATTCGGCCGGGCGGGATATGTCCTCGCCTATTCACGCCGCTATGCCGAAGCGATCGCCCCGCTTCACATGGCGATACAGCTTGCGCCTACGATATCGCGCGGGCACAGCACGCTGGGGCTGTGTTTGATGCAGCTGGGGCGCACTGCCGAAGCCGAAGCCGAATATCGCAAGGCAGCCCCCGGCGAAGTCTATCGGCTCGTCGGCGAAGCGATCCTGTTCGGGCGACTGGGCAACAGCCGAGCGTCCGATCAGGCCCTGGAACGCACGCGGCAGATCTACGGCGACACAGCAAGTTACCAATATGCCGAAATCTACGCGCAGCGGGGCGACAAGGAGCGCGCCTTCGCAGCCCTCGACCGCGCGTGGGCGATTCATGATCCTGGCCTGACGACTCTTCGGGTCGATTTCCTGCTCGATCCGCTTCGCTCCGATCCGCGGTTCGTGGCCCTCGAAAAGAAGCTCAACTTCCCAGCGGTGAGCGCCGCATGAGCGACGTATTCGTCTCGTACAAGGCCGAGGACCGGCGGCGGGTGAAGCCGCTCGTCGAGGCGCTTCAGGCCGACGGCTTTTCGGTGTGGTGGGATGAACAGATCGGGGGCGGCACCGCGTGGCGCCAGTCGATCGAGGCGGAGCTCAATGCCGCCAAGTGCGTGATCGTCGCGTGGAGCAAGCGCTCGGTCGGTGCGGAAGGCACCTTCGTCCAGGACGAAGCGACGCGAGCCCAGCAGCGACACGTCTATATCCCCGTCACGATCGACAAGGTCCACTTGCCCCTCGGCTTCGGCGAGACGCAGGCGCTGCCGCTGACCGGATGGCACGGCGACCGCGCGGACCCGCATTACCAGGCGGTTCTCGCGGCAGTTCGGCGAAACGCGGGTACGAAGCGGCGGGCGTCACCGTCGCCCTTGCGCGAGGCGAAGATCGATCGCCGGACCGCCATCGCGGGGGGTGCGGTCGCGGCCGCAGCGGCGGCCGGCATTGGCGGATGGGCCTTCCTTCGGTCCAGCCCGGCGTCGGCGGCTCGAAGCATCGCCGTGCTCCCTTTCAACAACCTCAGCGGCGATCCGGCACAAGCCTATTTTTCCGACGGAATCGCCGAGGAAATCCGAAGCGCCCTCACCCGAATCGCCGGATTGAAGGTTGCCGGGAGCACTTCATCGGACGCGGTCCGCAACGATGATGCACAGACTGCGGCGAAAAAGCTCGACGTCACGAACATCCTGACCGGCAGCGTGCGCCAGTCGCCGTCGACGATCCGGGTCAGCGCCGAATTGATCGACGGCCGCACCGGTCTCGACAAATGGTCGCAGGATTACGACCGCTCGCCCGGCGACGCGATCAAGATTCAGACGGACATCGCCCAAAGCGTTGCAGCCGCGCTGAGCGCCACCCTGGGCGAAGCTGTGCGAGCGGTGATCAGCGTCGGCGGAACTAGCAACGCCGCTGCGCAAAAGCTCTTTTTGAAAGCCAGGGCCCAGCGTCAGTCGGATGACAGCGAAAGCGGCATCCGCGACGTTATCGGGCTTTTGGACTCATCGATCGCCCTCGACCCCAAATTTGCCGACGCCTACGCGATGAAGGCGCGGGCCCTGGCCGATCTCTACGGATATTATACCGTTTCGGGTGGGAGCTACGAAGGCGGCTACAAGCATTCGGAAGGCGTAGCACGCCAGGCCGTGTCGCTCGCTCCGAAACTGGCGAGTGCCCACATGGCTTTAGCCTACGTCCTCATGTCGCAGCTCGATGTCGGTCGAGCGGCGACCGAAATCGAGCGCGGACATGCGCTTGCCGGCGGCGACGTCAATGACCTCCTCGCCTATGCCGCGTTTCTCGACATCCTGGGCGAATACGACGCCGCGATCGAAGCCTGCCGCCAGGCGCAGGACCGCGACCCGCTCAATCCTGCCGCCTACGGTCGCGAGGCAAGCTCGCAGTACGAAGCCGGGCACCTTCCGCAGGCCATCCAAGCCTACCGCAAGACGTTGGAGCTGGCTCCCAATCTCCTGATACCCCGGGCGTTCCTGGGGCAGGCCCTGTCGGACGACGGCAAGTTCGACCAAGCAATGGCGGAGTTCAGGAAACTTCCGCCCGATTATCTCTTCCGGTTGCTAGGCGAATCGATCCTGTTCGCGCGTCAGGGCAATCGCGGCGCTTCCGATGCTGCCTTCAAGCGCGCGCAGCAGGTCCATGGGGATTCGGCACACTACCAATATGCCGACATCCACGCCCAGCGCGGCGAAAGGAACGAAGCCTTTGCATCGCTGGACCGCGCATGGGAGTTCCGAGACCCCGGCCTCGCTTATATGAAAAGCGATCGCTTGCTCGATCCGCTCCGCTCCGACCCCCGCTACGCGGCCCTGCTCAAGAAGATGAACTTCCCCGCCTGACTGGCGCGGCATCGTCGGCTCTGCCATGAGCGCGCCATGCAGCAAGGCAGCAGCACCCGCGCCGGAGGATGTTTCCTCACCCTCTTCATCCTGCTCGGCTTCCTGTTCGGACTGTCGATCCGGGATCCGCTCAAGGGGACGCTGATCGGGACCGCCATCGGCGCGGCTTTCGCTCTTGCCACCTGGCTGATCGACAGGCGGCGCCGCGGCTAGACGACGCGCCGCCCGGCCCAGATCACCCGGCCGATCGGCTTGATGTCGGCGAGGCTGCAGTCGGGCCAGTCCGGGTAAGCGGGGTTGTCCGACTGGACGGTTACCCGCCGCCCGGTAGGATTGAGCGCGAGCCGCTTCACAACCACGGCATCGTCGATCCGGAGCACGTAGATGCCGTCGCGGAGGCGGTCTCCGGCGTCCCCGAGATCGACGAGAATGTCATCGCCGGCGTTGAGCGTCGGGGCCATCGAATCGCCCTCGACGCGGACGATCGAAAGTTTCGACGGCTGACTCGCCGTCAGCCCCTTCAGCCACCGCTTGTCGAACGCGAAACAGGCTTTTCCAAACTCCTGCGTGACGACCGCGCCGGGCCCCGCCGAGACCCTCACCGGGTGGCGCTTGACGCTGACCAGCCCGCCCGGTCCCTGCTCGCTGTCGGGCGGCCCGCCGAGCAGCGCCTCGGACACCGCGAAATAGCGCGCGAGCTTGCGCCGCTCCTCTTCCTTCAGGCGCCTGGGCGTGCCGCGCCGGATATATTGCTGGATGTACGCCGCGTTGCGCCCGAGCATCCGCGACAGGCCGGCGAAATCCTCTCCACGCTCGGTGCACAGACGCTCGAGGACGGCACGCGGATCGGACATCATTGTCACGCCTTTAACTATAGGCAGATGCCTAGACAAGTAGGAAATGGATTGGAATTGGATGAGCAGCCGAGTCGCGAGACTACAAGGATCAGACAGGTGCATTTGCTCAGAGAAGTCGAAAAATTCCTACGCCAAAACGATACGCCTCCTACCCGATTCGGCCGAGACGCGATGGGCGACCCCCGCTTCGTGTTCGACCTGCGCAACGGCCGCGACCCGCGGCCGCGGACGGTCGCGCGCATCCGCGCTTACCTGGAAGGATGTGCGCAATGATGAAAATCCCCATATCACCGGCCGCGGGCGCACTCCTCCGGGCGCTGATCGCCCGTGCCGGCGCGGCGCGCGACAGGATTTTGCTTAGCGACGCCAGCTCGACCGATTGGCAGTCGTTGACGTTCAGCGGCGAGCGCCACCAGCTGGCGCTGCGCATCGCCGGCCCCGACTCGGGCGCGGTCGCGGCCCGCATCTGCGGCGGGCTCGAAGATGCAGAGTTCAGCATTCCCGGCCTGCTCGTGGCGGATATTGCAGTCGTAGGCGCGCCCCGGCGCAGCGCGGACGGAGCCACCGATCTCACCATCGAGGCTTTGACGATCGCCGCCGATTAGCGGATCGAGCGCCGCAGCTCGGCGAGCGCGTCGTGAAGCGCCTGCGCGGCATCGGCATTTCGCTCGGCCGAGCCGTCGAGGTGCCGGTCAATTCGCGACTGAAGCTCCCCCGCGGTCGGCATTGCCGCCGGATCGAACAACCGCACGACGCGCGAATCCGGTTCGATCCCGGCGAGGATGTCGTCGAGCAGAAGAGGCTCTTCCCCGGCCGGCGGCGGTTCCACGGAGTCCGCCAATGCCGCCGCGGTCTCGTCGAACGGCTCGACCTCGCGCACGTCGAAGATCGGCACCGGCAAACGCGGCTGGGCGGGCTGGACTGCGCTCAGCATGCGCAGGCAGAGGTAGAAAGCGAGCAGGCCGGCTGCGGCCGTTCCGGCTGCGAGCAGCGGCGGTCCGGCCCCGACGCGCAGCCAGGCATGAGCGGCAAAAGCGCTGGCCGCGGCGAACAACGCCGCCGCCAGACGATCGACATTTTTCTCGACGCTGATGACCGATGCCGCCCGCATGCGAGCCGGACTAGCGCCAATTCCTTGCGATAGAGTTAGGCCGGAAGCTCGCTCGGCTCGCCTGTTCGCGCCAACGCCGGTTCGTTCTCGATCAGGGCGACGATCGCGCTGGTGAACGCCTCGACATCGTCGGGATTGCGGCTGGTCACGATATTGCCGTCGGTCACCGCGGCCTCGTCGACGACCTTCGCCCCGGCGTTGCGCAGGTCCGTCCGGATCGAGGGCCAGCTCGTCACCGTGCGGTCACGCACCACATCGGCCTCGACCAGCAGCCAGGGGCCGTGGCAAATCGCGCCGACCGGCTTTCGATGTTCGGCGAACCGGCGGATCAGCGCAATCACGTTGCCGTGAAGGCGAAGCTGGTCGGGGTTACGCACGCCACCGGGCAGGATCAGCGCATCGAAGTCGTCCGCGCTCGCCTCGTCGATGGTGAGGTCGGGCCGGATGGTCTTCCCGGGGTCGTCGTGCACCGTGGCCTGGATCGGATCGCGTTTGAGCGAGGCGAGCACGACTTCGGCGCCTCGTTCCTGGAGAATCTGGCGCGGCCCGAACAGCTCCCATTCCTCGAAGCCGTCGGTGGCGACGATCAATACCCGGGCGTCGGAAATCTTCATCGGAACGACTCCTTGATCAACTCAGGAACCCGCCCGCTCGCTCGCTCGCTTAGGCGCAGCAACGAATTGAGGGAAGCCATTGCTACGACACAGCAACGATACGGAGCCGGGGATCAGCCGCAAGCGCATGGGCCGCTACTGGGCCTATTTCGATGCGGAAGGGAACCGCATCGAGGACCGCGACGAGATCGACCGCCTGGACGCGATCGGCCTCCCGCCCGCCTATGAGAACGCCTGGTTCTGTGCAGATTCCAACGGCCATTTGCAGGCGACCGGCGTGGATGCGCGCGGCCGCAAGCAATATCGCTATCACCCGCTGTTCCGCGCGAAGCGCGACAGCGCCAAGTTCGACGGCCTGCTCGAGTTCGGCAAGGCACTGCCCAAGCTGCGCCGCCGCGTCGAACAGGATTTGAAGCGCCGGACGCTGACGCGCGAGGCGGTGATCGCCGCGGTCGTGCGCCTGCTCGATACCGAGCATATCCGCATCGGCAATGAGGAATATGCCAAGGAGAACAAGAGCTTCGGCGCGACGACCCTGCGCGCTCGGCACCTCAGGCGCAAAGGGCACGACTTGCTGATGCGTTTCGCGGGCAAGCACGGTATCGTTCATGAAGCCAGGATCACCGACACCAGCCTCAAGCGCATCTGCCGGCGCTGCCAGGACTTGCCCGGCCAGATGCTGTTCCAGTACGTCAACGGCGACGGCGAGCCCAAGCCGATCACCTCGAGCGACGTCAACGATTACATCAAGGAAGCGACTGGCGGCAACTTCACCGCCAAGCATTTCCGCACGTGGGGCGCGAGCGTGATCGCGTGCGAGCAGCTCCTGAAGAAAGCGGAGCATGCCCGGATCACGGTGAAAACGGTCATCGAGCCCGTCGCCGAAGCACTCGGCAACACGCCGGCGATCAGCCGCAAGTCCTACGTCCACCCGGAATTGCTCGAGGCGGTGAAGGAGGATTCGCGCGATCCGCTCGAGGGCATGGAGCGGCCGCGAGCGCGCAAGCAGCTGTCGAGCGCCGAAGTCGCGTTGCTCGACTTCCTCGCGCGCGGAACAAGGCGCCGGCGCAAGAGCAAGGTTCAAGTGCAAGCAAAGGAGAGCACCCGCGTCGCGGCTTGATTGCGGGCCGCTCAACGGCAATTAGGGCCGCATGCAACCCGGCACCAATGCGGCGGAGGCCATCAGCACGGGCCGCGAAGGAATTGAGTCCGTCGCCGATTGGTTCGCCGCCAACTGGCAGCAATTGCCGATCGGTCTTGGTGTCGCGGCAGCGATCGTCCTCTTCATGCTCGGCCTGCGCTTCGCGGGACGATGGCTGAGCTCCGGCGATCCGGATTGCCACCATTGGCGGGGCGTCATCGGCCGCGTGCTCGAAAAGACGTCGATCTTCTTCATGATCGTCGCCGCCCTCGACATGGTCGCGACCTATGCCGCGGTCCCGGCCAAGATCGAGCGGCTGCTCGACATCCTGTTCACCATCGGGTTCGCCTTCCAGGGCGCGATCTGGGCGCGCGAGCTGATCATCGGGGTGATCAGCCGCAAGGCCGGCGAGGATCCTACCGAAACCGCAATCGGCAATGCGATGGCGGTGATTCGCGTGCTGGTCAGCGTTGCCTTGTTCGCGATCGCGATCATCGTCATCCTCGACAATGTCGGCGTCAATGTGACCGCGCTGGTCGCCGGGCTCGGCATCGGCGGCATCGCGATCGGCCTCGCCGCGCAGGGCATCTTCTCGGACCTGTTCGCCGCGCTGTCCATCCTGTTCGACAAGCCGTTCCGCCGCGGCGACGTCATCCAGTTCGACCGGACGACGGGCACGATCGAGCGGATCGGCCTCAAGACGACGCGGCTGCGCTCGATCAACGGCGAGCTGGTGGTGATGGCCAACACCAAGCTGCTCGAGCGCGAGATCAAGAATTACGCCGGCGGCAACATGCGGCGCTCGCAGCTTCCGTTCGGGCTGGTTTACCAGACTCCGCCCGACGAGCTCGAGAAGGTGACGTCGCTGGCCAAGGCGGCGGTCGAATCGCGCAAGGGCTGCAGCTTCGTCCGGTGCGCGATCCTCGGCTTCGGTGCATCGAGCATCGACTTCGAGCTGCTGTTCGACAGCCGAAGCACCGACGCCAACAAGGTCGCCGCCGACCGCACCGCGGTCGCACTGGCGGTCCTGCGCTCCTTCGCCGAGCACAAGCTCGAGTTCGCATACCCGGCCCAGACGACCTTCACCGCCGCGCCCGACGGCACGCTGGTCATGCCTTATCCCGAACCGATGCGCTGATCAGGCGGCGCGGGCGCCGTCGAGCGATTCCCCGTTCGGTCCGATCCCGCGCTTCGCCAGCATGGCTTTCCAGTTCTCGGGCGTAATAGACGCCTGATATTCCGCCTGCATCTCCGGCGTCATCATCTCAAGCATCAGGCAATTGTCGACCCAGAATTCGATGACCCGGAATGGCCCGCGATTGCAGAGGCTGGTATGGCAGCCATAGCGGCGGCCAATCTCCTCGACCGCCCCTATGCCGAGCGGCGTCGCGACCGCGGCATGGAACGGCCCGTGGCGCGAGACGGGCTCGTACCGCTCCTCGCCCGCCCCTTCGGTCGGGTATATCGCCATATCGCGCGGGTAGACTTCGATCGTCGAGCGGCGGTCGTCGCCGGCATGTGCGACCCAGCTGCCCTTGCCGACCATCGGGAATGGAAAGGCTTCACCGCGCCACAGCTCGGCGAGCATGGTCGCGGTGCGCCTGGGATCGTCGGCCGCAATGGAGATGTGAAAGATCATCTGGACGCCCCCAGAAGCTTGCTCCCTCGAAGCGGGCCGCTACACAATCGCCATGCCGCTCGCCAGCCTGACCGAAATCAAGAATCGTCTTGGCGACGAAGTCGGAATTTCTTCATGGATCCCGGTTCCCCAAGAACGCATCGACGCCTTCGCCAACGCAACAGAAGACCGCCAGTTCATCCACGTCGACTCCGCTGCGGCAGCACGGACACAGTTCGGCGGCACGATCGCTCACGGGTTCCTGTCGCTCTCGCTGCTGTCGCGCATGGGCGACGAAGCGATGCTCGTTCCCGAAGGTACGACAATGGCGGTCAATTACGGGCTCGACCGCGTCCGCTTCCTCGCTCCGATCCACTCGGGCAAGCGCGTCCGCGGCCGCTTCACGCTTGACTCGGTCGAGGAGAAAGGGCCGGGGCAGATCCTGATGCGTCACTCGGTGACGGTGGAAATCGAAGGCGAGGACAAGCCCGCGCTCAGCGCCGTCTGGCTCGCGCTGGCAATCGTTTGAGGAGAAGAGAATTGCGTGATGCCGTGATCGTTTCGACCGCCCGGACGGGCATCGGCAAAGCCTATCGCGGCGCGTTCAACGCGACTCCGGGACCGACGCTCGGCTCCTTCTCGCTGAAGGCGGCGATCGAACGCGCGACAATCGATGCGGGCGAAATCGACGATGTCGTGTGGGGAGCGGTGCTCACGCAGGGCACGCAGTTCGGCAATATCGGTCGCCAGGTGGCGCTTCGCGCCGGCTGCCCGGTCAGCGTGTCGGGCATGACCATCGATCGCCAGTGCTCGTCCGGTCTCATGGCGATCGCCACTGCGGCCAAGCAGATCGTCATCGACCGGATGGACGTGGTTGCCGCGGGCGGCCAGGATTCGATCAGCATGGTCCAGACGCCCGAGATGCGGATCGCGCCCGATCCCTCTCTCATCGCCATGCACAAGCACATCTACATGCCGATGCTTCAGACCGCCGAGACCGTCGCCCGGCGCTACGGCATCAGCCGAGAGCGGCAGGACGAATATGCGCTCAAGAGCCAGCAGCGGACCGCGGCCGCGCAGGCCGCTGGGAAATTCGACCAGGAAATCGTGCCGGTCACGACCACGATGAACGTGACCGACAAGGCGACCGGCGAAGTCACACAGCGCGAAGTCACCATCGCCAAGGACGAGGGAAACCGCGCCGACACCACGCTCGAAGGCTTGTCCGGGCTGAATCCCGTGCTTGGGCCGGACACGTCGATCACGGCGGGCAACGCCAGCCAGCTTTCGGACGGAAGCTCGGCATCGATCCTGATGGAAGCCAAGGAAGCCGAGCGGCGCGGAATCGCTCCAATGGGCCGCTACGTCGGAATGGCGGTGGCGGGCACGGAGCCCGACGAGATGGGTATTGGCCCGATCGACGCCGTAAGAAAGCTGCTCAAGCGCTTCGATCTCAAGGTCGACGACATTGGCCTTTGGGAGTTGAACGAGGCTTTCGCCGTGCAGGTGCTCTACAGTGCCGAGCAGCTCGGGATTCCGGAAGACCGGATGAACGTGGACGGCGGCTCGATCTCGATCGGACACCCCTATGGAATGAGCGGAGCCCGCATGACCGGCCACGCGCTCATCGAAGGCAAGCGCCGCGGCGTGAAGCACGTCGTCGTCACCATGTGCGTCGGCGGCGGCATGGGCGCGGCGGGGCTGTTCGAGGTGCTGTAGCGCGTGAGCGCGGTTGAGCTGATCGCCCTTGCTTCAACCGTCAGCCTGCTAGCCGGCTGGCGGCTCTATCTCGTCACCTTCGCGGTCGGCATCGCGATGAAGTTCGGCTGGATCGCGCTTCCCGACCAGCTGCGCGCGCTCGACGTGCTGGCGAACAACTGGATCCTCGGCATCGCGCTGGTCGGCACGATCGCCGAATTCTTCGCCGACAAGGCCGCGTGGATCGACAGCGCGTGGGACGCAGTGCACTCGGTCATTCGCCCGGTCGGCGGAGCATTGCTGTCGATGGCGATCATAGACGGCGGAGACCCGGCGTGGCAGGTCGGCAGCCTGCTGCTGGGCGGCGGCGCTGCCTTCCTCGCGCATTCGGGCAAGGCCGGGGCGCGCACGCTCGTCAACGCGAGCCCGGAGCCCTTTTCGAACGTGGCAGTGTCCACCGGAGAGGACGTCGCGACGGTGGGGCTGATGGGACTTGCCTTGGCAAGCCCTGTCGCGGCGGCGCTCATTGCGCTTCTGCTCGTGATTGTCTCGCTGTGGCTGGTTTTCGCGGCGCGCCGCGCGCTTCGGCGCTTGCTTGAACCCAAACGGCCGCAAGCGGGTTGAGAGCGGCAAAGAGGGAGCAACGACGATGCCTGAATCCAACTGCCCGCTGGTCGAGCGCATCGCCCGAGTGCTCGCCGGGGCCGCGCTCAGCAGCAACGCCGAGGGAAGCGACCCGTCCGCCGGCGACAAGGTCGACGCCGCGTGGCGCGAGCATGTGAACCAGGCGCTTGCCGTGCTTCATACCGCCCGCGAGCCCGACGAAGCGATGGCGGCCGCGGGTGACGTCGAAACGTGGCGCAACATGGTCGAGGCCGCGATCGCGCAGAGGGTCGACTAGCGCGCGTCCGAGGAGATCAGAAGGCGAGCAGGAAGTCGGTGAAGCGCATCCACGCTGCGCTCGTGGAGAGCGGCATTCGAAGAGGCTGCATGCCGAGCGTGTCGATGAGGCGACTTTAATCGTTCGCAGCGATGAACGTCTCGACCGCGGGGGCAATTTTCTCGCGCCATTTGCGGCCGTTGAAGATGCCGTAGTGGCCGACGTCCTTCGCGAAGAAATATTGCTTCTTCCTGGCGGGCAGCCCGGTCGCGATGTCGAGCGCCGCCCTGGTCTGGCCAATCCCGGAAATGTCGTCGCGCTCGCCTTCGATCGCGAGCAGCGCAGTGTCGCGGATCGCAGCCGGGTCGACGCGCCGCCCCCTATGCTCCATCTCGCCTTTGGGCAGCAGGTGGCGCTGGAACACGACGTCGACGGTCTGCAGGTAGAATTCCGCGGTCATGTCGCACACCGAGCGATATTCGTCGTAGAATCGCTGCGTTGCCGCGGCTTCTTCCTCGTCGCCCTGCACGAGATGCTTGAACATCTCCCAGTGACTGACGAGGTGATCGCCGAGGTTCATCGCCATGAAGCCGGCGAGCTGCAGGAAACCCGGATAAACTTTCCGCCCCGCGCCCGGGTAGATCATCGGGACGGTCGCGATCACATTGTGCTCGAACCAGCCGAACGGGCGCTCGGTCGCGAGCGTGTTGACCGCTGTCGGCGCCTGCCGCGTGTCAATCGGCCCGCCCATCATCGTCAGCGTCTTGGGACGCCACGGCTTCCTGTCGGCGTTCATCCGCGCCGTGGCTGCGAAGGCCGGCACCGCCGGCTGGCAGACGGCGAGCATGTGCGGGCGCTCGCCGGTTCTCTCTCCGATGTGCTCGAGGAACTCGATCAGGTAATCGACATAATCCTCGAGGTCGAAGCCGCCGTCCGACAGCGGCACGCACTTCGCGTCACGCCAGTCGGTGATGTACACGTCGAACTTGGGCAGAAGCCGCTCAACGGTGCCGCGAAGCAAAGTCGCATAGTGGCCCGACATTGGAGCGACGATCAGCAGCCGAGGCCCCTTGTCGACGCCATCGCGAGCGAAATGCTTGAGCTGCCCGAAAGGCTTGCGGAGCAGGATCTGCTCGTCGACGCGCACCTGCTTGCGTCCGATCTTGACCGAATCGATGCCGAATTCCGGCTTGCCATGCGGCGCGGCGGCGTCGGCGAACACCTGGAGCGCGGCAGCGACCACCGGCCCCATCGCGTTGTAACCCCAGAGGTTGTTAGGGTTGTTCAGCCATCCGGCGCCGAGACCCGCAAGCTTGCTCGCACCTGCGAGAAGCGAGCGCTGCACTTCATAGGCGTCGTAAAGCATCGAACCTCGTTTCAAACCTGTACCTGCCGTCGATGTGGCAAGCCGTGTAACCGGTTGCAAGGCGAATTGTTGCGATGCAGCAAGGATGTGGGGATAATTCACCCCGCGCGAATGCACGGTGTCCAACAATTCCCTTGACCTCGCGGAGGCGAACGGCACGATCGCCAGATAGTGGCCGGCGCCTCGATTCAGGACCATCTTCGCGCAGGGATGTGGGCCCGGCAGTCCGGCCGCATGTCCGAGGCGCACCAGCATTTCACGACGGTCCTCACGCTCGATCCGACGCAGCCGCTGGCGCGCAACGTCCTGGGCGTTGACGCACTCGCGCGCGGCGAATCACAGGCCGCGGCCGATCATCTCGAGCAGGCTTGCCGCGGAGATCCCGACGCGGCGGAACTTTGGCTGAATCTCGCATCGGCCCGCCGAGCGCTCGGGCAGACGGAAGCCGAGCGCATGGCGCTCGAACGCGCCCTTGCGATAGACCAGAGGTTTCTGCCGGCGCTCATTTACCTCGCCCAGCTCCACGAGCGACTTGAAGAAAAGGCGTCCGCCACGGAGCGATGGAGCGGTGTCCTCGCGCTCACCACGTCCACGGACCAATCCTCGCCCGAGTTGCAGGAGTTGCGTGCGCATGCGGACGATTATATCGCGCATCAGCGACAGGCCCTGGCGGACGCGCTCGACGAGTCGCTGGCCCGCGATCTCGCCGCTGCATCGACCCGTGACAGGCGCCGTGTCCGTGCGGCTGCCGACGCGATGCTCGGCCGCCGTTCGATCTACCCCAACGAATGTCACGGACTTCATTATCCGTTCCTGGCGGCTGACGAGTTCTTCGATCGCGATCATTTCCCGTGGCTCGAGTCGCTGGAGTCCGCGACCGATGAAATTCGGCGTGAGCTCCAGGCTATCCTCGCCAATCCCGATTCAGGACTGACGCCTTATGTCGAGCAGCCTTCGGGCGTCCCTGAAAACAAGTGGAGTCCACTCGATCGATCGCTCGATTGGAGCGCGCTGCACCTCTGGCGCGACGGCGAGCGGATCGACGACGCCTGCGCCCAAGCCCCGAGGACTGCAGCATTCATCGAGCAACTGCCACTTTGCCGGATACCGGGACGGGCGCCCGCCGTTTTCTTCTCGATCCTGCGGGCCGGGAAGCACATCCCGCCGCACACGGGCGTGACCAACGTCAGGTCGATTGTCCACTTGCCCCTGATCGTGCCGGAAGGATGCACTTTCCGTGTGGGCGGGGAGACACGGTCGTGGGTCGAAGGCGAGGCGTTCGTCTTCGATGACACGATCGAGCACGAGGCGCATAATCCGACTTCGCGGGATCGCGCCGTGCTGATCCTTGATTGCTGGAACCCCTATCTGAGCGAGGCCGAGCGCACGATGATCTGCCGCATCTTCGAGGTCAAAGACGCGCAGAAGAAGCTTTGAGGCGCCGCCGCCCGGCTGTTAGGGAGCCGACATGACCATCCCGACCGCGAACCGCCCCAAGGGACGCTCTGTCCGCAACCTGCGGATGGTGTGGAGCTTCGCGCTCGGCTACCCCTTGCACATCGCGATCGCCGGGCTCGCGCTCATCGTCGCCGCGGGAGCGACCTCCGGCGTCCCCTATGCTTTCAAGCTGATTATCGACAAAGGCTTCGCGAGCGGAGCAGGCGACAGCAACGGTATCGCGCGGTGGTTCCAGTACCTGCTGGTCCTCGTCGGCGTGCTCTCCATCGCCACTGCCGTCCGCTACTTCTTCGTCTCCTGGATCGGCGAGCGCACTGTCGCCG
The DNA here is from genome assembly GCF_009720245.1 of Sphingomonas segetis. Lineage (GTDB taxonomy): Bacteria > Pseudomonadota > Alphaproteobacteria > Sphingomonadales > Sphingomonadaceae > Sphingomicrobium > Sphingomicrobium segetis. The sequence continues at coordinate 1,601 of NZ_WJSQ01000048.1, read as the reverse complement.
ATATCCGCCTCGCCGTGCACCGCAACCTGCTGCGCCTCTCGCCGGGGTTCTTCGAGGAGAACCGGCCGGCCGAAATCACGTCGCGCATCACCGTGGACACCACGATCATCGAGCAGGTCGTCGGCACGACCGTGTCCGTGGCGCTGCGCAACGCGATCCTCGCCATTGCCTGCGTGGTCATCCTGTTCGCGCTCGCGCCCAAGCTTGCGCTGTCGATCCTCGGCGGAACCCTGCTCGTCGTTCTTCCGATCGCGGTGCTCGGCCGTCTCGTCCGCACGATTTCGACGCGCAGCCAGGACCGCATCGCGGACGTCGGCACCGTCACCAGCGAGGTGCTCGGCGCGATGAAGATCGTCCAGGCGTTCAACCAGCAGGGGCGCGAGGCGTCGCGCTTCACCGATGCCGTCGAGCGCGTGTTCTCGACCGCCAAGCGGCGCATTCTGGTCCGCGCGCTGATGACGGCAATCGTCATCTTCCTCATCTTCGGCGCGATCACGCTCGTCATCTGGGAAGGCGCGATCGAAGTCTCGTCCGGACGGATGACGGGCGGCACGATCGCCGCGTTCGTGCTCTACGGCGGCCTGCTTGCCGGCGCGTTCGGCAATCTCACGGAAGTCTATGGCGACCTGCTGCGCGCGGCCGGCGCGTCCGAACGCCTGTCCGAGCTGCTGCACGCCGAACCGGACATCCGCGCGCCCGCGCAACCGACACGGCTTCCCGAGCCGCCGCAGGGCGCGCTCGAATTCGAGCACGTCACCTTCCATTACCCGACGAGGCGCGAAACCTCGGCGCTCGAAGATTTGAGCCTGAGCGTCCGCCCACGCGAGCGGCTCGCCCTGGTCGGCCCGTCGGGCGCGGGCAAGACCACCATCTTCCAGCTCGCCGAGCGCTTCTACGACCCGCAGCATGGGCGTGTGCTGCTCGACGGAATCGATCTTCGCCACGCCGACCCCGCCGACATCCGCGAGCGCATCGCCATGGTCCCGCAGGACACGGTGATCTTCGCCGCGTCAGCGCGCGATAATCTGCGCTACGGCAACTGGAACGCGAGCGAAGACGAGCTGTGGCAGGCCGCGCGCGACGCCAACGCCGAAGAGTTTCTGCGCGCGCTTCCGGAAGGGCTCGACACCTTCATGGGCGAAGGCGGCGCGCGGCTTTCAGGCGGCCAGCGTCAGCGCATCGCAATCGCTCGTGCACTGCTGCGCAATGCCCCTCTGTTGTTGCTCGACGAAGCAACGTCCGCGCTGGATGCGGAAAGCGAGCGTTTGGTCCAGGACGCACTCGACCGGCTGATGGCCGACCGGACAACGATCGTCATCGCGCACCGCCTCGCGACTGTCCGCGCCGCGGACCGGATCGTCGTGATGGACGGCGGCCGGATCGTCGAGGAAGGCACGCACGCGAGCCTCAGCGCACGCGGAGGCCTGTACGCCCGTCTCGCCCGCCTGCAGTTCGAGGATCGCGCGGCCTAGCCGTTCCCGCCTTCACCGCCGGAGCTTCCGCATCCCCGACGGCGCTCGCGTCGTCATGGTCGAGGACATCGTAACGACCGGCCTGTCGTCGCGCGAATGCATCGCCGCGATCCGCAAGCATTCCGCCAA
>NZ_WJSQ01000047.1 GCF_009720245.1 Sphingomonas segetis | reverse complement strand
CGCGTCCCCCGCGCGGGCCACGACCCTGCGGATGCTGCGGAGGTGGCGCTTGCTGCGTCTGCGGTTGCGCTGCGACGCCGGCGTCGGCCGGCACTTCGGTCTGCGCCTGCTCGGCACCTCCCTGAGTCACTTCGGGCGTTTCAGTCTCTTGCACCATTTAGAACTCCAATCCGCCTTCGCGGGCAGCGTCGGCGAGGGCCTTCACCCGGCCATGGAAGAGGAAGCCGCCGCGGTCGAACACGACCTGGCTGACTCCGGCCTTCTTCGCGCGCTCAGCGAGCGCCTTGCCGACGGCAGCGGCACCATCCTTTGTCGCGCCGGTCTTGCCCTTGAGATCCTTGTCGAGGGTCGAGGCCGCTGCGACGGTCTTGCCCGCTGCATCGTCGATGACCTGCGCGTAGATGTGCCGACCCGAACGGTGGACCGACAGGCGCGGCTTGGCGGCGCCACGCGCGCGCAGCGCGGTGCGCACACGACGGCGGCGGCGGTCGAAGAGGGAGAGATTCGCCATGGCTACTTCTTCTTGCCTTCTTTGCGGAAGATATACTCGCCGCGGTACTTGATGCCCTTGCCCTTGTAGGGCTCGGGCTTGCGCCAGCGGCGGATTTCGGCCGCGACCTGGCCGACCTTCTGGCTGTCGATGCCGCTGATCTCGACCGTGTTCTGGTCGGGAGTCTTGACGTCGATGCCCTCGGGGATCGGGAAGTTCACGTCGTGGCTGTAGCCGAGCTGGAGCCGCAGGTTCCTGCCCTGCGCCTGCGCGCGGTAGCCGACGCCGCTGATCTCGAGCACCTTGGTGAAGCCCTCGGTCACACCGGTGACGAGGTTCTGCACCAACGTGCGCTGCATGCCCCAGGCGGCGCGGTTGCGCTGCGCGTCCATCAGCGGTGTGACCCGGATTTCGCCCTCGGCGATCTCATATTGGACGAGATCGTCGAGCAACTGCATCGCAAGTTGCCCCTTGGGCCCCTTCACGGTCAGCGTGCCGCTCTCGACGGCGGCGGTAACGCCGCTCGGAAGAGCGATCGGTTTTTTTCCAATTCGGGACATCAGAATACCTCCGCCAGCACTTCGCCGCCGACATTCTGATCGCGCGCTTCGGCATCCGAGAGCACACCGCGAGGGGTCGACACGATCACCGTGCCGAGGCCGTTGCGGATGCGCGGAAGCTCGCGCGCAGCCGAATAGACGCGGCGCCCCGGCTTCGACACGCGCGCCAGGTGCTGGATCGCAGGCTGGCCCTCGAAATATTTTAGCTCGATCCGCAGGCCCTTCTGGCCAGCGAGCTCTTCCTCGGTGTAGCCGCGGATGTAGCCTTCACGCTGAAGCACGTCGAGGACGTGGCTGCGCAGCTTCGACGCCGGCGTCAGGATCGAATCCTTCTTCGCCTGCTGGCCATTGCGGATGCGGGTGAGCATGTCACCCAGAGGATCGGTCATCGGCATCGGTGATCCTCCTACCAGCTCGACTTGGTGACGCCGGGGATCAGGCCCTTGTTGGCCAGCTCCCGCAGCATGATCCGCGACAGGCGGAACTTGCGGTAATAAGCGCGCGAACGCCCGGTCAGCTCGCAGCGGTTGCGAACCCGCGTCGGGTTCGCGTTGCGCGGCAGCTCGGCCATTTTCAGGCGCGCGATGAGACGCTCGGTCTCGTCCTTCGACTCGTCGTTCGCGATCGCTTTCAGCTTCGCGTACTTCGCCGCATGCTGCTGGACGAGCTTCTTGCGCCGCTCGTTCTTGTTGATCGAACTCAGTTTCGCCATGACTTAAGTTCTTCTCCTATGGGGAGCCCGCTTACGCGGCCTCCCGCTGCTCCTCTGCGGGGAAGGGGAAGTTGAACAGGCGCAGCAACTCGCGCGCCTCCTCATCCGTCTTCGCCGTGGTGGTTACGATGACGTCCATCCCGCGGACCTTGTCGATCTGATCGTAATTGATCTCGGGAAAGATGATCTGCTCCTTGAGGCCGAGCGCGTAATTGCCCCGACCGTCGAACGAGCGCGGATTGAGCCCGCGGAAGTCGCGGACGCGCGGAAGCGCGATCGTGACCAGCCGGTCGAGGAACTCGTACATGCGGTCGCGGCGCAGGGTGACCTTGCAGCCGATCGGCATGCCTTCGCGCAGCTTGAACTGGGCGATCGACTTCTTCGCCTTGGTAATCACCGGCTTCTGGCCGGCGATCCGCTCCATCTCGGCGGCCGCGGTCTCGACGCGCTTCTTGTCCTGGGTCGCCTCGCCGACGCCCATGTTGATGACGATCTTGTCGAGCCTGGGCACCTCGAGCTTGTTCTTGTAGCCGAACCGCTCGATCATCGCCGGGACGATGCGCTCGTCATAGTCGCGCTTCAGGCGCGGCTTGTAATCCGCGGCCTTCGAGGCCTTTTCGGCCTTCCCGGCTTTCTCCGCCGCTTCCGGCTTCACGGCCTTCTCGGGCTTCTGTGCGGTCACGGGCGTCTCCGCCTCGTCGACCTTGTTCTCGTTGTCAGCCATGGATCAGATCTCCGGTCTTGGCCGCGACGCGGACCTTCTTGCCGTCGCGCACCTCGAAACGGACGCGGCTCGGCTTGCCGTCGGCGGTCGCGATCGCGACGTTCGAGACATGCAGCGGCGCTTCCTTGCGCTCGATCCCGCCCTGCGGGTTGGTTTGCGACGGCTTGCGATGGCGCGCGTGGACGTTGATGCCCGACACGACCACCTTGCCTTCCTTGGGCAGCGCACGGACGACTTCGCCGGTACGGCCCTTGTCCTTGCCGGCGAGGACGACGACGCGGTCGCCCTTCTTGATCTTCTGCGCGGCCATTACAGCACCTCCGGCGCAAGACTGATGATCTTCATGTGCTTCCTGGCGCGAAGCTCGCGCACCACGGGGCCGAAGATACGGGTGCCGATCGGCTCCTCGTTCTTGTTGACCAGCACGGCGGCGTTCGAATCGAAGCGGATCACCGAACCGTCGGGACGGCGGATGTCCTTGGCGGTGCGCACGATCACCGCGCGGTGAACGTCGCCCTTCTTCACACGGCCGCGCGGCGCCGCTTCCTTGACGGAAACGACGATGATGTCGCCGACGCCCGCGGTGCGGCGCTTGGACCCGCCCAGCACCTTGATGCACTGGACGCGCTTGGCCCCGCTGTTGTCCGCGACGTCCAGGTTGGACTGCATCTGGATCATTGTTCGACCCTATCCTCTTTTCAAATCTACTCAGGCGTCCGCTTCGGCGACGTCTTCGGCCTTGGCCTTGCCGCCAGAACCCTTTGCGCCCTTCGATGCCTTAGCCGGCTTCTCGGCCGTATCCTTGGTCTCGGGCTCCGGCGATCCGAACGTCTCGGGCTCGGCGATGTCGACGCTCCCGACCTGCGCGGTGCCGATCCGGTCGACGACCGTCCACGTCTTGAGCTTCGAGACCGGGGCGCATTCCTCGATGCGCACGATCTCGCCGACGTGGAACCCATTGGCCGCGTCGTGGGCGTGATACTTCTTCGACCGCTTGATGATCTTGCCGTAAAGCGGGTGCTTCACCCGCCGCTCGACACGGACCACGACCGTCTTGTCACCCTTGTCGGAGACCACGGTGCCGGTGAGGACGCGCTTTGGCATCTTACATATTCTCCTTACGCCTTGGCGGCCTGCGCCCGGGCGCGTTCGTGCTGCAGCGTCTTGATGCGCGCGATGGTGCGGCGCACTTCCTTGACACGGCTCGGCTTTTCGAGCTGGTTGGTCGCCGACTGGAAGCGCAGGTTGAACTGCTCGCGCTTCAGCTCGCCGAGCTGCTGCTGGAGCTGGTCGTCGGTCCTCAGCTTGAGATCGTCGATCGCAGGCATCTTATTTTTCCTCTCCGGCCAGCGTCTCGCCGAGGCGGGCCACGACCTTCGTCTTGATCGGCAGCTTTTCGGCCGCGCGCTCGAACGCCGTCTTGGCGAGGTAGCCAGGGACGCCGTCGAGCTCGAACAGGATCCGGCCCGGCTTGACCCGGGCGACCCAGAACTCGGGCGAGCCCTTGCCCGAGCCCATGCGGACTTCGGCCGGCTTCGAGCTCACCGGCACATCCGGGAACACGCGGATCCAGAGGCGCCCGGTACGCTTGATGTGGCGGGTGATCGCGCGGCGAGCCGCCTCGATCTGGCGCGCGGTGATCCGCTCCGGCTCCATCGCCTTGAGGCCGAAGGCGCCGAAGTTGAGCTCGGTCCCGCCCTTGGCGTTGCCGTGGATCCGGCCCTTGAAGGCCTTGCGGAATTTGGTGCGCTTGGGTTGCAGCATGTCTTTTGTCCTTCGCGCTTACCGGTTGCCGCGCTCTTCGCGCGCCGGCCGGACGCCGGAGGTCTGGGCCTCCATCATCAGCCGGTCCTGGGCGAGCGGGTCGTGACCCAGGATCTCGCCCTTGAAGACCCACACTTTCACCCCGCAGACGCCGTAGGCGGTGTGCGCCTCGGCCTCGGCATAATCGACGTTGCCGCGCAGCGTGTGCAGCGGAACCCGGCCCTCGCGATACCATTCGGTGCGCGCGATCTCGGCGCCTCCGAGACGGCCGGCGCAGGTGATCCTGATGCCCTCGGCGCCGAGGCGAAGCGCCGACTGCACAGCGCGCTTCATCGCGCGGCGGAAAGCGATGCGGCGCTCGAGCTGGTCGGCGACGCCCTGGGCGACGAGCTTGGCGTCGATCTCGGGCTTGCGTATCTCGACGATGTTGAGGCTCACCTCCGAGCTCGTCATTTTCTGAAGCTCCTTCTTGAGCTTCTCAATGTCCGCGCCCTTCTTGCCGATGATGACGCCGGGCCGCGCCGCATAAATCGAGATGCGGCAGATCTTGGCCGGACGCTCGATCACCACCTTCGAGATCGCCGCCTGCGGCAGCTTCTCGAGAATGGTGCGGCGGATCTTGAGATCCTCGAGCAGCAGCCGTCCGTAGTCCTGGCCTTCCGCGAACCAGCGGCTGTCCCAGGTACGGTTGATCTGCAGGCGCAGCCCGACAGGAGAGGATTTCTGACCCATTTAAGCTTCTTCCTGCTCGCGAACGACGACGCGGATGCGGCTGAACGGCTTGACGATGCGGCTCGAGCGACCGCGCGCACGAGTCGCGAAGCGCTTCATCGAGATCGACTTGCCGACGCTCGCCTCCGCGACGACCAGCGCGTCGACGTCGAGGTTGTGGTTGTTCTCCGCATTGGCGACCGCCGAAGCGAGCACCTTGTAAACATCCTCGCTCATCCCCTTCGGGCTGAACTTGAGGATGTTGAGCGCTTCCTCGACCTTGCGGCCGCGGATCAGCTGCGCGACCAGGTTGAGCTTGCGCGCCGAACCGCGGATCGTGTTGCCGACGGCGAGCGCTTCCTTGTCGCTCACCTTGCGGGGTGCAACTGCCTTGCCCATCAGCGCTTGCCCTTCTTGTCGGAGGCGTGGCCGTGGAACGTGCGCGTCGGCGCGAACTCGCCGAGCTTCATGCCCACCATTTCCTCGTTGACCGACACCGGCACGAACTTGCGGCCGTTGTAGACATTGAACGTCAGGCCGACGAACTGCGGCAGGATCGTCGAGCGACGCGACCAGGTCTTGATCGGCGCTCGGCCACCCTTGTCCTGTGCGCCTTCGGCCTTCTTCAGCAGCGAAAGCTCGACGAACGGACCTTTCCAGACGGAACGGGCCATGGATTAACCCTTCTTCTTCGCGTGACGCGACCGGATGATGAACTTGTCGGTCGCTTTGTTGTGACGGGTGCGGGCACCCTTGGTCGGCTTGCCCCAGGGGGTAACCGGATGACGGCCGCCCGAAGTCCGGCCCTCACCGCCGCCGTGCGGGTGGTCGACCGGGTTCTTGGCGACGCCGCGGGTGAGCGGACGCTTGCCCATCCAGCGCGTGCGGCCGGCCTTGGCCAGCGTCTGGTTCTGGTTGTCCGGGTTCGACACGGCGCCAATGGTGGCCATGCAATCCGAGCGGACGTAGCGCTGCTCGCCTGAATTGAGCCTGACGATGACCATCCCGCGGTCGCGCCCGACGACCTGGACATAGGTTCCGGCGGCGCGCGCGATCTGGCCGCCCTTGCCGGGCTTGAGCTCGACATTGTGGACGATGGTGCCGACCGGCATTTGGCCGATCTCCATCGCATTGCCAGGCTTCACGTCGACCTTCTTGCCCGCGATCACCTTGTCGCCCGGCGCAAGCCGCTGCGGCGCGATGATATAGGCCTGCTCGCCGCCCTCGTAGGTGACGAGGGCGATGAACGCCGAGCGGTTCGGATCGTACTCGAGACGCTCGACCGTCGCCGGCACGTCCCACGTGCGGCGCTTGAAGTCGATCACGCGGTACTTCTGCTTGTGGCCGCCGGCGATCCCGCGCGAGGTCACATGCCCCTTGTTGTTGCGGCCGCCGGTCTTGCGCTTGCCTTCGGTCAACGCCTTGACCGGCTTGCCCTTCCAGAGCGACGACTTGTCGACCAGGATCAGACCGCGGCGGGCCGGAGAGGTCGGCTTGTATTGCTTCAGAGCCATGACTTAGATCCCGCTCGTCACGTCGATGGTCTGGCCCGCGGCCAGGGTCACGATCGCTTTCTTCATGTCGGAGCGCTGGTAGGGCTTGCCCTTCCACCGCTTGGTCTTCCCCTTGGTAACGATCGTGTTCACGCCCACGACCTTGACGTTGAACAACGCCTCGATCGCAGCCTTGATCTCGGGCTTGCTCGCGGTCGGGGCGACCTTGAACACCACCGCGTTCGCCTCCGACAGCATCGTCGATTTCTCGGTAATGTGGGGCGCGAGCACGATGTCGTAATGGCGCGCGTCGGGCGCGGCTTGCGGCTTCCTAGCCATTGAAGCGGTCCTCCAGCTTCTCGACCGCGGCGCGGGTCAGGACCAGCGTCTCGTGGCGCATGATGTCGTAAACATTGGCCCCGACCGCCGGCATCAGGTTGATGCTCTCGAGGTTCGAGGAGGCGCGGGCGAAGCCGACGTTGAGCGCGTCGCCGTCGATAACCAGCGCGGTCTTGCCGAAGCCGAGCTTGCCGAGTTGCTCCCTGAGCGTCTTGGTCTTCCCCTCGGCGACGTCGAGATTGTCGATGACCAGCAAGTTGCCGTCCTTCGCCTTCGCCGACAGCGCCATCTTGAGGCCGAGAACGCGGATCTTCTTGTTGAGCGACGGATTGAAGTCGCGCACGCGCGGGCCGTGGGCCTTGCCGCCGCCGATGAAGATCGGGGCGCGGCGGTCGCCGTGCCGAGCCGTGCCTCCGCCCTTCTGCCGGCCGAACTTCTTGCCGGTGCGCGCGACTTCCGAGCGCTCGCGAGCAGCGCGGGCTGTGCCGCGGCGCTTTTCGAGCTGCCAGGTGACGACGCGGTGGAGGATGTCGGCGCGCGGCTCTACGGCGAAAATCTCGTCGTTGAGCTCGATGTCCCCGCCTGCCTTGGCGTCGAGGGTCTGTACCTTGACCTTCATCTTAGCCTTCCTTGCCTTCGTCGGCGTCGGGGGCAGGCTTGATGCTGTCCTCGGCCGCGCCGGCCTTTTTATTTTGCGCAGCCTGGGCCGCATCGGCGGCTTCGGCTTCCGCCGCATCGGCAGCAGCTGCATCGGCGGCCGCGCCGGCTTCCTGCTCGGCGGCGATCGCGGCGACTTCATCGTCGCCCGGAAGCGCCGGAATCTCGTGCACCGCGGCCTCATCGACCAGGCCGGCGACCGGAGCTTCGGTTTCGTCGACCGGCTTGTCCTTCGACACGATCCCCGCCGGATAAGGCGCGGTGTCGTGGCGCGGCAGCTTGATCGCGTCGCTGACGGTCAGCCAGCCGCCCTTGTGCCCGGGCACCGAACCCTTGACGAACAGCAGGCCGCGGACCGGGTCGGTGCGGACGATTTCGAGGTTCTGCTGGGTGCGATTGCGAGCGCCCATGTGGCCCGCCATCTTCTTGTTCTTGAACACGCGGCCCGGGTCCTGGCGGTTGCCGGTCGACCCGTGCGAACGGTGCGAGACCGAAACACCGTGGGTCGCCCGCAGGCCGCCGAAATTCCAGCGCTTCATCGCGCCGGCGAAGCCCTTGCCCTGGGTCACGCCGGCAACGTCGACCAGCTGCCCGGCGACGAAATGCTCGGCGCTGATGCGCGCGCCGACGTCGAGCAGCGCGTCTTCGGCGACGCGGAACTCGACGACCTTGGCCTTGGGCTCGACTTCGGCCTTGCCGAACGCGGCGCGCTGCGGCTTGGCGACGTTCTTTGCCTTGGCCTTGCCTGCGCCGAGCTGAACGGCGGTGTAGCCGTCGCGGTCCATTTCACGGCGGCCGACGACCTGCAGCTCCTCGAGCTGCAGGACGGTGACCGGCACGTGCCGACCGTCCGCCTGGAACAGGCGGGTCATTCCGACCTTCTTCGCGATCACGCCGGTGCGCATGACCAAACTCCTCACACAGAGGCACGTGGGGACATTCCCGCGTGCGTGCAGCCCATCCAAATATTTGCGTGCCCCGCCTGGGCTAGTGCTCCTTGAAGGAAGGAGCGGCGGGGACGCAGCCCGGAGCCAGCCTCCGGCGGTATCGCCCTATCGTCGCGGGCCCCTAAGCCCGCGCTGGCCGGTTACGCCAGTTTGATCTCCACGTCGACGCCGGCTGCGAGATCGAGCTTCATCAGCGCGTCGACCGTCTGCGGCGTCGGCTGCACGATATCGAGCAGCCGCTTGTAAGTCCGGACCTCGAACTGCTCGCGCGACTTCTTGTCGACGTGCGGCGAGCGGTTGACGGTGAACTTCTCGATGCGCGTCGGGAGGGGAATGGGACCGCGGATGAGTGCACCCGTCCGGCGCGCCGTATCGGCGATGTCGCCAGTCGCCTGGTCGAGCACTCGATGATCGAACGCTTTCAGGCGAATCCGGATATTCTGCGTTTCCATGTCCCTACCGATGCGAAAGAGCCGCCGAGCTGTTGCCAGCCCGAAAACAAAGAGGCCACACCCGTTTGACCCCGGTTTCCCGGACGGACGACCTCAGCTTGAATGTTGGTGACGGTGACGAATCCCCGTCGGTGGAGGCGCCTCTACAGAGGACGGGGTGTGAGATCAACCCCTGTGCGTCGGGTTTGGTGCGACGCACCCCCGCTCGTGCTACAAAAGGACCGATAACAAGGAGGGGCCGATGAAACAGGTCTTACTACTTTCTGCCGCAGGACTACTGCTGCCGGCGTGCCAGGCAAGCCATAGGCCCGACAACGGCACGCCCGAAGCTAATGGCGCCGCTGCGGTCGATATTGGCGCGGAGGAGCAGGCAATCCGCGGACAGGTCGACCGCTGGGCTCAGCTCGTCAAAGCGAAGGACGCCGCGGGGATCGCAAAGCTCTACACCGACGATGGAGCGGTAATGCCGCCCAACGGACCGATCGCCAAAGGTCCGGCGGCGATCGAGAAGACTTGGGCATCGATGATGCAGACGCCGGGGTTCGATTTGACCTTCACGCCCGAACAGATCGTCGTGTCATCTTCAGGCGACATGGCGCTCGATCGCGGGACGTACAGCCTGAAGGCGGCCCCGAAGGGCACTGCGCAGACCGACACCGGCAAATATGTAGTCGTGTGGCGCAAGATAGCCGGCGAGTGGAAAGCCGCAGCCGACATCTTCAATAGCGATCTTCCTGCGAGCGGCGGCTGAAGCAGGCGCCAGCGCAGCAATGAAAAGGCCCGGCGCTTCGGGTAAAGCACCGGGCCCTTGTTCATCCAGCGCCCGAAGGCGCGAGACTTACTTGCTGATATTGGCGACGACGCCGGCGCCGACGGTGCGGCCGCCTTCGCGGATCGCGAAGCGCAGGCCCTGGTCCATCGCGATCGGGGCGATCAGCTTGACGCCCAGGTTCACGTTGTCGCCCGGCATCACCATCTCGGTGCCCTCGGGGAGCACGACCTCGCCGGTGACGTCGGTCGTCCGGAAGTAGAACTGCGGACGGTAGTTGGCGAAGAACGGCGTGTGACGGCCGCCCTCGTCCTTCGACAGGACGTAGACCTCGGCGGAAAAGTCCGTGTGCGGCGTGATCGAGCCGGGCTTGGCCAGGACCTGGCCGCGCTCGACGTCCTCACGACCGATGCCGCGCAGAAGGGCACCGATGTTGTCGCCGGCCTGACCCTGGTCGAGCAGCTTGCGGAACATCTCGACGCCCGTGACGACGGTCTTCTGGGTGTCCTTGATGCCGACGATCTCGACTTCCTCGCCGACCTTGACGATGCCCTGCTCGACGCGGCCGGTGACGACCGTGCCGCGGCCCGAGATCGAGAACACGTCCTCGATCGGCATCAGGAACGGCTTGTCGAGCGGACGCTCCGGGGTCGGGATCCAGTCGTCGACCGCTTCCATCAGCTTGAGGATCGCGTCGTGGCCGATCTCCTTGTTGCTGTCCTCGAGCGCGGCGAGCGCCGAACCCGAGACGATCGGAATGTTGTCGCCGTCGAAGTCGCGCTTGGACAGCTCCTCGCGGATTTCGAGCTCGACCAGCTCGAGCAGCTCGGGGTCGTCGACCTGGTCGACCTTGTTGAGGAACACGACCATGGTCGGAACGCCGACCTGCTTGGCGAGCAGGATGTGCTCCTTGGTCTGCGGCATCGGGCCGTCGGCGGCCGACACGACCAGGATCGCGCCGTCCATCTGGGCAGCGCCGGTGATCATGTTCTTCACATAGTCGGCGTGGCCCGGGCAATCGACGTGCGCATAGTGGCGCTTGGCCGTCTCATATTCGACGTGCGCGGTCGAAATGGTGATTCCGCGCTCGCGCTCCTCGGGAGCTTTGTCGATGTTCGCGTAATCGGTGTAGGTGGCGCCGCCCGTCTCAGCCAGCACCTTGGTGATCGCCGCCGTCAGCGACGTCTTGCCATGGTCGACGTGACCGATGGTGCCGATGTTCACGTGCGGCTTATTCCGCTCGAATTTAGCCTTCGCCATTTTAACGCCTCTTCTATTGAAAGGAATTCGGGCGGCCCGCCCTCTTCGCGGACGCGCCCATAACTACAAATTCGCGCTTATGCCAGCTTCGCCTTCACCTCGTCGGCGACGTTCTGCGGCACTTCGTCATAGTGCGAGAACTGCATCGTGTACTGTGCGCGGCCCTGGGTGAAGGAACGCAGCTGGTTCACGTAGCCGAACATGTTGGCCAGCGGCACGATCGCCTCCACCACCTGCGCGTTGCCGCGGCTGTCGGTGCCCTGGATCTGGCCGCGCCGGCTGTTGATGTCGCCGATCACGTCGCCGAGATAATCCTCGGGTGTCACGACCTCGACCTTCATGATCGGCTCGAGCAGCTTGATGCCGGCCTTTTGGGCCGCTTCCCGCATGGCCCCGCGCGCGCAAATCTCGAACGCGAGCGCCGAAGAGTCGACGTCGTGATACTTGCCATCGACGAGGTGGACTTCGAAGTCGATGATCGGAAAGCCGATCAGCGAGCCCGTCTCCGCGGTCTCGCGCAGCCCCTTCTCGACGGACGGAATATATTCCTTGGGGACGTTGCCGCCCTTGATCTCGTCGAAAAACTGGAAGCCCGATCCGCGTTCGGCTGGGATCACGTTGATCTTGATCTCACCGAACTGACCCGAGCCGCCCGACTGCTTCTTGTGGGTGTAGGTCAGATCCACCGGCTTCGCGAGATATTCGCGATAGGCGACCTGCGGAGCGCCGACATTGGCCTCGACCTTGAACTCGCGCTTCATGCGATCGACCAGGATCTCGAGGTGGAGCTCGCCCATCCCCTTGATGATCGTCTGGCCCGATTCATGGTCGGTGGTGACCCGGAAGCTCGGGTCTTCGCGCGCCAGCCGATTGAGCGCGACGCCCATCTTCTCCTGGTCGGCCTTGGTCTTGGGCTCGACCGCGACCTCGATGACCGGATCCGGAAATTCCATCCGTTCGAGGATGATCGGCGCGTTGGATGCGCACAGCGTATCGCCGGTGGTCGTGTCCTTGAGACCGGCCAGCGCGACGATGTCCCCGGCATAGGCAACCTGGATGTCCTCGCGGTCGTTGGCATGCATCAGCAGCATGCGTCCGACCTTTTCCTTTTTATCCTTGACCGAGTTCATGACCTGCGAGGCAGTCTCGAGCTTGCCCGAATAGATACGCGCGAAGGTCAGCGTGCCGACGAACGGGTCGTTCATGATCTTGAACGCAAGCGCCGAGAACGGTGCGTCGTCGGAAGGCGCCCGGGTTTCGACGGCCTCGCTGTCGAGCTTGTGGCCTTCGACCGGCGGGATATCGAGCGGGCTCGGAAGATAGTCGACGATCGCGTCGAGCAGCGGCTGGACGCCCTTGTTCTTGAACGCCGAGCCACACAGCACCGGAACGAACGAGAAGTTTAGAGTGCCCTTGCGGATCAGCTTCTTGAGCGTCGCCGTGTCCGGCTCCTTGCCCTCGAGATAGGCCTCCATGACGTCGTCGTCCTGCTCGACGGCCATCTCGATCAGCTCCTGGCGGGCAGCAGCCGCGGCGTCGGCAAGCTCGGCCGGAATCTCTTCGTAGACGAACTTGGCACCGAGGCTCTCCTCGAGCCAGACGATCGCGCGGTTCTCGACCAGGTCGACGAGGCCCTTGAACGAGCTTTCGATTCCGATCGGCAGGTAAAGCACCGCCGGGCGCGCGCCGAGGCGATCCTTGATCATCCCGACGCACATGTCGAAATTCGCGCCGGTGCGGTCGAGCTTGTTGACGAAGCACATCCGCGGCACCTTGTACTTCTCGGCCTGCCGCCAGACGGTTTCCGACTGCGGCTCGACCCCGGCAACGCCGTCGAAGCAGGCGACCGCGCCGTCGAGCACGCGAAGCGAGCGCTCGACCTCGATGGTGAAGTCGACGTGGCCCGGCGTGTCGATGATGTTGATCCGGTGCTCGGGGCCGTCGCCCGCCGACCAGAAGCAGGTGGTCGCCGCCGACGTGATGGTGATCCCGCGCTCCTGCTCCTGCTCCATCCAGTCCATCGTCGCGGTGCCCTCGTGGACTTCGCCGATCTTGTAGGACTTGCCGGTGTAATAAAGGATGCGCTCGGTCGTCGTCGTCTTGCCGGCGTCGATATGCGCCATGATGCCGATGTTGCGATAGCGTTCGAGCGGATGGCTGCGGGCCATTTCAATTCTTCCTTGGCGATGTGGGGGGCCGCTCAGCAGCGGCTCGCCACGATATAGGTATGAGCTTTTACCAGCGGTAGTGGCTGAAAGCGCGATTCGCTTCGGCCATGCGGTGCGTGTCCTCGCGCTTCTTCACGGCATTGCCGCGGTTCTGCGACGCGTCCATCAGCTCGCCCGACAGGCGGCCCGACATGGTCTTCTCCGACCGCGCCCGCGCCGCCGAGATCAGCCAGCGGATGGCGAGCGCCTGGGCGCGCTCCGGACGGACCTCGACCGGCACCTGGTAGGTCGCGCCGCCGACGCGGCGGCTGCGGACCTCGATGCCCGGCTTCACATTGTTGAGCGCGTCGTGGAACACGCGCAAAGGCTCGACCTTCATGCGTGTTTCGACATTGTCGAGCGCACCGTAGACGATCCCTTCGGCGACCGACTTCTTGCCGTCGAGCATCACCGAATTCATGAACTTGGAGAGAACCAGATCGCCGAACTTGGGATCGGGCAGGATTTCGCGCTTCTCGGGGCGGCGACGACGAGACATTGGACGTTTCCTTTCTCTTCAGCTGGTCCGGGACTTGAACCTGCCCGGGGCTTACTCTCGTGGATTATTTCGGGCGCTTCGCGCCGTACTTCGAGCGGGACTGCCTGCGGTCCTTGACGCCCTGGGTGTCGAGCACGCCGCGGAGCACGTGATAGCGCACGCCCGGAAGATCGCGCACACGGCCGCCGCGGATCAGCACGACGCTGTGCTCCTGGAGGTTGTGGCCCTCGCCGGGGATGTAGCTGATCACTTCGCGCTGGTTGGTCAGGCGGACCTTGGCCACCTTGCGAAGCGCCGAGTTCGGCTTCTTCGGGGTCGTCGTATAAACGCGGGTGCAGACTCCGCGCTTCTGCGGGTTCTGCTCCATCGCAGGGACCTTAGACTTGGCCTTCTGCGGTTCGCGACCCTTGCGGATCAGCTGGTTGATCGTCGGCATGAAGCCCTTCACCTTTCCTCGGGTCCCACGAAAGTAGTACTTTCGTGGGTGCCCTCATTGCGGGAAGTCCCCGCGGTTACTTTGCTCAACAGAAAAAGCGCGGAGCCGAAGCAGCCTGAAGGCCCGCCTGGCGACGCGCGTGTTGAGCAATGTTCAGCTCTTTGCCCGCTGGAACGTCGGTTTCACCAACCCTGCGGACGGGCGGCGACATAGCGGCGGCACCCCCACCCGTCAACGGGTCGGGTTGCGGCATTTATGCGATGCTGATGCGCCATTTATGCCGCACCGGACGCACGATGAAGCGACGAACGCGCTCCACGAAACGACGGACGGACACCGTCGAAAGCGCCGGGCATCCGGTCGAAACCAACGCACGGCGGGCCGGCTTAGAGACATAGTATCAGCGCTCCTCAAGAGTGGAGTAGTCCGATGGTTAAGTTTCTTGCGACGACAGCCGGTCTGGGTTTGCTCTTCGTGTCCACCGCGGCCGCAGCGGCTCCGGCCAGCAAGCAGGCCAAACCCGCCGAGCGCCAATATTGCATCACGTTCAGCGGCGACACCGGGTCGCACCTCAAGCGGACCGAGTGCCGGACAAAATCGCAATGGAAGCAGCTCGGCGTCGATGTCGACGAGCTGATCTAGAACTAAAGGCTCTGCGCCCGCCGTGCGGTTGCCGCTTCGGCACCGAGTCGGCCGGGCCTGAGCGAGCGCAGGCCGTCGAATTGCCCAAAGCCGCTCTGGTGCCTGCGGCGCAGGACCCCGGCGATCGGCCCCGCGCGGCACATGCCTTAATTCAATGCACCAAATCTGCGCTCAACATGAGATTCAATTCATTTGTATAACGAAAGCTGAGGACCCACCTTGGAACGGTCGCGGAGAGGCGGCCGAAATCCGAAACTCCGCCGGAAGGAGTTCGGACATGAATTGGCACCGCCCAACCGATTATCATAATAGCCGCAGCTACGGTGACACGCCGCCAAAGGCCGTCGCTCCCGGTCCGATGTTGACCATCGCCTGGCTGATCGACGTGACTCGACGGATACTCGACAGACTGTTGACCCCCGGCCGCCGCCCATCCGAAACGATGGTGCTCAGGCGCGGCGACAGCCACGGCTTCACCCTGCTTGGCGGCTCGATTGCGCAGCATGCGGCGCCCGAAAGCGCCTGCGCCTTTCCCGAGCTGGACGGTGCCGCGGCTCGCCAGCGCTCGACTCAGCGCGCATCTTCGCCGGAGCATGCGCGTGAGCCGGCGAACGACCTTTCGTCGCAATTCGGGGACCGATGAGATGCCCGCCAGCACAGCTCCGAATCCGGTAAAGCGGACGACCCATGAGCCCGACCCGCCGGCGATCGATCCCGATGAGGAAGCACTCGAGCAATGGGCGGACGAAGGCGGCGCAATTGCCCCGCCTCCCGTGGCGCATCCGCGGCCATGACGGGCAAGGCACATCAGGCGATGTTCGCAACCGAGTCCGCAAGCGCCGGCCTGAACGCGGTCCGCGCACTCGAACGGCGCCGGATCGAGGCCACCCGGACCAACGACGTTGCTGCCCTTGCGCCGCTGCTCCACGACCAGCTGATCTACGTCAACAGCGCCGGCGAGATGTACGACAAGAAGCGCTATCTCCACGGAATTGGCGCCCATGCGCTGACCTACGACAAGGATTTCGACGTCCGCGAGACCCACGCGCGCGCCCTCGATGACCTGGTCGTGCTCGCCGGGATCATGCTCGGCCACTCGCGCCTCGATGGCGAGCAGCAGGTGTTTCATTTTCCGTGCATCGGCGTGTGGCGGAAGGAAGCGGGCGAGTGGCAGATGATCGCCTGGCAATCCTCATCCGGCAGCGTCGGATTTTGAACCGAAATGGCGCCTCGCGCCGGATGGCCGCCGGGCCCGCCGTCCGCGCCCGCAACGTCGCACTGAAGCGCGCCTATTCGCCTGCCGCCGCCGACGACGGACAGCGGGTGCTCGTCGACCGTTTGTGGCCACGCGGCGTGAGCAAGGCGGAAGCCGCCCTCGACGAGTGGCTGAAGGACATCGCGCCGAGCGCCGCGCTGCGAAAATGGTTCGGCCACGATCCGGCGCGCTGGGACGAGTTCCGCCGCCGCTATCGCGACGAACTGAAGGAACAGCGACCGCTGCTTCGCGAACTGCGCCGGCGAGCCCGGGAGGGACGGATTACGCTCGTCTATGGCGCAAAGGACGAGGCGCACAACGAAGCCGTCGTGCTGAGGAACGTCATTCTCGGCCGACGGGGACACCGAAGGAGCACGACATGACCGAAGAACTTTATCCCAACCCGACGCGCGAACTCTCGCGCATGCGCCGCGATCTTGCTCCCGGCACCGCGGCGGCGTTCCACGACTTCAGCCAGGCCGTGTTCGCCGAAGGCGCGCTCTCGACCAAGACCAAGAACATCATTGCCGTGGCCGTCGCCCACGTCACGCAATGCCCGTACTGCATCAAGGGCCATACGCGCGCGGCGCTGCGCGAAGGCGCTTCCAACGCCGAGCTGATGGAGGCGATCTGGGTCGCGGCTGAGATGCGCGCAGGCGCAGCCTTCGCCCATTCGGTGATGGCGCTCGCCGAGATGGACGATGGGGCTGACCCCGAGGTCGACAACGATCGGGCCCCGGCGCTCGCAGGCGTGGATCACAGTGCCCACTGAGTCCGATCGTGCATGCGAGGTGGTCGCGATATTCCATGCCGCCGACCATCTCGAGAATGCGATCGATGAGCTGCTGAGTTCGGGCTTCGACCGCGCCGAACTCAGCCTGCTCGCCAGCGCAGACTCGGTCGCCGAAAAGCTCCACGACCGTTACCGGCGCGTCGAGGAAATGGCCGACGATCCCGACGTTCCGCGGGCGTCCTTCGTCTCGACCGCCGCGATCGGCGACGCCGAAGGTGCGCTGATCGGAGGGCTCGCCTATGTCGGGGCGACCGTCGCGGCCGGGGCTGCGGTCGTCGCTGGCGGCCCCCTCGCCGCGACGATCGCCGCCGCTGTGGTCGCCGGCGGTGCCGGAGGGCTGATCGGTTCCGTCCTGGCGCGCTGGGTCGGCCGCCACCATGCCA
>NZ_WJSQ01000046.1 GCF_009720245.1 Sphingomonas segetis | reverse complement strand
GCGGGGGCGGAGCCGGCTGCTCGACCACAGGCGGCGGAGGGGGCGGGGGCGCGGGCGGTGCGACATAGGGCGGCGGCACCGCACGTTCGAAGCCGAGCTTGCCGCGCAGTGTCACGCCGAAGGTCCGCGGTTCACCGAGGAAGGCCCCGTAAAGCTGCGTCGCCCGTGGGAAGAAGCCCGCCTGAACCGCACGAATGGACGTTCCCGGCGAGCCCTGGATGGGGGCGTCGAACGCGACCTGCTTGTAGGTCTTGTCGAACAGGTTCTGCGCCCACAGCTCGATCGCCCAGCGGTCGTCCGGCCCCTCGAGACCGATGCGACCATTGACCACGGCGAACGCATCCTGCGTCTTTTCGATATCCAGGTCCGAGCCGGTGTTGAACCGGCTCATGTAGCGCACGTCGGCATAGACGAGACCATGCATCCCGCCATCGCCGATCGGCGGGGTCCATGCCGCCGACCCGGTCACGGTCCATTTCGGCGCATTCGAGATTTGCCGGCCCGGCAGCTGCCACAACGCATTCGACAGCGGCTTGCCGTCCGCGCCAACGAGATTGTCGCGGTACCTTACGTTGGAATAGGTGACGCCCGCATTGACCGAAAGATCGCGCAGCGGCCGCGTGAACGCCTCGATCTCGAAGCCGGTATTCTTCACCCCGGCGCGGGTGTCGCCGCTGCAGGCGCCGGTGCGCGGGTCGTTGTCGGTATCCGCGCCGTTCAGGTCGTCGCTGCAGCTGTTGATGTTCTCGACGATGAAGTTGAGGCCGTTGAACGTATTCAGCTGGAAGTTGCTGAAGAGCTGGTGGAACACCGCGACGTTGAGGTCGATCCAGGCGCCGTTGTACTTGGCGCCGATCTCGATCGCGTCGTTCGTTTCCGGCAGGAACTGGAGGTCCGCGCCCGATGCCAGGATGCCGGCGCAGCCCGGCTGGGCGGCGCTCACGCAAACCGATCCACTGCCCGACAGAGGCGGTGTGCCCTGCGGGCTTGCGGCGCGGAACAGCGCCGATCGGTCGAGGTTGAAGCCGCCTGCCTTGTAGCCGTGCGAGTAGCTTGCGTAGGTCAGCAGGCGATCGGTCGGCTTGTAGCTCAGCACGGCCGTGCCGGAGAGCTTGTTCTCGGTCCGCTCGTCGTCGATGCCGAGGCTTCCGCCGGGGATGCTCGCGAGCACGCAGGGAAGCTGCTGGAGCGCGGCGAACGGCGACGCCGAAATAACGGTGCAGAGCCCCATATTGTCGGTGAGATCGGCGCTGAGCGTCTTGCGTTCGTGCGTGTAGCGCAGCCCGGCGGTGAGCTTGAGGCGATCCGTGATCGAGAATATGTTGTGCGTGAACAGTGCCCAGTTGTTCGACGACTGATCGTAGAGGTCGTTGAGACCGGTGCCGGCGAGCGTCAGTCCCGGATGCCCGAGCAGGGTCGCGACGTTGGCAAAGCCACTGTTGGTGAACGGCGGGTTGCCGAAGTTGATGACGCCGAACGGCGGCCCGAGGTTGATCGGAAGCCGGGCGAACGCCGCGAGTGCGGGCGCATTCGCCCCGACGAACGGCAGCAGCGCGTTGGCGACGATCGGGTTGAAGCAGGTCGGCGTGCCGGGCGCCAGCAGCGAGGCCTGGCCCGTGGCCGCGGCGAAGTTGTCGGCGACGAGGCAGTTCGCGTAGGCGTCATAGTCGTCGCCGTAGGAGAGGTTATCCGCGACCTGCAGCTTCTCGCTCGCGTAATAGCCGCCGACGAGCCAGTCGAGGCGGTTGCCGAACGCATTGCCCTGGAGCCGCAACTCCTGACTGAAGGTTTTGAAACGGTTGTACGAGCCGCCATCGTCGTCGCGGTAGAGGATGTCGAGATTGTTGAAGTCGGCATCCATGCCGCGCGTATATTTGTTGTAGCGATAGGCAGTGATCGAGGTCAGTTCGGCCCAGCCGAAGTCGTATACCCCCTCGCCCGACAGGCCCCAGTCCCTGACGTCGCTATTGTAGTTGCGGCCGGGAGTGATCGACATCTCCCGCTCGGACGGATCATCGATGATCGTCGCCCCGAGGCCCGTCAGGATGTGCTTGATCGTCGACGGGCCCGTGGTGAAGCCGCCGCCGCCGGTCGGGAAGACGTCCTGCGTCGGCAGGTAGACGGCCCCGCAACATTCCTCGCTCTTCTTCGAATAATCGCCGATCAGGCGGAACGAGAAATCATCGCTGGGCTGGAACAGGACCTGACCGCGGGTCATCCAGCGGTTCCGGTCGTTGATGTCGCGGCCCGAAATTACGTCCTTGAGGAAGCCGTCGCGCTTCACCCATACCGCGTCGAGCCGCGCAGCGACGGTTTCGCCGAGTGGCCCGGTGACGCTCGCCTGCGCCCGCCGGTAATCGAAATTACCCACGTCGAGCTGACCGCTCACTTCAGGCGTGAAGCGGGGCTTCGCAGTGATGATCGAAATCAGGCCCGCCGACGTGTTGCGGCCGAACAAAGTGCCCTGCGGACCGCGCAGCACCTCGATCCGGTCGAGCGGACCGAGATCCGTCAGAGCCATTCCGGCGCGGGCGCGATAGACGCCGTCGATGAACACGCCGACCGAGCCCTCGAGACCCGGGTTGTCGCCGACCGTGCCGATACCGCGGATGCGAGCCACGGCCGCGCCCGCTTCCGAGGTGGTCGAGGATACAAGGAGCGACGGCGAGACCTGGTCGAGCTGGCGGATGTCGGTCGCGCCGGTGTACTGGAGCTGCTGGGCGGTGACCGCGCTAACCGCCATCGGCACGTCCGACAGCGCCTGGTTGCGGCGCGTCGCGGTGATCACGATCTCGCCCGTGCTGATCGGCTGCGGCTCGCTCGCTTGGTCCTCGGCGGCAGCGCCTTCGGTTGCACCGGGCGTCGGCTGCGCGGCCTGCTTGTCGGTGTCGGTGTCTGAGGCGGCGGTCTGCGCGAAAGCCGGAGTCGCGACTGCGAACAGCCCGGCCGAAAGCAGCCATGCGGACTTGCGGATCATGTCTGTTTCTCTCCCCTCGCGCGCGGTTCAAGCGCGCTCGAAGCCGAGGCTAATGCTGAACCACAGGCAAGGAAAGCGGCGTGCTATCGCAATTGAAACAATGCACCCGGCATGCAGCAATTTGGCAACACGGGTGTAAGTAAGCGGGCGCCGGAAAGCGTCGGACGTAATCCTCGAGAAAGTCGCAGCGCGGCCAGGTGAGGGAGCGGCTCGCCATGGCCGGATCCCGGATCAGACCCGGAATGGCTCGCGCGCAGTCATTTGGGGGCGAGCACCATCAGCATCTGCCGGCCTTCCATGCGCGGGTGCGCCTCGATCTTGGCCATTTCGGCGGTCTGCTCCTGGACGCGCCGAAGCACCGCCATGCCGAGCTCGCCGTGCGCCATCTCACGGCCTCGGAAGCGCATCGTGACCTTCACCTTGTCGCCTTCCTCGAGGAACTCGAAAACCTTCTTCATCTTGGTGTCGTAATCGTGGTCGTCGATGTTCGGACGCATCTTGATCTCCTTGATCTCCTGCGTCTTCTGCTTCTTGCGCTGCTCGGCGGCCTTCTTCTGCGCCTCATACTTGTAGCGCCCGATATCGAGGAACTTTGCGACCGGCGGATCGGCATTCGGAGAGATTTCGACAAGGTCGAGGCCGACCGACTGCGCCTGCTCGAACGCTTCGCGCGTATACATCACGCCCAGGTTTTCGCCGTTTTCATCGATCACCCGGACCTTCTGGGACTGGATGAACTCGTTGTAGCGGGGGCCACTCATCTGCGGCGGCGCCATTCCTCGGCGCGGATAGGGCGGGGGTATATGCGGTCTCCAGAAAAGTTGTTGGACAGCGTGCGAATTAGGCACTCGGACGCCCGATGAAAAGTGCGCGCGACGATTGTGAGTCATTTTTGCCGCAAGCTGTGGCGGACTCGCGTCAACTCCCACCCTCGCAGCGACCGCCGGCAATGCCTACATCGCCAGGGGAGGGTCGCGAATACGAATGTTGAGGTTTCTCTTCCTGGTTGCCGCTGGTGTCGTGTTCGCGCTGGTTTTGGCAGCCGCAAACGCCGTGCGACGGCCGCTCGCGCGATTCGTCCGGGCGCTCCTCGTAGGCCTGACGGCGATGCTTGGAATCGCGGCGATTGCGATTGGTGCCGCCGGCATTCAGGGTGACGAGTGGTGGGCGGTCGCCGTCGCGGGCGGCATGTTGGCAGTGGCGCTGCGCCTCGGCTGGGGATTGCGTCGCCGACGCGGCGGCCGCGGCCAAGAATTCCCCCAGCACGTGCCGCTGACCCACTCGGCACCGGACGCACGTTGGCGTGGGTTCGAAGCCAAGCTCGACTGGGTCTCGCGCCAACAGGCGCGGCGCTCGCATAGCCTCATCGAGGGGTTCATCGCCGAGCGCAACTCGCCCTCGCTGACGCACGAGCATCGGTCGCTGCTGGTGTCATGCGACAATCGCGTGCCGGAGCTGATCGACGCCTGCCTCGATAGGTGCCGCAACGCGAGCCGCCGGGAGCGCGCACGCTACGTCCACGAGACTCTCGACAGGTTGATCCAGATCGGCGCGGAGGCCGAGCGCGCGCGTCGCGAGATCCGCCAGGCGGACGACCAGCGGCTGCAGGTGCTGCATCGCTATTTCGACAATGTCGCCGGTAGCGGCGACGAGCGACGCAAAGTGCGTTAGGCGGGCCTGAGGTCGGGCGGCACCGCCTCGTCGCGAATCATCGACACCGCCTCGTCGAGGCCCATCACCTTCTGGTGCTCGTCGGAGCCGAGCCGGCGCAGGGCAATCATCCCCTCTTCCGTCTCGCGCTTGCCGACGACGAGCAGCAGCGGGACCTTGGCCAGACTGTGCTCGCGCACCTTGTAGTTGATCTTCTCGTTGCGGAGGTCGGTTTGGACGCGGATGCCCGCGGCGGCGAGCTTCGCGGCGACCTCTCCGGCATATTCGTCGGCGTCCGACACGATCGTCGCGACCACCGCCTGCGTCGGCGCCAGCCACAGCGGGAACTTGCCGGCGAAATGTTCGATCATGATGCCGATGAACCGTTCGAACGTGCCAATGATGGCACGGTGCAGCATCACTGGCCGGTGCTTCTGGCCGTCCTCGCCGACGTAGCTGGCGTCGAGCCGCTCGGGCAGCACGGTGTCGGCCTGGATTGTGCCGACCTGCCAGGTGCGGCCGATCGCGTCCGTCAGGTGGAACTCGAGCTTGGGGGCGTAGAAGGCGCCTTCGCCGGGCAATTCCTCCCAGCCATATTCGGCGGTGTCGCGCCCCGCCTTGCGCACCGCGTCGCGAAGCACCTGCTCGGCGCGGTCCCACTCTTCGTCGCTGCCGTATCTTTGCTCCGGGCGCAGCGCGAGCTTGATCGCGTAATCGTCGAAGCCGAGTTCGCGATAGACGCTGTCCAAAAGGTCGCAGAATGCGACGATCTCGTCGACCAGCTGGTCCTCGCGGACGAAGATGTGGGCGTCGTCCTGCGTGAACTGGCGCACCCGCATGATGCCGTGCAGCGCACCGTGCGGCTCGTTGCGGTGGCAGCAGCCGAACTCGGCCATCCGGATCGGCAGGTCGCGATAGCTCCTGATGCCCTGCTTGAAGATCAGGACGTGCGCCGGGCAGTTCATCGGTTTGAGCGCCATCAGCTCGGCGTCGCCCGAGAAGACCGGCGCCTCGTCGTCGGTCGACGGGATCTCGTCGGGAACGACGAACATGTTCTCGCGATACTTGCCCCAGTGGCCGCTCTTCTCCCACTGGCGCGCGTCCATCAGCTGCGGCGTTTTCACTTCGTCATAGCCGGCAGCGTCGAGGCGCCGGCGCATATAAGCCTCGAGCTCGCGCCAGACGATGTAGCCCTTGGGGTGCCAGAAGACGCTTCCGTGCGCCTCAGCCTGGAGGTGGAACAGGTCCATCTCCTGCCCGATCTTGCGGTGGTCGCGCTTGGCCGCTTCCTCGAGCCGGACGAGATAGGCGTCGAGCTGCTTCTTGTTGAGCCAGGCGGTGCCGTAGATTCGGCTCAGCATCGGGTTCTTGGGATCGCCGCGCCAGTAGGCGCCCGACACCCGCGTCAGCTTGAACGCGTTCGGGTCGAGCTTGCCGGTCGAAGCCAGGTGCGGCCCCCGGCACAGGTCGATCCAGTCGGCCTCGCCGTGACCCGTCTTGTACATGGTGATGGGCTCGCCTTCGGGCAGCTCCATCACCCACTCGGCCTTGAATTTCTCGCCGTGGTCCAGGAAGAACTGGCGCACCCGTGCGCGGTCCCACACCTCGCGCACCAGCGGCTTGTCGGCGGCGATGATGCGCCGCATCTCCTCCTCGATCGCGGGCAGCTCCTCCTCGGTGAAGGGTCCGTGCTCTGCGGCCGGGGCGAAATCGTAGTAGAAGCCATCGTCGGTCGCGGGACCGAAGGTGATCTGCGTTCCCGGAAAGAGATTCTGCACCGCTTCGGCGAGGATGTGCGCGAAGTCGTGCCGGACCAGCTCGAGCGCGTCCTTCTCGTCGCGCGAGGTGATCAGGGCGAGCTGCGCGTCGCCTTCGAACGGCCGCATGATGTCGCGCACTTCGCCGTCGATCTTCGCAGCGAGCGCGGCCTTGGCGAGGCCCGGTCCGATCGCCGCGGCGACGTCGGCCGGGGTCGAGCCCTCCGGCATCTCCTTCACCGATCCGTCGGGAAGCGCGATCTTGAACATGTTGGTCATGGGAAGCCGCCATGTAGCGACGCGGCCCCGCCCTCTCAACCTCCTGCAGCGGCACCCGCTGCAGAGCAGCCGCTCCTGAAAGTTCGCCGCCAGCTTCAATCTCGATTCAAGTCACGACCACGGGCTCGCCGCATTCTTACGCCCCGTTCGATATCTGCAGAAAACAGTAAAGTGTGCTTGACTCTCTTTAGGTGCAGTGTAAAGCAACCTTGCCCGTTAGGCAAAGGAGCTTGACACATGTTCGCCGCAAAGCAGCGCGACCTCACCCCGGCTCAGCGGGCGCACGTGCGCCGGACGCTGTGGCTGCTCATCGCTTACGCCGTGATCCTCCCGCCGCTCGTCTGGCTCCGCTCACACCGCCACGTCACCGACGTGCTGCTGCTGGCAATGGCCATCGTGGCCTCGCTGCCGGTCCTCGGGATGTTCGCCAGCTGGGGTCGCTATTTGTCCGACGAGCGCGACGAATACCACCAGGCGGTTGTCCTGCGCCGGATCGCTATCGCGACGAACGTGACGATGGGCGCCGCCGTGGTGTGGGGTTTCCTCCAGGCGTTCGGTCTCATGCCGCTGATCGAGACCTATTGGGTCGCGTTCGTGTGGGTGGTCACACAGGGCGCTTTCGGCTGCTTCGCTTTATTCTCGCGCTCGGGCGCGGGCGACTGAGCGATGGAAAACCGCCTCCGCCTGCTCCGCGCGGAGCGCCACTGGAGCCAGCAGGATCTCGCCGGCCGGCTCGAGGTCTCGCGCCAGAGCGTCAACGCCATCGAGACCGGGAAATACGATCCCTCGCTCCCGCTCGCCTTTCGCATCGCCGAGCTGTTCGAGCTGCCGATCGAGGAGATTTTCGTCTCCCCGTCGCGGCGCAGCTCGAAAGCGATCTAACCTAGGCGGCGGCCTCCGCGCCCGTGCGGACGGTCAGGTCCATTTCCGCCTTGAGCAGCTTGGAGACCGGGCAGTTCTTCTTGGCGTCCTCGGCGAGCGTCCGCAGCTTGTCGTCGTCGAGGTCCGGCACGTCCGCAGTCAGCTCGAGGTCGGACCGGGTAACGGTGAAACCCTCCCCTTCCGGCACCAGCGTGACGCGGGCTGTCGTTTCCAGCCGCGCGTCGGTGACGCCCTGCTTGGCGAGCGCAAAGGACAGCGCCATGGTGAAGCAGCCGGCATGGGCAGCGGCGATCAGCTCCTCGGGATTGGTCCCAGGTGCGTCCTCGAAGCGGGTGTGGAACCCGTAGCGCTGGTCCTTGAGCACGCCCGACTGGGTCGTAAGCTCGCCCTTTCCTTCCTTGCCAGTGCCGTCGTAGCGCGCTGTCGCCGTTCTCGTGATTGCCATCGTGTTTCTCCTTCTGGGGGTTCAAGCTTCGACTCGGCCAAGCGCTTCCTCGATGATCGCCTCGGCGCGCATGAACAGCTGCGTGTCGACGACCACGCCGGACGCCGCCGCATTCTCCTGCACCTGGCTCGGCCGCGACGCGCCGATGATCGCGGACGCGACGTTGGGCTTGCGCAGCACCCAGGCGAGCGCGAACTGGGGCAGCGTCAGGCCCGCTTCCTCGGCGATCGGTTTGAGCCTCTGGACCGCACGGAGCACGTCGGGCTGCATCAGGCGGTCCATGAATCCGCCCATCTCCTCGCTCGCGGCGCGGGAGTCCTTCGGCGGCGGCCGGTCCGGGTCGTATTTGCCGCTGAGCACGCCCTGTCCGAGCGGCGACCAGACAATCTGCGAAATGCCGTGGGCGGCACACAGCGGGATTACCTCGTCCTCCGGCTCGCGCCACAGCAGCGAATATTGCGGCTGGCTGGAGACGAATTTCGCGACTCCGCTCATGTCGATCGCCGCCTGAATCCGCTCCGCCGGCCATTCCGAAAAGCCGATGTATCGTGCCTTGCCGCTCTCGACCGCGCGGGTCAGCGCCTCCATCGTCTCCTCGATCGGCGTGTCCTGATCGTAACGGTGGCATTGGTAGAGATCGACATAGTCGGTCCTCAGCCGCTCCAGCGAGGCGTCGAGCTGCTTCTCGACCTGAGCGCGCGAAAGCCCGCGGTCGCTGTCCGTCATGGGGAAGTAGAGCTTGGTCGCGAGTACATAGGAGTCTCGCGCGCGGCCCTTGAGCGCCCCGCCAAGGAAGCGCTCGGCGGCGCCGCGGCCATAAATGTTCGCCGTGTCGATGAAGTTGACGCCTTGAGCGAACGCATCATCGAGACATGCGCGAGCCTTGTCCGCCTCGACCCCGACGCCGTAAGTCAGCCACGAGCCGAGCGAGATTTCGGACACCTCGAGGTCGCTGTCCCCGAGCTTGCGGTATTTCATTGGACCACCCCTTTCGAATCAACCGAACGCGTGCGAACGCACGAGGCTCCTTCCGCCCAACGCCATTCTGAACGGCTTTTTTCTTGCCGGGGCCGTCGACGCGGTTAGGAAAGCCGCACGCTTCGCGCATCCGATTTCTTCGAGGTTTGGCAATGAGTTCCGAATTCTGGGTGATCACCTCCTACTTCAACCCCGCGCGCTACAAGAACAAGCGCGAGAATTTCGACAGGTTCATGGAGGGGATGAGGGCTGCCGGCGCGAACGTCATGGTGGTCGAGATGGCGTTCGGCGATGCCCCGTTCGAGCTCGAGGCGGGCGACAATGTCGCGCACTTCAGGGGTAATGGCGTGATGTGGCAAAAGGAGCGGCTGCTCAACGTCGCCGCTGCGCGCCTGCCGAAGTCCTGCACCAAGGTCGGCTGGTTCGATGCCGACATCATCTTCAAGGAGCCAGACTGGCTGGAGCGAACGTCCGAAGCGCTCGAGCGCTACGTCGTGGTCCAGCCGTTCAGCCATGCCGTGCGGCTTCCGAAGGACAATCGCGACGACGGAACCGGTTCACTCGACGAAAGCTTCGCTTCCGTGTTCGTGCGCAACCATGCGCCGGCGCGGATCGGCCACTGGGACAGGCACGGCCACACCGGCTACGCCTGGGCCGCGCGCCGCGAATTGCTCGACAAATGCGGACTCTACGAGGCCTGCCTGTCGGGCAATGCCGATCACCTGATGGCGCACGCCTTCGTCGCCGGCATGGCGAAATCGCCATGCATGCCGCAGGCGTTCGAAGGAGCTCAGAAGTACGCCCAGCACTTCCTCCGGTGGGGAATTCGCGCACGCGACATCGTCGGCACCAAGCTGGGCGTGGTGCAAGGCCGGGTGCTTCACCTGTGGCATGGAGAAGTCGCAGACAAAGCATATCGCAAGCGCCAGCGGGATTTCCGCAGCCTTGGCTTCGATCCTGATGCGCACCTGCAAACCGACGAGGGCGGAATGCTCGACTGGACGAACGAGGCGCCCGCTGACCTCAAGGCGTGGTGCAACGACCTGTTCCACGGCCGCAACGAAGACGGCCAGCGAAACGTGACGCCGCAGCCTCACCCGATGCGCCGCCGGCCGGTTGCCGCTTCGGCCTAGCGCTGCTGCCGGCACATTGCGCTTGCGCCGACTTGCTGTGAAAAACCGCGGGCGATGATCGACCAACTGCAGCGAGTGAAGGAGATTTCCGGAGCGGGCCTCGACGCCATGCCCGAGGAGGTTGTGAGCGGCTGCCGCCCGGTGGTGCTGCGCGGAGCCGCCTCCAACTGGCCGTTCGTTCGCGAGGCCTCGCGCTCGGACGAGGCGGCCGTCGTTTACCTCGATCGCTTCTACAACGGACGACCGGTGAACACCGTCGTCGGACCATCGTCCGAGCGCGGCCGATTCTTCTATCGGCCCGACTCGAAGGAGATGAACTTCCAGTCGGCCCCCCAGCTGCTTTCGAACGTGCTCAAGGGCCTTCTCCAGCAGCGAAGTTCGTCGCAGCCACTGGGGGTCGCAATGCAGGCGGTCTCTGCTCCCGACTGCCTCCCGGGGCTGGAAGAGGAAAACCCCAACCCGCTGGTACCCCCCGGCACGCATGCGCGCGTCTGGATCGGTAATGCGGTGACGGTCGCCCCGCATTTCGACGTCGCGGACAACATCGCCTGCGTGATGGCCGGCCGCCGGCGCTTCATCCTGTTCCCGCCAGACCAGACTCCCAACATTTACCCGGGGCCGATCGACGTCACGCCAGCCAACGTCCCCATCAGCATGGTATCGCTGGACGAACCCGATCTCGAGCGATTTCCGCTGTACCGCGAAGCGCTCGCTGCTGCACTTGTTGCAGAGCTCCAGCCCGGCGACGCCATCTATATTCCCTATTTGTGGTGGCACGGCGTCCAGTCGCTTGGCGGCTTCAACGTGCTGATGAATTATTGGTGGAACCGCGACGAGCTCGGCGCGCAGCACCCGTACGGCGCGCTGCTGCACCTGGCATATGTTCTCTACAGTGACATGCCTCCAGAGCACCGTCAGGCATGGCGGATGCTGTACGATCATTATGTATTCCAGACGGGCGGGGACCCGATGCAGGCGCTCGACGCGCCCCATCGCTATTATCCGCGCAAGCTGGAGCCCGAGGATGTCGCGGAGCTGAAGGACGCGCTCCGAAATCTGCTCGGCCGATGACACCGAACGAAATCCGCCATTTCGAGATCGACGGCCGACGGATCGCCTACCGGCTGCGGGAAGGGCGGTCCCCCACCCTCCTGTTCCTGCCCGGGTACTCGTCGGACATGGAAGGAACGAAGGCGCTCGCGCTCGATGCTTTCGCCGAGCAGCGCGGCTTTTCCATGCTGCGCCTCGATTATTCTGGCACCGGCTCCAGCGGCGGCGAGTTCGCGCAAGGAACGCTGGGGCTGTGGCTGGAGGAAGCGCTCGCCGCCGCAGACCGGCTGACCGAGGGTCCGCTGATTGTCATCGGATCGTCGATGGGCGGCTGGATCGCGCTCCACCTCGCGCTTCTTCGTCCCGAGCGCGTTCGCGCGCTCGTCGGAATCGCCGCCGCACCCGATTTCACCGACTGGGGCTTGTCCGCCGAGCAGAAAGCGGCGTTACAGCGCGACGGGAGGCTCGAGGAGCCGAACCCGTACGCGCCCGAGCCGCAGATTGTCACGCGCGGCTTCTGGGATTCAGGCCAGCGGCTCCGCCTGCTCGAGGGCGGGATCGCGATCGATTGCCCTGTGCGCCTGCTGCACGGCGAGGCGGATTCCGAGGTCCCGCTAGACATTGCCTTTCGCCTGATGCGCAGCCTCCGTTCATCCGATGTCCAGATCAATGTGCTCAAGGGCGGCGGCCATCGCCTGTCGGAACCGCGCGAGATCGGCGCGATCCTTCTCGCCGCCCAAGCCCTGCTGGAGCCCTGAAGCTTGATTTTCCTCCTCGCCGCCGCCCTTGCCGCAGCCGCGCCGCAAAGCGCCGCCTGCCCTGCCCTCGTCACGCCGCAGGCCCTCGTCTGCCGCGCGCTCGAGGCACAGAAGGAAGGCGACAGCGAAGCCGCCGCTCAGGCGTTCGAGGAAGCCGCGCGGGCGTCGTCGGACAAGGACCCCAGGACCGCGCGGATGTGGGCCGCGGCAGGCAATCTGTGGATCGCCGCCGGCGAGCCGGGCAAGGCCGCGCTCGACCTCGACAAGGCGCTCGCGCTGCCGGGACTCGAGGCGGAGCAGCGAGGCGAGGCTTTGCTCGACCGAGCCCGCGCCGCCGAGGCGCAGAACGACCTCAAGACCGCCCGCGCCAAACTCAACGAAGCAGTGAAGACGATCGCGGAGGACCCGTTCTACTGGTATTTCTCGGCCGCGCTTGCGATCCGGGAGAATGACCCTGCGACAGCGCAGATGGCGATCAACAAGGCACTGACCCTTGCCCCCTCGGACCCGACGGTCTTGTTCGAGGCAGGCCACGTCGCCGACATCAATGGGGACCGGGAGAAGGCACGCAGCTACTGGATGCGCGCCGCGGGCAGCGACCCGCACGGCGCGGTCGGCAAGGCCGCGGCCAAGGCGGTCGAGATGCTCGGTGTAACGCCGACGGTGAAATTGGACCCGTCCCAGCCTAAATAGGCTGGATGCGCTTCCTCCATACGATGCTCCGGGTCAGCGATCCGGAAGCCACCATCCGCTTCTTCAATCTCCTCGGGCTGGAGGAGCGGCGGCGGATGGACAATGAGGCGGGCCGCTACACGCTAATCTTTCTCGGCGTGCCCGGAGACGAGGGCGGCGAAGTCGAGCTCACGCACAACTGGAACGAATCCGGCTATGGCGGCGGCCGCAACTTCGGCCATCTCGCCTACCAGGTCGACGACATTTATGAGACCTGCCGCCGCCTCATGGACGCAGGCATCACAATCAATCGCCCGCCGCGCGACGGCCGAATGGCCTTCGTTCGGTCGCCCGACAACATTTCGGTCGAGCTCCTTCAGAAGGGCGAAGCGTTGGCGCCTGCCGAGCCGTGGGTCTCAATGCCCAACAGCGGCGAATGGTGATGCTCGAGATCGTCCCGGTCCCGGCCTTCTCGGACAATTACATCTGGCTCGTTCACGACGCGGAGAGCGGCCAAACGACGATAGTGGACCCCGGCGATGCCGCGCCCGTGCTTGTCGAAGCCGAGCAGCGCGGATGGAACATCGGCCAGGTTTGGAACACCCATTGGCACCCCGATCACACCGGCGGCAATCTGGCCGTCAAGCAAGCGACCGGGGCACTCATCTCCGGTCCGGCACAGGAGAATATCGCCGGGCGCGACGTTGCGCTCGGCGAAGGCGATCATGTGAGGCTCGGCAGGCACGTCGGTCGGATCATCGAAGTTCCGGGCCACACGCTCGGCCATATCGCGCTCATCTTCGATCAGGATCGGGTGGCGTTCGTCGGCGACACCTTGTTCGCCATGGGTTGCGGCAGGCTGTTCGAAGGGACGCCGGAGCAGATGTACCGATCGCTCGAGCGACTGACGCTGCTGCCCCAAGACACGCGCCTCTACTGCGCCCACGAATACACGCTTTCGAACGCCCGCTTCGCTGCCCATGCAGAGCCGGGCAACGAAGCCGTCGCGGTGCGGCTCGCCGAGGTCCAGCGGCTGCGCGATGCGGGGAAAATCACGGTTCCGACCACGGTCGCGCAGGAACGCGAAACCAATCCTTTCGTTCGTTCCTCGAACGTCGAGGAATTCGCGCGTCGCAGGGCCGCCAAAGACAGCTTCCGTTCATGAACGAAGGCGCTTTCGGGCCGCCTGCGAAATGTTCGAGGAGGTCATGATGCGCATCGTTTCACTCCTGATCGCGGGCACGATTTTGGCGTCCTGCACGACCGCACCCGCGCCCCCGTCCGACGCCATGCGCAGCCCGAGCGGCGAGCGCGCCTACCAGATGCTGATCGCCGGCAAGGTCGCAGGCGCGCCGCTGAGCTGCCTGCCGACCTACAACAAAAACGACATGTCGGTGATCGACGGACGCAACATCGCCTTCCGCGTCGGCACGCGCACCGCTTATTTGGTGCGCCTCACACCGGGCTGCGAGCTGGCCGGATCGGGCAATTACGCTTTGGTCTCGCGGCAGTTCGGCGGAAGCCAGCTGTGCCGCGGCGACATCCAGCAGGTCACCGATCTCATGAACCACATCACGGTCGGCAGCTGCACCGTGGCCGACATCATCCCCTACACCAGGCCGTAGGCTGTTATTTGGGATAGAGGCTGTCGAGCTGCTCGCCGTAGGCCTCGGAAATCACGTGGCGGCGGATCTTCATCGATGGCGTCAGCTGCTCGTTCTCGATGGTGAACGGTTCGCCGGCGATGATGAACCGCCTAACCCGTTCGACTACCGACAGGTCGCCATTGACGCGGTCGAGCGCACGCTGCAGCCGATCCTGAACGTCGGGCGTTGAGGCGATCTCGGGGTCGGGGACCAGCAAAGCGACGAGGTGCGGCCGGCGGTCGCCATAAACCATCGCCTGGCCGATCTCGGGCTGGAGCGTCAGCATCCCCTCGATCCGTTGGGGCGAGACGTTGTCGCCCTTGTCGTTGACGATCAGGTCCTTCTTGCGGTCCGTGATCTTGATCCGGCCCTTCTCGTCGAAATGCCCAATGTCGCCGGTTGCGAGCCAATCGTCGCGGAGTACGCGCGCGGTCTCGTCCGGATTGCGCCAGTAGCCGTGCATCACATTCTCGCCGCGGACCATGATCTCGCCATCCTCGGCGATGCGAACCTCGCAATTCTTGACCGGCACCCCGACCGTGTCGAGCCGGATGCCCACGCTCGGCCGGTTGCAACTGATCACCGGCGCGGCCTCGGTCTGGCCATAGCCCTGGAGGAAGGTGATCCCGAGCGACTGGAAGAAGATGCCGACTTCGGGATTGAGCGGCGCGCCGCCCGAGACCCATGCCTTGACCCGCCCACCGACTTTCGCCCGCACTTTCTTGCGCAAAGTGAACCCGAGCAGGCCGTCCATCGGCACGTCCCACGGCTTGCGGCGGCCGTGATATTTGTCGCTGCCGATCTTGAGCGCTCGGCCAAGCAGATATTTGGACAAGCCGCCGCTCGATTCGATCGACTTCATGATCCGCGCCCGCAGCAACTCGAACAGGCGAGGCACGACGACCATGATCGTCGGATGGACTTCCTCAATGTTGGCGGCGAGCTTCTCGAGGCTCTCGGCGTAATAAATCTGCGCGCCGAGCCCGACCGGGAAGTGCTGCCCGCCGGTATGCTCGTAAGCGTGGCTCGCCGGGAGGAAGGAGAGGAAGACCTCGTCGCCCCAGCCGAAATCGGTGGAGATGATATCGGTGCAGCCCTCGACATTGTGGAGGATGGCGCCGTGGTGCTGCTGCACGCCCCGGGGCGCCCCGCCGGTGCCGCTGGTATAGATGATGCAAGCGAGATCGTTGCGGCCGATGCCGGCGGCCTCGCGCTGCAGCGCGGCGGCGTCGGCTCCCTCGGACACCAGCTCCGTCCAGCTGTGGCAGTTGACCCAGTCCGGCGTCTGACCGGCGCGGATCGGCTCGATGCCGACGACGTGGCGGCATTCGCTGGACGTGATGACCGCGGGTATCAGGTTTTTAGCGAGCTTCTGGTTGGACACGATCACCGCGCGCGCGCCCGAATTGCCGAGCACATGCGCGTGATCGCGCTCCGTGTTCGTGGTGTAGGTCGGCACGGTGACGCAGCCGGCGGCCATGATGGCGAGGTCTGCGATCAGCCATTCGGGCCGGTTCTCGCTGACCAGGCACACGCGGTCGCCCGGCTGCAGCCCGATGCGCTTGAGCGAAGCCGCGAGCGACGCCACCTGCCGCGCCGCCTCGGCCCAGTCCGTCGATCGCCATTCGCCTTCGCGTTTCGCCCACAGGAACGGGGCATCGTCCTTCTCCGCCGCGCGCGTGAGGAACATGGAAACGAGATTGTCGAATCTTTCGAGTTGCCGAGCCACTTGTCCCCCGCTGTCTATTCCGAAAGTGCCGCGCCTTCGCTGCGCGGGTCGGCCCCGCCCGACCACCGTCCGTTCGCCCACTCAATCGCATTCGCCTTGAACGTAGCCGCCGGCAGTGTCCGCACCCCCGAATGGCCGAGCGCCTTTAGCTGCGGGATCATGCCCTCCAGGAAGGTGCCGCTTTCGACATACACCGTATCCGCCGGTGAGTAGATCATCGGCAGCGCGATGGCGTCCTGCGCCGACAAGCGAAAGTCGAGGACCCCCACGATCGCCTTGATCACCTGCGCCGGGATGGTCGAGCCGCCGGCAGCGCCGACGGCAAGCACGACCTGTCCTTCGGGGCCGTAAACGATCGTCGGGCTCATCGAACTGCGCGGCCGCTTGCCGCCTTCGACCCGGTTGGCGACCGGACAGCCATTCTTCTCTGGTCGGAAGCTGAAGTCGGTGAGCTCGTTGTTGAGATAATAGCCGTTGACCATCAGCCCTGAGCCGAAGCTGCTTTCGATGGTCGAGGTTTCCGAGGCGACGTCGCCCCAACGGTCGACGGCGATGAAGTGCGATGTCCCGCGCTCGGGCTGCGGCTCGGGCGTGCACACGATCTCGGCGCCCGCCGGTGTGCCGGCATGAACGCTGCCCATCGTCGCCGTGGGCGAGATCAAGGCCGAGCGGCCGGCGAGATACGCCGGGTCCATGAGCCCCGCGAGCGGCACGCGCACGAAATCCTCGTCTGCGAGATATTTGTCGCGATCGGCGTAAGCGAGCCGCTCGGACTCGGCGATCAGGTGCCACGCGGTCGGCGACTGCGGCCCCAGCGCCGACAGGTCAAACCGCTCGAGCTGCTTGAGCGCGGCGAACACGGTGAAGCCGCCGGACGACGACGGTCCCATGCCGCAGATGCGATAAACGCGATATTTCCCGCACACCGGCGGCCGAGGTTTCGCTTCGTAGGACGCCACGTCGCCGCTGGTCATCGGCGCGGGGTTGTGCGGAGCGTTGCTGACTGCGGCGGCGATCGCCTGCGCGTTCGGTCCCACGTAGAAGCTGTCCGGCCCGCGCGCCGCCAGCTGCTCGAGGAAGTTCGCGAAGGCCGGGTTCCTCACCAGCGTCCCAGCCGGCTTCGGCTGCCCGTCCGCCTGATAGAAGATCGCGCGCGCCTCAAACGAGAGCGCGCCCGTTGCCGGATATTTGCTGAGTGAATTGTGCAGCCGCGGCGTGATCTTGAACCCGTCGCGCGCCAGCCTAATCGCCGGCTGGAACAGCGCCGCCCACGGCAGTTTGCCGAAGCGCTGGTGCGCCAGTGCCATCATCCGGACGTTGCCGGGCACGCCGACGCTCTTGCCGCCCGGCTGGGCGTCGTCGAACTCCATCGGCTGCCCGTTCTTGTAAAACCAGGTGCCGGTGGCGGCGTGCGGCGCGGTCTCGCGCCCGTCGAACGTCACCGGAGCGGCGCCCTTGTCGGCGTAGACCAGATAGCCGCCGCCGCCGATACCAGAGCTCTGCGGCTCGACGACGTTGAGCGCGAGCAAGGTCGCGAAAGCAGCGTCGGCGGCGCTTCCGCCCTCGCGGAGGATCTCCACGCCCGCCGCGGCCGCACGGGGATCGGCCGCGCTGACCATGCCCG
>NZ_WJSQ01000045.1 GCF_009720245.1 Sphingomonas segetis | reverse complement strand
TTCCGCTTCCAGGGCGCGGGCGCGAAGTTCCGCGGGGTCCGGATCGCGCTTGTCGTCAGCGTCGAGGTGCGGCGGCTCGCCGCGCAGCAGCAGCTCGGCCGGCGCGAGGCCCGCATACGGGTCTTCCGGCGCTTCCCTGGCCATCGCAAGGCACCGCTCGACGAGCACGCCGAGCGCTTCCTCCGACAGGTCGGACGAGGCCACCGTCGCAGAGCGCTGCCCGACGAAAAGCCTGAGCCCTATCTCCTCCCCTTCGGAGCGGTTGACGTCCTCGAGCTCGCCGAGCCGCACCTGCACGCTCGAGGAGCGGCTTCCCGCATAGAGCGCGTCGGCGGCGGTCGCGCCCGCTGCGATGCCGCGCCCGACGAGCCGTTCGGCGATTTCGCTTGCGAGTTCCGGCGATTGCATGTGTCAGCTGAGCAGCCGCAGCGGGTTCTCGATAAAGCCCCTAAGCGTCTGCATGAAGCTCGCCGCATCCCAGCCGTCCACGACCCGGTGGTCGCATGACAGCGACAGGTTCATCCGCTTGCGAACCTCGATCTCGCCATCGACCGGGACCAGCTTCTCCTCGATCTTGTTGACGGCGACGATCGCCACTTGCGGCGGGTTCACGACCGGGGTCGACGCGACGCCCCCCATCGGGCCGAGACTCGAGATGGTGAAGGTCGCGCCGCCGAGCTCGTCGCGAGTCGCCTTGCCGGTTCGCGCCGCTTCCGAGAGGCGCGCAATCTCCGATGCAAGCTCCCACACGGAGCGCGACTGGGCCTCGCGGATGGTCGCGACCATCAGCCCATTCGCGGTCTGGGTCGCGACTCCCATCTGGACCGAGCCGTGGCGGGTGATCACCATCGCCTCGTCGTCGAAGGTCGCATTGAGCATCGGCCATTCGGCAAGCCCGCGGGCGAGGGCGGTGATCAGGAACGGCAGGAGCGTCAGCTTGGGATTGGAGCCGCGGTCCTGGTTCATCATCGCGCGCGTCTCTTCCAGTGCGGAGACGTCATATTCCTCGACCAGGGTGAAATGCTGGATGCGGCGGTTCGCCTCCGCCATGTTCTCGGCGATCTTGCGGCGCAGACCGACGACCTTGATCGTCTCATCCTTGCGTGGCGCTGCCGGCCGGCTCGAGACGGTTCCGCCGTTGTACAGAAGGTAGGCGTCGAGGTCGGAGTGGCGGACGCGGTCGCTCGCGGTCTTCACCTGGCTGAGGTCGACGCCGAGGTCGCGCGCACGGGCGCGCACGGCGGGGGAGGCCAGTACGTGAGCACCGCCACCCATCCGTCCTGAGCCTGTCGAAGGACTGCCCTTCTCTTCGGCCGTGGAGATGGAAGACAGCTCTTCGACAGGCTCACTGCGAGCGGTCCCCGCTTCCTCGATCACCTTCGTAACGGGAAACTCCTCGGCCTGCTCCGGCGTCGGCTCGACCGCGCCATCGCCAAGCGACCGCTCGTCCTTGCTGTCCTCGGCCGGCCCCGCCGCCCGGTCCGCCCCTTCGGTTTCGATCACCGCGAGGACCGAGCCGATCGGCACCTGGTCGCCGACT
Organism: Sphingomonas segetis; assembly: GCF_009720245.1. GTDB lineage: Bacteria > Pseudomonadota > Alphaproteobacteria > Sphingomonadales > Sphingomonadaceae > Sphingomicrobium > Sphingomicrobium segetis. Next base: position 16,252 of record NZ_WJSQ01000045.1, on the reverse strand, counting down.
TCGCCGGCAAGTTCGATCACCTTGCCTGCGACCGGCGATTCCATCTCAACCGTCGCTTTGTCGGTCATCATGTCGGCGATCTGCTGGTCCTCGGCGATCGTGTCGCCGACCTTGACGTGCCAGGCGACGATCTCCGCCTCCGCGATGCCTTCGCCAATGTCGGGCAGCTTGAATTCGTATCTCGCCATCAGTCGGCCGTCACTTTCTCAAGGGCCTTTTTCATGCGCTTGGGGCCGGGGAAATAGGCCCATTCGTAGGCGTGCGGGTACGGCGTGTCCCAACCGGTGACTCGTTCGACCGGCGCTTCCAGGTGGTAGAAGCAGCGCTCCTGGACCAGCGCGACCAGCTCGGCGCCGAAGCCGCTGGTGCGCGGTGCTTCGTGGACGACGAGGCAGCGGCCGGTCTTCTTGACCGACTCCTCGATGGTTTCGAGGTCGAGCGGAACGAGCGTGCGAAGGTCGATCACCTCGGCGTCCAAGCCCTGCTCTTCAACCGCCGCGAGCGCGACATGGACCATCGTGCCGTAAGTGAGGATCGTCAGGTCGGGCCCTTCGCGCACCACCGCCGCCTTGCCGATAGGCACGGTGTAGTGGCCTTCCGGCACCTCGCTGGCCGGATGCTTCGACCAGGGCTTCACCGGCTTGTCATGATGGCCGTCGAACGGGCCGTTGTAGATGCGCTTGGGCTCGAAGAAGATCACCGGGTCGGGGTCTTCGATCGCGGCGATCAGCAGGCCCTTGGCATCATAGGGAGTCGACGGGATCACGACCTTGAGACCGGCGATGTGGGTGAAGAGGCTCTCGGGTGACTGGCTGTGTGTCTGGCCGCCGAAGATACCGCCGCCGTAGGGCGTGCGGATGACCATCGGCATCGTCCATTCGCCGGCGGTGCGGTAGCGGATCTTGGCGACCTCGCCGACGATCTGGTCGTAGCCGGGGTAGATGTAGTCGGCGAACTGGATCTCGATCACCGGCTTAAGGCCGTACGCCGCCATGCCGACGGCGGCTGCCACAATCCCGCCCTCGCTGATGGGCGCGTCGAACACCCGGGTTTTACCGAACTCGCGCTGGAGCCCCTCGGTTACGCGGAAAACGCCGCCGAAATAGCCGATGTCTTCGCCGAACACGACGACATCCTCGTCCGCCCGCATCGCGATTTTATGGGCGTCGTTGAGCGCCTGGATGATGTTGAAGGTGGCCATCTACTCGCCGCCCTCGGACACGGCCTGGTCGCGCTGCTCGGCGAGGTGCCACGGGACATCGGCATAGACGTCCTCGAACATCGAGCCGATGTCGTCCTTGCCCTGTTCGGGGAGGATCCCGAGCTTCTCGGCCTGCTTCTGAGCGTCGCGCACCGCGCTGTCACACTCTGCGGTCATGGACGCGTGCCGCTCCTCGCCCCATTCGCCGAGCGCGACCAGATGGGACTTCAGCCGCTCGATCGGGTCGCCGAGAGGCCATGCTTTGGCTTCGCTCGCCGGGCGGTAGCCGGAGGGGTCGTCTGAAGTCGAATGGCCCTCGGCGCGATAGGTGAAGAACTCGATCAGCGTAGGCCCGCCATTGGAGCGCGCGCGTTCGGCCGCCCATTTGACCGCGGCATAGACGGCCAGCGCGTCATTGCCGTCGACTCGAAGCCCGGCGATTCCGTACCCCACCGCGCGTTGCGCAAACGTTGCGCGCTCGGCGCCCGCAATGCCCGAGAAGCTCGAGATCGCCCATTGGTTGTTCACCGTCGCGAGGATGACCGGCGCATTATAGACGGCTGCGAAGGTCATGCCCGCGTGGAAGTCGCCCTCGGCGGTGGCTCCGTCGCCGATCCAGCCCATCGCAATGCGGCTGTCGCCCTTGATCGCGCTGGCCATCGCCCAGCCGACCGCCTGAGGGAATTGCGTGCCGAGATTGCCGGAAATGGAGAAGAAGCCATGGCGCTTGTCCGAATACATGATCGGCAGCTGCCGTCCGCGCAGCTTGTCGCCTTTGTTGGAGTAGATCTGGCACATCATTTCCGTCAGCGGATAGCCGCGCGCGATGAGCAGCCCCTGCTGGCGGTAGGTCGGGAAGTGCATGTCGTCTTGGGTTAGGGCCGCGGCCGCGGCGACCGCGATCGCCTCCTCGCCGGTGCACTTCATGTAGAAGCTGGTCTTCCCCTGTCGCTGCGCGCGGTACATGCGGTCGTCGAAGACGCGCACCGTGACCATGTCGCGCAGCATCTTGCGCAGCGTGTCGGGGTCGAGCTTCGGGTCCCACGCGCCGACGGCTCTGTCGTCGTCGCCGAGCACGCGGACCAGCGCGGTCGTCAGCGAATGGGTGTCGGCAGCGGGCGCGCTGGTGTCGGGGCGCGGCGCCTCACCCGCGCCGGGGATTGTCAGCGACGAGAAGTCCGGCGTGTCGCCGGGCCGAAACGCCGGCTCGGGCACGTGCAGCTCGAGCTTGGGCGCATTGCGGCGCAAATCCGGATCTTTGTCGCTCATATCCTCTCCAGCGGCGGCGCTTAGTCCGGACTCGGCGGCGCGGCAACTGGCGGTGACAAGTGTGCTTTACATCAACCCTTTGCCACAGAGACTGACACCATGCGTTCATCGAAATTCGCTTTGCTTCGATCGCCGATCGGCGCGAGACCGTGAGCATGCGCAAATTCCTGACGATCGTCGCCGCCGTGCTCACCACACTTACCGTCGCGCAGCCGGCGCTCGCCGCGGATACCGTGTTCGTGATGCGGCACCTCCAGAAGGCCGAGGGCGCCGACCCGCCGCTGTCGGCCGAAGGTGCGGCGAACGCGCAGGCAGTTGCCGGCATGCTCGCCAAGAGCGGGATCAAGGCGATCTTCGCGACCCCGACGAAACGGGCGATGGAGACTGCGCAGCCGCTCGCGGCAAAGCTCGGCATCATCGTGACGCCTTACAATCCGGCCGATCCAGAGGCGCTCGCCACGAGGGTGGCCGCGATGACGGGCGCGGTGCTCGTCGTCGGCCACAGCAATACGGTGCCCGACCTGGTCGCGCGGTTTGGCGGCAAGCGGGCGGTGGCGCTCACGGAGCAGGATTACGGCACCCTGTTCGTCGTCACCCACGACGACGGCAAGGTCAGCGAGATCAAGATCGAGCCGACGCGCTAAGTTGCAGGCCCGAGACGCGCTGGCTAAGGCGCGCCCATGGCCGATGCTTCGTCAGACACCCCGCCCGACCGCCTCTCGCTCGACCCGCGCAGCGACTATTATGACGAGGCGCTCCTAAGCCGCGGCGTCGGCATCAAGTTCAACGGGCAGGAAAAGACCAACGTCATCGAATATTCGATTTCGGAGGGCTGGATCCGCGTGGCCGCCGGCCGAAGCCGCGACCGCTTTGGCCAGCCGATGACGATCAAGCTCAAGGGGCTGGTAGAACCCTATTTCGAGAACCCGGCCGAAGGCGAGGCTCAGGAGGGCGAAGCCTCCGAGGGGTAGGACGGCTGCGAGCCCTTACGCTCGCGCCACTTCTTGAACGCCCAGCCGCCGAGCGCGAGCGCCGCTAGCGTCGGGACGCTGCGTTTGGCGACCGCCGCAGCGCCATAGCCGAGGATCGCGCCTTTCGCGCCGTCGTTCTTGCCGGCAACCTTGTTGCCGAGCCACGCCCCGAACAGTTTGCCAATCATCGCTGAAACTCCGTTGCTTTGCTGACGCATCAGCGCGGAGGCGGTGGCGAATGTTCCCGACCACGCGATTGGGATTCCGCACCAACTCTTGGTTGGGAAATCCGGCCAACGGTTCGCTCGGCGATCGTTTCCTGCAGTTTTCCGGGATTGGCACACTCCTTGATTGGCTAGTCGCATCGACCCGCGAACAAAAGGGCGGGCGAGAAAAGGAGAATTCAAATGTCGTCGCAGTCGCCATTCACCCGCACTCTCGTCGCCATCGCCGCGGCGCTCGTCATGAGCACGGTCGCGGTCGGCGCAGCCGTTGGTCCGGCTTCAGCCAATGCCAACTCCATCGAGGTCTCTCTCAATGCCTGAACTCGAAGTTCTCGAAGCAAAGGTCCCGGTTCGCACGCCTCGCCTGATCGAGGTCGAAACCGCCGATGAGTCCCAGCCCAACGTAGGGCGTTTCGCCCCCATTGCGGGCTGGCTCAGCGGTCCGGTGTTCAGCCGTGCTCGTGACATTTTCGCGGCGAACATGACCGAGCTTCTCGACCGGGCGGAAGACCCGGCGCGGATGATCCGGATGATCATCCTCGAGATGGAAGAGACACTGGTGGACGTCCGCGCGACGGCCGCGCGCTCAATTGCCGACATCAAGGAGATGCGGCGCGCCGTAAGCCGGCTCGACGAGCTGCAGGCCGACTGGACGGCCAAGGCCGAGCTCGCGCTGTCGAAGGACCGCGACGACCTCGCCAAGGCCGCGCTGGCCGAAAGGCAGCAGGCCGGCGAGATGGCCGACAGCCTGCGCGGTGAGATGGACCAGATGGAGCAGGTGCTGCGCGGCTACGAAGCCGATATCGCCAGGCTCCAGGCCAAGCTCCGCGAGGCGCGGGCGCGGCAGAACGCGATCGCGGCCCGGATCGAGAGCGCCGTTACCAGGGCGAAGGCACGCGAGATCATGCACGGCAGCCGGACGCTCGAGGCGTTCGCCAAGTTCGAGCTTCTCGAGCGCCGCGCCGATTTCGCGGAAGGCCGCTGCGAGGCGCTGGGAATCACCAGCCTCGAGGACGAGATCGACCAGCTTCGCGCGAGCGAGAAGATCGACGCCGAGCTGGAAGCCATGAAAGCCGCGCTAAAGGCGCGGGTCAACTGACCGACGGAAGGGGACCTATGACGATGGCACGCAAGATTTACCCGTATTCGCTCGATCGCAAGGACGCGAAAATCGCCGGCGTCTGCTCGACGCTGGGAGCGATGAGCGGGATCGACCCGACCTTCATCCGCATCGCGTGGGTCGCGATCCCGCTGCTGACGCCGGTGGATTTCACCACCGCGATCATCGCCTACGCGATCGTCGGCATCTTCCTTGCGATCCAGAAGAAGCGCGCGATGACCGGCGACAGACGGATGAGCGACTTCGACCGGATGGACATCGCCGCGCGGCGCAAGCCGAGCGTGCACGCGATGCGGACCGAGCTCGACGAGACCGACCGCCGACTGATGGCCATCGATCATCACATCAACAGTCAGAACGAAGAGCTGGCGCGCGAGATCGAAGCGCTCCGCCAGGAGGAGAAGTGATGGAACCGATCACGATTGCAGTGCTGAGCGCGAGCATCATTTTCGGGCTTGGCGGCGCCAGTCTCGCCGGACTGAAGGCCTGGAGCGGGTGGCTCGAGCTCAAGAAAATGGAGCTGGCCCAGGTCTCCGGCGACCGCGGCCTCCCGCCCGCCACGGGCCGGATCGAGATCGCGGACCTGCGCGAACGCGTCCGCAAGCTCGAGGCCATCGCCGCCGGTATCGACATTTGAGAGGCGCATAGTCCCCAGCGCGTTTCGCTCCCCAGGCGCGCTGACAGGAGGCGGTTCGGATCCCCCTTCCCGAACCGCCTCTTTTTATTGCGCGCGCGTGAGAGGCGCCCGTCCCCGCGCGTGAAGCGTTGTGCCTTCGGCGCCTTGACCCTGACATCATGTCAAGGTGCACAAGCCCTCTCATCACGAGTCGCACAACGGAGAAACCAGCCATGGCCGCATACACCCACGCGGCCCGTTCGCATCACCGCGAGGGGCCTCGCGCGGCCCACGGCACGATCGTTACTGACCCCGTTTGCGGGATGAAGGTCGACACGCGCACCGCCGCGCATCAGTACGAGCTGAACGGGACGCCTTATTACTTCTGCAATGCCGGCTGCCTCGAGAGGTTCAAGGCCGACCCGAACCGCTACCTGAACCCGGCGGAGCATGACGACGCGCTGCCCGACGCCGCGGAAGGCGCGGTGTGGACCTGCCCCATGCACCCGGAAGTCCGCCGCGACGGACCGGGGACGTGCCCGATCTGCGGGATGGCGTTGGAACCGCTCGAGCCCACCGCGGAGGAAAGGCCCAACCCCGAGCTGATCGACATGAGCCGGCGCTTCTGGATCAGCGCCGCGCTCACCCTCCCGCTGGTCGTGCTGGCCATGGGGGCGGAGATGACCGGCTGGGAGCCGCTTTCGATGCGGGCTTCGGCATGGGTCCAGCTGGCGCTCGCCACGCCGGTCGTGCTGTGGGGCGGCTGGCCGTTCTTCGAGCGCTTCTGGGCAAGCCTCAAGACGCGCAATCTCAACATGTTCACGCTGATCGGCATGGGCGTGGGGGTCGCCTACCTCTACAGCCTCGTCGCCACGCTGGCGCCCGGCCTCTTCCCGAACCCGCTCCGGACCATGGATCGCGCCGTCCCAGTCTATTTCGAGGCGGCGGCGGTCATCACCACGCTGGTGCTGCTCGGCCAGGTGCTCGAGCTGCGCGCGCGGGCCGCCACCGGCAAGGCGATCCGCGCTTTGCTCGGCCTTGCGCCCAAGACCGCGCGGCGTGTCCGCGACGGCACGGAGGAGGATGTCCCGCTCGAGCAAGTTCACGTCGGCGACGTGGTCCGCGTCCGGCCAGGGGAGAAAGTGCCGGTCGACGGGATCGTCGTCGAGGGCCGCAGCGCGGTCGACGAATCGATGATCACCGGAGAGCCGGTACCTGTCGTGAAAGCCGCGGGCGACAAGCTGACCGGCGCGACGGTGAACGGCACCGGGTCGCTGCTGATGCGCGCCGAGCGCGTCGGCCGCGACACGATGCTGTCGCAGATCGTGCGAATGGTCGCCGCGGCGCAGCGCTCGCGCGCACCGATCCAGAAGCTCGCCGACCAGGTCTCGGCCTGGTTCGTGCCGAGCGTCATCGCGGTATCGTTGATTGCCTTTGTCCTGTGGGGGCTGTTCGGGCCTGCGCCGCCGCTCAGCCACGCGATCGTCAATGCGATCGCTGTGTTGATCATCGCCTGCCCCTGTGCGCTCGGGCTGGCGACCCCGATGTCGGTCATGGTCGGCACCGGTCGCGGCGCGAGCGCCGGGGTGCTCGTCAGGAACGCCGAGGCGCTCGAGCTGATGGAGAAGATCGACACGCTGGTCGTCGACAAGACCGGAACCCTCACGGTTGGCAGGCCGGCCTTGATCGCGGTCGAACCCGCCGGCGGGTTCGGCGAAACCGACGTGCTTCGGCTGGCAGCGGCCCTCGAGCGCGGAAGCGAGCACCCGCTTGCGGCCGCAATCGTCGAGGGCGCCGCGGAGCGGGGCATCGCCCTGCCGGCGGCAGAGGAATTCGAATCACGCACCGGCAAGGGCGTCACCGGACGCGTCGACGGACGCCAGGTGGCCCTTGGAAATGCCGCGCTGATGCGCGAGCTCGGCATCGACCCGTCGCAGCTCCAGGGCAAGGCCGACGAGCGTCGCGACGAGGGCGAAGGAGTTATGTTCGCGGCGATAGACGGCAAGCTAGCGGGGTTGTTCGCCGTCGCCGATCCGGTCAAGGAGACGGCGGCTCAAGCGATCGCCGAGCTGCACCGGGATGGAATCCGGATCTTCATGCTGACCGGCGACAATCGGCGCACCGCGGACGCGGTCGCCCGGCGCGTCGGCATCGACGAGGTGATGGCCGAGGTCCTGCCCGACCAGAAGCAGGCGAAGGTCGAGCAGCTGCGCAGCGAAGGCAGGCGCGTGGCGATGGCCGGCGACGGGATCAACGACGCCCCCGCGCTCGCGGCCGCCGACGTCGGGATCGCGATGGGCACCGGCACCGACGTCGCGATGGAGAGCGCCGCCATCACGCTGGTGAAAGGCGACCTGCGCGGGATCGTCCGCGCGCGTCACCTCAGCCGCGCGGTGATGCGCAATATCCGCCAGAACCTGTTCTTCGCCTTCGTGTTCAACGCCGTCGGCGTGCCGATCGCGGCGGGCGCTCTCTACCCGTGGTTCAAGATTCTTCTCTCGCCGATGCTTGCTGGGGCGGCGATGTCGCTGAGCTCCGTGACCGTGATCGGCAACTCGCTGCGGCTGCGCGGAGTGCGGTTGTGAAGATAGGCCAGGCCTCGGCCGCGAGCGGCATCAGCGAGCGGATGATCCGCCATTACGAGAAGGTCGGGCTGATGCCCAAGGCGGCGCGCCGCGACTCCGGCTATCGCGATTATGACGAACGCGACGTGCGCACGCTGCAGTTCATCGCCCGCGCGCGCGACCTCGGCTTCTCGATCGAAGAGATCGGCAAGCTGCTCGAGCTGTGGCAGGATCGGAGCCGCGCGAGCGCCGACGTGAAGGCGCTGGCGCTCGCGCGCGCGTCCGAGCTCAGGCGCAAGGAGGAGGCGCTTCACGACATGCGCCGCTCGCTCGAGCATCTCGCCGCGAGTTGCCACGGCGACGACCGCCCGTATTGTCCTATCATCGGCGGCCTCGAAGGTGCAAAAAGGTGATTGCCCCCGTTGAGCCGCTTTCGGCGAAGCCTTATTCGGCGGGCATGGCATCGGCCATCCTGCGTCTCCTTGCCGTGATTTCGGTGCTGCTGATGCCGCTCGGCATGGCCGCGGCGCCGGCGGCTGCCCACGGGCATGCCGCTGCGGGGATAGCGATGCAGCATTGTCCGGATCAGAGTTCCAAGTCCCATCCTGCGAACGGGTTCGGAGCATGCACGATGGCGTGTTCGGCAGCCCTGCCGGCGGCCGATCTTGACCGTGAGCCGCCGCCGCACATTCTATGTTGTCCGCCTGTGCCCGCCAACACGCACCTGGACGATGGGCTCGTCCCTGAGACGGCAACGCCTCCGCCGAAGTTCTCCTGAGCGAACCGAACTTCTTTCATTCGAACTCAGGAGATTGACGATGCTTACGATGATGATCGCGGCAGTAGCCGCTGCCGCACAGCCGGGCGCCGCTCCGGCAAGCCAGCCTGTCCAGCATCCGCAGATGCAAATGGATGCGCACCAGGCCCACGCTCAGCACGGTCAAATGGCGGACAAGAAGGATTGCTGCTGCAAGGACATGATGGAGAAGATGCATTCCGGTCACGAGATGAAGGGTATGCAGGACCATCAAGAGCACGGCGCTCACTGAGCCATTGAGCATTTACGGGAGGCGGCGACTCTTGCGCCGTCTCCCATGTTCGGAGAGATTTCGTGAAATTTACGATGATCGCCGCGGCGAGCCCGCTGGCGCTGCTTGGCGTGCCCGGCGCTGCGTTTGCGCAACATCGGCCCATGCCGGGCATGGAGATGCCCGCACCCCCGGAGCAGCCGCAGGCCGCCCCGGCCAAAACGGCCAATCCTGCGCAAATGGACCATTCGCAGATGAACCACGGGCAGATGGTCATGCCCGACAGCGGTCAGGCCGCGCACATGAGGAGCATGACGGGCGCCCTTGGCTCTTACCCCCTGGAACGCGAATCTTCCGGCACCGCGTGGCAGCCGGACACCTCCGAGCACAGCGCGCTGCACGTGATGAGCGGCGACTGGACGCTGATGGCCCACGGCACGCTCAATCTCGTTTACGACCACCAGTCGAGCAGCCGCGGCGACAACAAAATTTTCGCGTCGGGCATGCTGATGGGCATGGCGCGGCGGCCGCTCGGTGACGGCACCCTTCAGTTCAAGGCGATGCTTAGTCCCGACCCGCTGATGGGGAAGCGCGGCTACCCGCTGCTGCTTGCCGCCGGGGAAACGGCCAATGGCCGCGATCGGCTGATCGACCGCCAGCACCCGCATGATTTCTTCATGGAGTTGTCGGGATCGGTGTCGCAGAACATCGGCCCGAAGAGGAGCGTGTTCCTCTATGCCGGCCTGCCGGGAGAACCCGCATTTGGACCCCCTGCCTTCATGCACCGCGAAGCGATCATGGATTCGTCCGAGGCGCCGATCAGCCACCACTGGCTCGATTCGACGCACATCAGCTTCGGCGTGGTGACCGCCGGCCTCGTGCTCGATCACGTCAAGATCGAGGCGAGCCGCTTCAACGGCCGCGAGCCCGACCAGCATCGCTGGGACATCGAGACCGGTCCGCTGGATTCGACCGCGATTCGGCTGTCGTGGAACCCGCTTCGCACGCTCTCGCTGCAAGGCAGCTGGGGGCATTTCGCCGATTCCGAGCAGCTCGAGCCGGGAGTCGACCAGAAGCGCTGGTCGGCCAGCGCGCTTTGGGCGGACGAGATCGCGACCGGCTGGAAGCTCGCCGGCACGCTGGCATGGGGACGCAAGACGATCGAGCACCACAAGGACGATGCTTACATCGCCGAGGCATCGCTCAAGCATGACGCATGGACGATCTTCGGCCGCGGCGAGATCACGGAAAACCGGGAGCTGCTCGATCTCGAGGAGCACGGACCCGCGTTCCGAGTCGGCAAGGTCTCGCTCGGCGCCGTTCGCGATTTTCGCGTCGCCGGGCATTTCTCGCTCGGCCTCGGGGGCCTGTTCGCCGTGAACTTCGTGCCGGAAGGGCTTGCGCCGCTTTACGGCGCGCGCAATCCGACCGGGGCGATGGGCTTCGTCCGGATCAAGCTCGACTGAGGGAGACTGCATGCAACGCGTTGGCGGCGCCGCACTGGCGGCCTTGATGTTTGTGACGTCTCCCGCGGCGGCTCACGAGCCAGGCGCGGGTGCAGCCCCGCAGACGCTGGTGCCGGCGTCGGCACAAAGCGCAGCAGCGACGGTGGACGCGTTCCATGCCGCACTGGGGAGAGGCGACGTGAGCGCTGCCGCCGCGCTGCTGGCGGATGATGCGCTGATCTTCGAGGAAGGGGACGCAGAGCGCAGCAAGGCGGAATATGCGGCGCAGCACCTCCCCGCCGATGCAGCTTTTTCCCAGGCCGTTGCACCATCCGTCACTCGGCGGACCGGCGGATCGAGAGGCGCTCTCGCGTGGATCGCCACCGAAGGGCGAACCACGGGCAGCTACAGGGGCAAACCGGTCGATCTGGCGACGACCGAGACGATGATCCTTCGCCGCTCCGGCGGCGACTGGAAGATCGTGCACATCCACTGGTCGTCGACGGCGAAGCAGTGACACCTTCGCACGGGCGCGTGGCAATTTGAACCGCGCACCTCGCGTCGGCTAGGGCGGCTTCGTGGCCGAGCATCGACATTCTCACGATCATGCGCACGCGTCGGCCGTTTACGGGCGCGCGTTTGCGATCGGAATCGCGCTCAACCTCGCCTTCGTCGCTGGCGAGGCCGTGTTCGGCTTTCTCGCCAACTCAATGGCATTGCTCGCCGATGCGGGACACAACCTCTCGGATGTGCTCGGGCTCGTGCTCGCCTGGGCGGCGGCGATGATGGCGAAGCGCGCGCGTTCGCGTCGCTTCACCTACGGGTTCAAGAAGGCGCCGATCCTCGCCGCGCTGGGCAATTCGCTGCTGCTGCTGATTGCGGTCGGAGCGATCGGCGCGGAAGCCGTGCGCCGGCTGTTCCACCCATCGGCCGCGGAAGGCGGCACGATCATGATCGTTGCCGCCGTCGGTATCGTCGTCAACGGCGCGACGGCCTTGCTGTTCGCGCGAGGACGAAGGGGCGACATCAATATCAAGGGCGCGTTCCTGCACATGGCGGCCGACGCCCTGGTTTCGGCCGCCGTCGTGCTCGCAGGACTGGCGATCCTGTGGACAGGGAGGGAGTGGATCGACCCGGCGATGAGCCTGATCGTCGCCGTCATGATCCTGTGGAGCACCATCGGATTGCTCAAGGAATCGGTGTGGATGTCGCTCGCCGGCGTGCCGAGCCGGATCACGCTCGACGAGGTCGAGGCGGCGCTTTCTGCCATTGAGGGCGTCGAGGCCGTGCACGACTTGCACATCTGGCCCTTGAGCACGACCGAGACCGCGCTGACGGCGCATATCGTGACGGCCCACGCGAACTATCCCGATAGGCTGCTCGAAAGCGCGCGGACGCTGCTTCACGACCGCTTTTATATCGACCATTGCACGATCCAGGTAGAGCGCGACCATCCCGCTCACCACAGCGATTGTTGACCCGATGAACGTGACCCACCTCGAATGTTCGCTCACCGGTGAACGCTACGAATCCGGCCGGCCGCACAACCTCAGTCGCGCCGGCAAGCCGCTTCTGGTGCGCTACGATCTCGAGGCGGCGAAAGGCACGCTGACACGCGAGAGCCTCGCCGCGCGCGAACCCAACATGTGGAAGTGGCGCGAGCTGCTGCCCAACGACAGCGAACCCGTGAGCCTTGGGGAGATCGAGACTCCGCTGATCCGATTACAGCGGACCGGGGGAGCGAACCTGCTCGTCAAGGACGAGGGGCGGCTCCCGACCGGCTCGTTCAAGGCGCGGGGGCTGGCGATGGCAGTGACCATGGCGAAGCAATTGCGGATCGAGCGCATGGCAATGCCGACCAACGGCAATGCCGGCGCTGCGCTGGCAGCGTACGGCGCCCGTGCCGGGATGGAGACGACGGTCATCTGCCCGGCCGAAACCCCGGAGATCAACATCATAGAAACGGCTGCCTACGGCGCGCGCGTCTATGTCGCCGACGGGCAGATCGACGAGTGCGGCGCGCTGGTTGGCAAGGGCGCCGCGGAAGGGCTGTGGTTCGACTGCTCGACACTCAAGGAGCCCTACCGTCTCGAGGGCAAGAAGGTGATGGGGTTCGAGCTCGCCGAGCAGCTCGGCTGGGAGCTGCCGGACGCAATCTTCTATCCGACCGGCGGCGGCACCGGCCTGATCGGCATGTGGAAAGGCTTCGACGAGCTCGAGGCGGTCGGGCTGATCGGCTCGAAGCGGCCGCGGATGTATGCGGTGCAGGCCGAGGGCTGCGCGCCGATGGTGCGCGCGTTCGACCGCGGCGACGAGTTCGCCGAGCGGTGGGACAATGCGGCCACGGTCGCGACCGGAATCCGGGTGCCCAAGGCCGTCGGCGACTTCCTGATCCTGCGTGCCGTGCGCGAGAGCAATGGCGCCGCGATCGCGGTCTCCGACGAAGCGATCCTGAAGGCGGTCGAAGACGCCGCGCGTGACGATGGCTTTCTGTTCTGCCCGGAAGGCGGTGCGGTGCTCGCCGCGTGGCGCAAGGCGGTCGGGGAGGGGCTGGTCGGCCGCGACGAACGGGTGGTGCTGTTCAACTGCGCCAACGGCAACAAATATCCGCTGCCGGACCGGTCGAAGCGGTTGAAGCTGGGGGAGGCGAGGCCGGAGGCGCTTTGACGTTCATCGCGAGCGCAGCGCAGCGGCCCAGGAAGATTTTTCACACGAAGGCACGAAGAAGAAGTGAAGCCGCGAAGATGAGGCCGCATTCCTCCGTGCCTTACTTCTCTTCTTAGTGCCTTCGTATAAATAGATTTTCTACTGGATTGCCACGTCGCCTTCGGCTCCTCGCAATACAGAGGCTTGGACGGATATGCAGGCAATAAAAAAGGCTCCTCGCGGAGCCTGATCGCCTGTCCCAGAAATGGGTAGCCCCGGCAGGTTTGACCCTGCCGGGGCACCATGCTGAGTTTGTCTTTCGACTCCCTAAGCACAAAATGACGATAGCCGATTCGGCGAGGGATGCGAGTCAAAAATGTAGCCCACGCGACAAACTTGTGGGTCAATCGGTGGAAGACTCGGTGCACAAGTGCGCGACTCGCTGGAATCGCTATAAAAAGAGCCCCGACACGCTCTCGCGTGACGGGGCTCTCCATGCTTCTTCCGTTGGTCCGCGTCATCAAACGGAGCCGATCCGCAGGCCTTTCAGCCCGGGTTCCGCTCCGGAGACACGAATCGTTGGACCCGAAGCACGGCGGTAGAACCCAAAGCGCCGCGGTTGGTTCCTGATCCATGGCAAAGACCCGGCTCAGGATCGCGACCTACAACATCAATGGCATCAATTCGCGGCTCCAGGTGCTGACTCGCTGGCTCGAGGAGTTCCGTCCCGACATCGCCGGGCTTCAGGAGCTCAAATGCACCGACGAGGCGTTCCCGCACGAAGCGATCGAGGCCCTCGGCTATTCGGCGATCTGGCACGGCCAGCAGCGCTGGAACGGAGTCGCGCTGCTGAGCCGTGTCGGCGATCCGGTCGAAACCCGCCGCGCGCTCCCGGGCGACCCGAACCTCGAGCAGAGCCGCTACATCGAGGCGGCGGTGTGCGGGATCCTGATCGGCAACATGTATGCGCCCAACGGCAATCCGAAGCCCGGGCCAAAGTTCGACTACAAGCTCGCCTGGCTCGATGCGCTGAGCGCCCACGCGCGCGACCTGCTCGACAGCGGCGCGCCGGGGCTATTGATGGGCGACTTCAACGTGATCCCAACGGATGAGGACGTCTACAAGCCCGAGCGCTGGGTGAAGGATGCACTGTTCGCGCCCGAAGCGCGCGAGAAATATCGAAAGCTCGTTGCGCAGGGCTGGACCGACGCCCTGCGGCACCTCTTCCCCGACCAGCGCATCTATACCTTCTGGCACTATTGGCGGAACTCGTTCGAGCGTGACGCCGGGATCCGCATCGACCATGCGCTGCTCAGCCCCGGGCTCGCGAAAAGGCTCGAAGGCGCGGGCGTCGACCGCGAGCCGCGCGGCTGGGAAAAGACCAGCGACCACGCGCCGGTTTGGGTCGAACTGGCGGTCTGAACCGGCAAGCCGGGGTTCAGGCGCCCCGCGGCATAATGGCCGGTCTGCACACATCGATGGCGCGGCCAAACCGTTGCGGTTCCTTGTCGCCCAGTGCATGTGATAGCGCTATCAGAAATCAGGTAAGAGACATGACTCGCACGGCAACTCGACTTCTCATCTCGCTCGCGCTTGGCGCCGGCGCCGCAACCATGGCATCCGCGCAAATGGCTCCGCCGGCCGGGCCGCTCCCCGGCACCGGCGATTCGACCAAGATCACGCAGGGCAACCGCGAGAACAACGCGGAGTACAATCGGCTCATCGGCGCGGCTGACCCCAAGGCGTCGTCGTCCAACGTCGAGCAGCGCGCGACCAAGCACCAGTCGGCAGTCGCGGCCACCGCGGCGGACATCAAGCCGGGCCTGGCGCTGCGCGACAGCAACGGCGTGAAGATCGGGACGATCGTTTCCGTCGATGCCAGCCAGGCGGTCGTCGACACCGGCCAGATAAAGATCGGCGTACCGCTCATCGCGTTCGGCAAGGACGACCAGGGCCTCCTGCTCGGCATGACCGCCGACAAGTTCGCCGAATTGGTCGCGAAAGCGCACGCGCACTGAGTGGCCTGACCACTTCCGCGACAACCGCTCCGGCGACGGGTGTCGAGCTGTCGAACGCGGGCCGAGTCGATGAATTCCATTCGGTCGACCGGCCACGGTTCAATCAGGAAATCGAAACGAGGCATGAGCCAGCGATCCTGCGCGGGCTCGTCGCCGAGTGGCCGGCGGTACAGGCGGCGCGGCAATCGACGGCCGCCCTCGTGGATTATCTCACTGCTCGCGACAACCAGGCGCGAGTGAAAGCCTTCCTCGGCCAGCCTTCCATCGCCGGCCGCTATTTTTATTCGCCCGGAGTCGATGCCTTCAACTTCGCCATTGCCGAGACCACGATCAGCGCTCTGCTGAAGGCGCTGCTCGATCCCGCCGAGAAGCAGCGCTCGATCTACATGGGATCGACCGGCACCAGCCACATGCTCCCGAGTTTCGCCGCGGAGAATGCGATGCCGCTGCTCGACCCCGCGAAGGCCGAGCCGCGCATCTGGATCGGCAACAACAGCCGAGTCGCGCCGCATTATGATGAAGCGGACAATATCGCCTGCGTCGTCGGCGGCAGGCGGCGGTTCGTCCTGTTCCCGACTGAACAGGTCGAAAACCTGTATGTCGGGCCGCTCGACCGGACGATCGCCGGGCAGCCCATCAGCATGGTCGACCTCGACGCGCCCGATTACGAGCGCTTTCCCAAATATCGCGAAGCGGAACGCCACGCGCTCATCGCCGACCTCGAGCCCGGCGACGCGATCTACATCCCCGCGCTCTGGTGGCACGCGGTGCAGGCGACCGGCGAGGTCAACGCGCTGGTCAATTACTGGTGGACCGACCATCCGCTCGACGCCGGCTCGCCAATGCACGCGCTGGGCCACGGGCTGCTGACGATCAGCCATTTGCCCGAGCATGAGCGCGAGGCCTGGCGCGTGCTGTTCGATCATTATGTGTTTAAAGCGAACGGCGAGCCCGCCGAGCACATTCCGGAGGCCGCGCGCGGCATCCTCGGCCGCTCCACTCCGGAGGTCCGGCGCATGATCAAGCAGTTCCTGATGCGGGCATTGTCGAGCCTCTGACCTTGCGCATGGGCCGCCGCGGATTCCTGCAGTCGGGCGCAGCCGCGGCCTGCGCGGGCAGCGCCGTCGCGCAGACCAGCGGGCCGTTCGCG
>NZ_WJSQ01000044.1 GCF_009720245.1 Sphingomonas segetis | reverse complement strand
CCGTCGCCGGCACGCAGGATGCTGCGCGCCGCGCGCTCGCTCTCGACACCCGGCAGGCCGACGGGCTTGCGGCGCTGGCGCTGCTTCCGCCTTATTATGGCGACTGGCTCGCCGCGGAGCGCCGGATGGACGCCGTACTCGCGCTTTACCCCGAGCATCTGGCGATCCGCGACGCGCGCTGCTTCATGCACGTCGCGGTCGGCCGCGGTCGCGAAGGCTGCCTCGACCGGCTGGTGATCGCTGCCCGCGAGCCTTTGCACGCCGGTTTTCAGTTCAAGCTGATCTACGCCTATTGGATTCTCGGCGACATCGGCGCTGCCGACCGCGCCGCCGATCGTGCGCTCCAGCTCTGGCCCAAGCACCCGGGCGTATGGCTCGCTCGCTTGTGGACGCTTGCCTTCACCGGGCGTGCCAGCCGCGCGCTCGCGCAGGTTGAGGATGAAGCGGGGCGTCCGGATTTCCCGCCATGGATGATCGAAAGCTTGCATACGTCGATGGCGGCCCTGGTGAGCCGGCGCCCGGCCGACGTCGATGCGGCGGTCGCCTCGGTGCTTTCGACCGTGTCCAGCGGACCGAGCAATGCGGTCGGTGCCGTTCTCATCCTCTGCGGCCTGGGGGAGATCGACCGCGCTTTCGACGTGGCGTCGGCCTATCTGCTCGAGCGCGGCCCACTGATGGCGCGGGTCCGCTGGCGCGCCGGCGACGTCTCGGTCAACGACCAGCGGAGGCGCAAGACGAACATGCTGTTCGTGCCCGTCGCCGCCGCCATGCGGGCCGACCCCCGGTTTATCGCGCTCACGGCGGACATCGGACTGAAGGATTATTGGGATCGCGTCGGCGTAGTTCCGGATTTCCTCAAATCCGCTCAAGTAAAATCATGAAGTAGGTCGAACAATATTTCCATCATTCAACAAAGTTCCGATACAATGGATAATATATATTTTACAAATATATTTCGGCATGACGTTGATTAACTTGTGACGTGCGCCCATAAGATTAGAAGCTACCAGTCGCAATCGACGGTTTTGGGCGCCAAGTCGCACCTTCCTCCATCTTTGACGTCTCCTAGCGGCAACCGCCATTCCGGCGTTTGCCAACAAAGGAACTCACCATGAAATATTTTGGAACCGTCAAGACGTTCGACACGACCAAGGGCCACGGCGAGATCAAGCAGGAAGCCGGCGGCAACGACCTTCCGTTCGAAACCGCGGCGATTTCCTGGGACAAGAAGGTTGCTCCCACCGTCGGCCAGCGTCTCAGCTACGATGTCGGCACCAACACCGAGCGTCAGCCCTGCGCGCTGAACCTTCAGACCATCTAACCGGCAGGCGGGAGCACTTGCTTCCGCCCGTCTTGTAAGGCGTACGTGGCCGATCCCGGGCAGCGGTTGAGTGACCCTGGTCCTCGCTGCCCGGGAAAGGCCGGCGATCGACCAAAGCGAGCTTCCGGCGGTAATCGCTCGAGGCTTACGCCCGCGGATGCTTGCTGGTAATCCGCCGCCCTCGCCCCCATATACCAACTACCGCTGGCATGGCGCGCGTAGGCGCCAGTGGCTGAGAGACTTGGGTGCTCCCGCTTACAGCAGTGGATCCAACCCATGAACTCTCATCCCAGTCCCTCCGAAGCCAAAGCGGAAACCCCCGCCCCGCGCCGCATGGCTTTCCGCAAGTACAGCAGGAAGCCGCTCCCGACGCCGGCGCAATCGCGCCGGCAGAGCCGTGTGGTCGAGTCCGCCTGGCGCCATCTCGGCGAGGCTGCGCCGGTGATCGCATTCCTCAATACCCGCCACGAAAGCCTGGACGGCCAGCCGCTCCAGCTCGCCATCGAAAGCGAGGAAGGCCTGGAACGGGTCGAAGCCCTGCTCACGCAGCTCACGTTGCAGGCATAACGGGAGGTCTCATGCGCAAGAAGCGCGAGCGGGAAAGCGACGAGCGCCGCGGCGAACGAACCGAGAAAGAAGCCGTGCAGCGGGTCGAGCGATCCGCGGCCGAGGACCGCGCACTCGACGCCGCGGTCAGGCAGAGCATCAAGCTTCACGGCGCCTGACGCGCCCCGCCCTGTCCAGGAGAGAAGCCATGCAGGACAGCCGCAAGCCCACAGGCAAGAGCTTCACCGCGTTCAGCTCCGCCGCCGAGGAAGCGCAGACCAAGCGCGACAAGGCCGAGGCGAAGCGCGAGGAGCAGGAATGGGACAATGAAGGCGGGCACATGAGCTCGAACGCCGGTCGCGTAATCCATCGGCCAGGAGCGGATTTGCCTTACGTCGCAATCCTCACCCGCGACGGCAGCGGATGCACCGAGCGTTCGTTCGCCACGATGCGCGAGGCCGAAGCCTTCATTAAACGCAACACGCCGGTCCCGGGCCGGACACTGTCCGGCCTGTACGACCGGGATCCCGGGGAGAGTTGAGCGAGCGCGCGCACATTGCCGGCGATTTCCGCGGGGAATAGCGACAAGCACGGGGCCGGCTGATGAATGGGCCTCCAGGCTTGATGTAGCCGCGCCACCGTGCGCCTTATTTGCTCTCCGCCTCGCCGCCGCCCGCGGCCAGGAAGTTCGGCATCATCATCGTCGGCGGCTTGGCCGTGGGCTCGGTGGGCCGCAGCAGCTTCAGGTTGAACTTCTCGCGGAACTGCACGCCGAACTGCGTCCCCTTGGTCCAGCGGATCTCGGCGTCGATCAGGCCGCCGGCGGCGAAGTCGAGCTGGACCTGCGCCCCGACCGGCATTTCCTCGCGGCACTCGACCAGCGCACCGCCGCTCGAGATGTTGCGGAGGCGCGCGCCGAGAACGCGGCCTTCATGGTGGAGCAGGGTCGCCCGGATGATCCGCATTCGCGGCTCGCGCGGCGTGAGGTGCGCGTCGGGCCGGACGATCGCGCCTTTCGCCGCGAGCGCGAGCGCGTCCTCGGCGGGCATCGGCTTGCCAAAAATGTAGCCCTGCACGAGCGAGCAACCGAGGTTACGGACGAGCTGCAGCTCGTCGGCCGTTTCCACCCCTTCGGCGGTCGTCTCCATTTTGAGGTCGGAAGCGAGCCCGACCATCGCCCTGATAAGCGCGGCATTGCGGCTTTCCGGGTCGGACGCTCCGCGAACGAAGCTCTGGTCGATCTTGATCTTGTCGAACGGCACGCGCTGCAGATAGCTGAGGCTCGAGTAACCGGTGCCGAAGTCGTCCAGCGCGAGCTTGACGCCGATCTTCTTGAGGCTCGCGATCATGTCGTGGACGTGATCGTCGTTGCTGAGGAACACTCCCTCGGTGATTTCGAGCTCGAGCCTTTTGGCAGGCAGGTTCGTTTCGCCGAGCACGGCGCGAACGGTCGCCGGAAGCGAGTGCAGTTTGAACTGGACCGGGGACAGGTTGACCGCGACCGTGATGTGCTCGGGCCAGGTCGCCGCCTCGGCGCACGCGGTGCGAAGCACCCATTCGCCGATCTCGTTGATCAGGGCGATTTCCTCGGCGAGCGGGATGAACTGCACCGGGCTGATCGGGCCGTGCTCGGGATGGAACCAGCGGATCAGCGCCTCGAAACCGGTTACCGCCTCGCTCGAAGAATCAACGCACGGCTGGAACATCAGCTTGAGCTGGTCCTTCTCGATCGCGACGCGAAGGTCGGATTCGAGCCGCTGCCGCTCGCGCGCCGCTTCATGCATCTCCGGCGCAAAGAAGCGGAAGCAGCCTTTGCCCGCCGCTTTTGCGGCATAAAGCGCAAGGTCGGCGTCGCGCATCAAATCGTCCGACGTGCGATCGTCATAATCGGAGGTGACGATGCCCACCGACGCCCCGATCGACACCGCGGTGCCGTTGATCGTGTAGGGCCGCGACAGGCTGTCGATGATGCCTTGGGCAAGGTTCGACAGTTCTTCGTGGTGCGAGATCGCCGGCAGGACGACCTCGAACTCGTCTCCGCCGAGCCGTCCCACCTGACCCGCTTCGCCGATAACTTCGCGAAGCCGCAGCGAAACCAGCCGAAGCAACGTATCGCCGGCCGGGTGGCCGAGCGTGTCGTTGACCGCCTTGAACCGGTCGAGGTCGAGCAGGAACACCGAGCAGCGGTGCTTGCGGCGCACCGCGCCGACCAGCGCGTCGTCGAGCGCGCGGCGGAGCGCTTCGCGATTGGCGAGGCCGGTCAGCGAATCCTGCTTCGCCAGCCGGTCGAGCTCGACCTCCGACTGACGCATCTTGGTGAGGTCGGAGGCAAAGCCGCGGAAGCCGAAGAATCGCCCGACCTCGTCGTGGATCGGACGGCCGGTGATCGACCACCAGATCTCGTTGCGGGTCTTGGCGCGGACGATCAGGTCCTGGAAGGCGACGTGCGACGACAGATAAAAGCCGAGCGTCCGTTCCGAGGTGGCGCTGCCGTCGGCGGTCTCGGTCGAGATCAGGTCGGTAAAGGGCCGCTCGAGCAGGTCGCCCGGCTCGCGCCCGAGAACACCGGCGACGCTGTCGCTGATGTACGACAGCATCCCTTCGCGGGTGGTCTCCCAGAACCAGCCTTTCTCGCTATTTTCGAATTCGTGGAGCAGCGCCTCCGCGCGGGCCGATTCCGGCCGCGCCTCGTCCTGGGCGGAATTCCCGCCGCTCCTCAAGATGCGCCTGATGCTTTCCACTCGATAAATCCCCACGCCGGGACAGCCCTACGCACGCGTGGTTACCATTCGGTTAGGGTCTCGCGGGCTCCAGTTTCGGAACCGATGAGCGCCGCCGCCCATTTGCCAGACGTGATGAGCGGGCCGGTGGCTTTCCTTTTCGACCTCGACGGGACGCTGGTCGACAGCGTCTACAACCACGTTCGCGCCTGGCACGTCGCCCTGCGCGAGCAGGGGCTCGACCTTTCGGTGTGGCGAATCCACCGCAAGATCGGGATGAGCGGCGGGCTGTTCACCGCGCAGCTCGAGCGCGAGCTCGGCCGGCCGATCGACGAAGCGACGATCGAGCGCTTGCGCGACCGCCATGCCGAGCTGTTCCGCGACCTCTCGCAAGACGTGCCTCCGCTCCCCGGCGCGGCCGAGCTGCTCGACCAGCTGACGAGGCAGCACCTGCCCTGGGCGATCGCCACCAGCGGCCGCATGCGTACCGCCGGCACCAACTTGAGGAGCCTCGGCGTCGACCCCGAGAAGGCGACCGTCATCACCCGCGACATGGTTCGCTATGCCAAGCCCGACCCCGATTTGTTCGTCGAGGCCGCGCGGCGGCTCGGCACGACGACGCAGGGGTCCTACGTGATCGGCGACAGCATCTGGGACATGTACGCGGCCGCGCGCTGCGGCGCGCTCGGAATCGGTCTGCTGTCCGGCGGCTATGGCGAGGACGAGCTCGAGCGCGCGGGCGCGATGCGCGTGTTCGAAGATCCCGCCGACATGCTCGCCCATCTCGACGAGCTCGCGCCGCGGACGCGCGATTAGCTCAGGCCGGCTCCAGCTTGCCGCGCCCCACGCCATAAAAGACAAGTCCAGCCTGCTCGGCCTCGACCCGGTCGTAGACGTTGCGCAGGTCGACCAGAACCTTGCCCTTGAGCGAGCCCGCAATCTTGTCGAGGTCGAGCGCGCGGAACTCGTCCCACTCGGTAACGATCACCAGCGCGTCGGCGCCCGCCGCGGCAGCATAAGCGTCCGACGCGAACTCGATGCCTGTGAACACCTTTTCCGCCTGCTCGCGCGCGACGGGATCGAAGGCGCTGACCTCAGCCCCGCGCTCGACCAGCGCGTTGATCAGCGGGATCGACGGGGCGTCGCGCATGTCGTCGGTGTTCGGCTTGAACGCGAGGCCGAGCACCGCGATGCGCTTGCCCTTGAGGTCGCCGACGGCGCGGGCGACACGCTCGACCATCGCCGCCTTGCGGTCGTCATTGACCTGCACGGTGGTGCGCACGATGCGCTGGTCGACGCCGGCCTTGTCGGCCGTCTTCAACAGCGCAAGCGTGTCCTTGGGGAAGCAGCTGCCGCCGTAGCCGGGGCCGGCGTGCAGGAACTTGGGCCCGATGCGGTTGTCGAGGCCGATTCCGCGTGCGACGTCCTGGACATCCGCGTCGACCGCCTCGCACAGATCGGCGATCTCGTTGATGAAGCTGATCTTGACCGCGAGGAAGGCGTTCGCGGCATATTTGGTCAGCTCGGCGGTGCGCCGGCCGGTGATCAGGATCGGCGCCCGGTTGAGGAACAGCGGCCGGTAAATTTCCTTGAGCACCTCCTGCGCGCGTTCGTTCTCGGCGCCGACGACGATCCGGTCGGGGTGCTTGAAATCGGCGATCGCGGCACCTTCGCGAAGAAACTCGGGGTTCGAGGCGACCGCCACGCCGCCAACCCCCTCCTCCTGCAGGATCCGCTCGATCTCGTCGCCCGTTCCGACAGGCACGGTCGACTTTGTGACCACGACCGTGCCCGGCCTGATCACCTTGGCGAGTTCGCGCACCGCGTCGAAGACGAAGCTGAGATCGGCATGGCCGTCGCCGCGCCGCGCCGGTGTGCCGACCGCGATGAACACGGCTTCGGCGTCCTTGACCCCCTCGGGCAGGCTGGCGGTGAAGGTCAGGCGACCGCGCTCCGCATTGGCCTTGACGATCGCCTCGAGTCCGGGTTCCCAGATCGGCAGCCTGCCCGCGTTCAGCCCGTCGATTTTTGCGGAATCCTTGTCGATGCAGCACACCTGATGCCCGAAATCGGCAAAGCAGGCGCCCGACACCAGCCCGACATAACCGGTGCCGATCATCGCAATACGCATTCATTTGTCCCTGGTTGATTGAGACGCGGCTCTTAGCAATTGTTCGGCCAATAGCCAGCGGCACTGCTGCCGACTAAGCTCCGTCAATGGCGCTTCGATCCTCCCGCCGCGGCACTCCCAAGAGATGGAGCCTCGATCCGCTCCACATGACGCTTCGGCGACAGTCCCGCGTAAGGCCGGCGGCCCAATTCGGGATCCGGATGGCGATCATGGTCGGAATGATCGTCTTTATCGTCGCGTTCCTGTGGTGGGAGCGGGACAGCCTCAGGGACAATTATGACAGCCACATCAGCTTCAGCGATGTGATCTATTTCACCATGATCAGCGCGACGACCACCGGTTACGGGGACATCGTGCCGGTCACCGACCGCGCCCGGCTCTTCGACGCTCTGGTCGTAACGCCGATCCGCGTCTTCTTCCTGCTGTTGCTGGCAGGGACCGCCTACACCTTCATCATCAAACAGACCTGGAACAGATGGCTGATGAAACTCATCCAGAAGAACTTGCGCGATCACATCCTCATCGCCGGATTCGGGATCAGCAACGACAAGGCGCTCGAAGAGCTGTTGAAGCGGGGCACCCCGGCGAAGCGCATCGTCGTGATCGACGGCAACCGCGACGCGCTCGACCGGGCGAGCGAATGCGGGGTCGCGGTGCTCCACGGTGACGCCTCGCGCGACGAGACCTTGCTCGCCGCGCACGTCGACCGCGCGTCCGCCCTGCTCGTTTCCACCGGGCGCGACGACAGCAACATCCTGGTCGTCCTCACGGCCCGAAAGCTCTCGGCGACGGTCAAAATCAGCGTGACCATTCGCGAAACGGACAATGAGGACATTGCCAAGCAGGCGGGGGCCGACACGGTGATCAACCCGGTGAGCTTCTCGGGCCTCCTGCTCGCGAGCTCACTCCAGGGCCCTTACCGCGCCGAGTATCTGAATGACCTCGCCACCTCGGAGGGTCAGGTCATGCTTCGCGAGCGGATCGTCGGCGAGGTGGAGGCAGGCCGCTCGCCGCAGCAGATTTGCACCGGCCAGGTGGTGCGCCTGATCCGCGACGGCCGCGCGCACGCGGTAGGAGACCCGACCTTTCAGTCACTCCGCGCGGGCGACCGGATCCTCGAGATCATCGACAGCGCCTAAGCGGTCCTGAACGCAGTCGAAGGACGCCTAGTTTTTGCCAACAACTTCCTATATTGGCGCGGCCATTCCGATGAACGTCACGACACTCCCCAAGCCCCCGCGCGTCGGGCTGGTCTCGCTTGGCTGTCCCAAGGCCCTGGTCGACAGCGAGCGCATCATGACCAAGCTGCGCGCCGACGGCTACGACATGTCGCCCGATTATGCCGGGGCGGACGTGGTGCTGGTCAACACCTGCGGCTTCCTCGATTCGGCCAAGGAGGAGAGCCTGGAGGCGATCGGCGAGGCAATCGCGGAGAATGGGCGCGTCGTCGTCACCGGCTGCATGGGCAAGGAAGCCGAGATCATCCGCGCGCGCTTCCCGCAAGTGCTCGCAGTCACTGGCCCCCAACAATACGAGGAAGTCGTCGCCGCCGTCCACGAGGCGGCGCCGCCGGTGCCCTCGCCCTTTATCGACCTGGTGCCCGAGGCGGGGCTCAAGCTCACGCCGCGTCACTACAGCTATCTGAAGATCTCCGAGGGCTGCAATCACCGCTGCGCCTTCTGCATCATCCCGCACCTTCGCGGCGACCTCGTCAGCCGCCGGCCCGACGCCATCCTGCGCGAGGCCGAGAAGCTGGTCGCCGCGGGCACGAAGGAGCTGCTGGTCATCAGCCAGGACACGAGCGCTTATGGCGTCGACCTCCGCCACAAGGCCTGGCCGTGGAGAGGCGGCGAAGTCCGCGCGCACATGACGGACCTCGTGGCGGCGATGGGCGAGCTCGGCGCGTGGGTGCGGCTTCACTACGTCTATCCTTATCCGCACGTCGACAACGTCATCCCGCTGATGGCCGCGGGCAAAATCCTCCCTTATCTCGACATCCCCTTCCAGCACGCGAGCCCCGACGTTCTTCGCCGCATGCGCCGCCCCGCCAACGACGCGAAGGTCCTGCAGCGCATCCGCTCGTGGCGCGAGCAGGTTCCGGACCTCGCCATCCGCTCGAGCTTCGTCGTCGGCTTCCCCGGAGAAACTGAGGCGGATTTGGCCTACCTCCTCGCGTGGCTTGAGGAAGCCCGGCTCGACCGCGTCGGCGCGTTCAAGTTCGAGGCGGTCGAGGGCGCTCCCGCGACCTCGATGGACGAGCAGGTGCCGGAGGACGTCAAGCAGGAACGCTACGAAGCAGTGATGGCGCTCTCGGAACGCATCTCCGAGGAGAAACTTGCGGCGAAGGTCGGCTCCACCGTCGACGTCCTGGTCGACGCGGTGGACGAGGAATCCGGCGGAGCCACTGGCCGCTCCAAAGCCGACGCGCCCGAGATCGACGGCGAAGTTCATCTGCGCGACGCCGGCGGGCTCCAGCCCGGCGACATCGTGTCGGCCCGGGTCGAAGATTCGGACGAGCACGACTTGTTCGGCGTCCCGGCTTGAATTGGGGATATCGAGGAAGGCCGCGCCTGCAGGGTTAGTGCGCTCGGACCTGACCTCTGTTAGGATGGCCCCACCGCCGCTCCGACAAGGGCAAGCGAGCGGCTGGAGGACCCCGCGCTTCCGTCCAAGCTTCGTGGGGAGCGAATGTCGAGCCGGCCGAGCCTTTCAAATATCGAAACGACCGACGAGCGCACCATTCGGCTCCTGAACGATGAAATCGCCGAGCTTCACGGTCGGGCGGGACAGGCGAGCGCGCGCGCGCTCGGGCTGGCGGCGTCGTTGCGATTGGCGGAAGCACGCCTGCGCAACAGCGGCGAGATGCTTCACGAGGTCAACCACCGGGCGAAGAACAGCATCCAGATCGCTATCTCGCTGCTCACCTTGCAGATGCACGCGACCCCGAACGATGAGGTGCGGAGCGAGCTCGCGACCGCGGTTCGCCGCCTCAGCCACATCGCCGCCGCGCATCTGATCCTGAACAGCCAGTCGCCGGACGACCAGATCATCGGCTTTCGCGAATATCTGACCAGCATTTGCGCCGAAACGCACCAGGCGCTTGGCAATGACTCGGTTGTGCTGGTGGTCGATGCCGACGAGCTCGTCCTCGATACGGCGCGTGCGATCAACGTCGCGCTGATCGTCACCGAAGCGCTGACCAATTCGATCAAATATGCGTTCCCCGACGGCCGCACCGGGACCATTGAGGTGAAATGTCATCGCGATGGGCCAACCGCGACCCTGAGCGTGACCGACGACGGGATCGGCTTCGTGCGCCCGCCGCGCGAAGGCGCGCTCGGGTTGCGGCTCATCCAGACGCTCGCCAAAGGCATCGGCGGCGCAGCCGAGATCGACGGCCACGACGGCACGCGGATCGCTGTCCGCTTTATCCTTTGAACCGGCGGCGCACGGAGCCTAGCCCTCCCTCGGAAGCGCGTAAGCAATGACGCTGTCACCTTCCGGAGTCTCCATGAAATGGTGGCCGCCGGCAAAGATAACGAGATATTCGCGGCCGTCCTGCTGATAGACGATCGGCGTCGCCTGCCCGCCGGCGGGGAGCGGCACCGACCACAGCACTTTGCCGGTGCGCTCGTCGATCGCGCGCAGCAAGTCGTCAGTCGCTGCGGCGATGAAGATCAGCCCGCTGGCGGTCGTCACTGCGCCGCCGTTGTTGGGCGTGCCGATCGCGAACGGCAGGAAGGTCGGAAGGTTGAACGGGCCGTTGCGCCGCGCGGTACCGAGCGGGCGGTCCCAGATGGTCGTGCCAGTCGAAATATCGATCGCCCGGATGCCGCCGTACGGCGGGCGCTTGCACAGGAGCTTGGTGAACGGCATCCGCCAGCCGGCGTTGACGTGAATGGCGTAGGGAACGCCCCATTGCGGGTCGACGGCATGCGCCTGGGTCGAGGCGATGTCGGTCGCGAAGCGCGGCTTGATGCCCTTCTCGTTCGCGACCTTGCGCGGTACGAGCTTCAGGTAATTGGGCATGTCGTTGTAATTGGCGATGGCGACGCCGCGAACCGGGTCGATCGACAGGCTGCCCCAGTCGCTGCCGCCGTTATAGCCCGGATATTCGATCGTATATTTGTCCGCGCGGGGCGGCGTGAACTCGCCGCGATAGTCGGCCTGGCGGAACTGGATCCGGCAGATCATCTGGTCGATCGGCGACATCCCCCACATGTCGGATTCGACGAGTTTCGGCATCTTGAGCGAATGCCACAGCGACACGATCTGGCGCGGCGAGCGCTCACTCGGCTCGACCCCGCCCGGAGGCGCGGCGACCGAGCCAACCGGCGCCAGCGATTTTCCGGTCGCGCGGTCGAGCACGTAGAGGTCGCCCTGCTTGGATGCGACCAGCAGCGCCGGGGTGCCGTGATAATCGATCAGCGAGGGCGTGCTGCCGATATCATAGTCCCACACGTCCTTCTTGACCGTCTGGAACACCCAGCGCGGCTTGCCGGTGGTGACGTCGATGGCGACGATGGAGCTGTTCACCTGGTTCGAGCGGGCCGGGCGACCGGTCGAGATATAGTCGGCGGCGTAATTTCCCATGGGCAGGTAGACCAGCCCGAGCTTCTCGTCGCCCGAGCTGCTCATCCATGAATTGGGCGTCGCCTTGGCCCAGGTTTGCCCTGGCGGCGGATAGCCGTTCCACTCGGGATGCTCGACGTCCCATGCCCAGGCAAGCTTGCCGGTCTTGGCGTCGAACCCCTGGATCACGCCCGAAGGCGAGCAGCGGCATTGCCCGTCGAGGATCTGGTGCGGGACGACGATGATCCCGCGCACGATCGTCGGCGCCGAGTTGATCGTTGCATAGCCCGGATATACTTCGCCCATGCCGATCTTGGTGTCCTGCTGGCCGATGCCGTTGAAGTCGGTGCACGGCTTGCCGGTCAGCGCGTCGACCACGATCAGCCGCGAATCGAGCGTGCCTTCGATGATCCGCGCCGCGCACGGCGTGTTCGCCACGGCGCCCGGCACCTTGTAGTAAGCGACCCCGCGGCAAGCGGTGGTGTACGGGATCCATTTGTCGGGCACATGCGGGTCGACCCTCCACACTGGCTTGCCGGTCGCTGCGTCGAGCGCGACGATGACGTTCTTCGCGGTGCAGGTGTAGAGAAGGTTGCCGATCTTCAGCGGCGTGTTCTCGGTCCCGTAGAGCTTGAGATAGTCGGGGTCGGTCGGGAGCCCGCCGGTATGGACCTCCCACACCTTTTCGAGCTTGCCGACGTTGGCGGGGGTGATTTGCGTGAGCGGTGAGTAGCGCCAGGCGGCGTTCGTCCCGCCATAGTCGGGCCAGTCAGCGCCCGTCGTCTGCACCGAGGGATCGGTCATTCCAGGCGAGCTTGCCGCGGGCAGCGCGGCTGCTTTCGTCCTCATGCCCATGCCGAGGATAGCGAAGCTGGCGGCGACGAACAGCACGCCGAGCGCGATGCCGCCGCCGGCAAGCTTCCACCGGTTCCGGTCGCGCGTCAGGGTCGGCATAACCAGCAGCACCAGCACGAGGATAACCAGCGGCGCGATCAGCCACGGGACCATTGCCCAGGCATTGCCGCGCGCTTCGGCGAAGCCCCAGATCGCCGACAGGATGAAGAGACCGATGTAGATCCATCCCCCGAGCAGGCGCCCGCGAAACAGGAACCACGCCGAGGCGAGCAGCGCGACGCCCGCGATCAGATAATAGATGGAGCCTCCGAGCGCGGCGAGCCAGGCACCGCCGATGGTGAGGACGATGCCGATGATCGCCATGAAGATGGCAAGAATCGTCGCAGCCCAGCCGGCTTTCATGGCGGTCTCCCTTTTCGCGTCGCGGATCCGTAACGGCCCGCGGAACCGACGCGTTCCATGAATTGGCGTCGGTCAAACACCGCGCATTTGCGCGCTTTACTCACGCTCAGGCCGCTCTAGGCTCCAATCATGCTCCGCTTCACGCCCATGCTCCTCGCGCTCGCGGCTTTCCCCGCAGCCGCGCAGCCGCTTACCCCGGCCGAAGTCGTCCAAGTCGACCAGCTCGTCGCCAGGACGATCGCCGAGACCGGCGTGCCGTCGGCCGAAATTGCCATTGTCCGCAACGGCGAGCTCGTCCTCGACAAGGCCTACGGCAAGGCAAACGAGGGGCTGCCCGCGCGTCCTGACCTGCCATACCAGATCGCGTCCAACTCGAAGCAGTTCACCGCGATGGCGCTGCTGCTCCTGCGCGACGAGGGCAAGCTCAGCCTCGACGATCCGGTCTCCAAATTCATCCCTGGCATCACGGAGGGCGACAGGATCACCATCCGCCAGCTGCTCAGCCACACTTCGGGACTGCGGGATTTCTGGCCGCAGGACTACATGTTCGCGACCATGACCCACCCGACGAGCCCCCAGGGCATCGTCGACAAGTGGGCGAAGAAGCCGCTCGACTTCGCGCCGGGCACGCGCTGGCAATACAGCAACACCGGCTATGTCGTCGCCGGCATGATTGCGGAGAAAGTCAGCGGCGAGGCGCTGATGACGTACCTCAAGCGCAAGATTTTCGGCCCGCTCGGCATGACCAGCGTCCGCGACCAGGACGACACCAACACACCCACTTTCCCCGCCGGCTACCACCGCTATGCGCTGGGTCCCGTCCGCGTCGCCCAGCCGCCGGCGTCCGGCTGGCTCTACGCCGCCGGCGAGCTGTCGATGACTGCCGCCGACCTCGCCAAATGGGACGTTGCTCGAATGAACCGCGCGCTCGTTCCGCCGCGCGACTGGGTCGAGCAGGAGACGCCTGTGCTCCGTGCCGACGGCCGAACCAACGGCTACGGCCTCGGCGTCTTCAACCACGACCAGCGCGAGCGGCACGTGATCGATCATGGCGGGGAAGCCGTCGGCTTCCTCACTCAGAATACCGTCTACCCCGACACGAAAGACGCGATCGTGGTCTTCACCAACGCCGATTTCTCCGGCGCGACCGACACCATCACCTCAGGCATAGAGAAGATCGCCCTCAACGCGCCGGAGGCGGCGCTGGCAAGCGAGGGCGACCGGCTCGCCGACGTGCAGGCGGTCTACGCCATGCTCGCCGGCGGTCAGCTCGATCGCTCGAAGTTCACCGACGACCTCAACTTCTATTTCGATGCCACCGTGCTCGGCGACTACCGCGCCAGCCTCATCCCGCTGGGCGCGCCCAAGATCACGATGAGCCGCTCCCCGCGCCTGCGCGGCGGCTTCGTCAACCGCAACTACACGCTGCAATACGCCGGCCACCCCGACCTGACGCTCGTCACCTATGCCGAGCCCGGGGCGACCGGCCGCTGGGAGCAGTTCCTGGTGATGCCGGAGTGAACGCGGGAACAGCCCCTCGGATGAGGGACTGTCCCCTCTGACAGTCCCACGCAAGCGGCTCGCCGCCCCTCGACAACCGTTAGTCGAGCGGCCGACTCTTCGTCATCCGCGGTTCACGAAAACTGCCGGAGACGCCCGTCGACAGGGCGAGCAGCGGAGGCGCGGATGGACATCAATTACCTGTTTCTGAGACAGCAGATGGAGCGAATGCGGGCCGAAGCCGCGACCACCGGTGTCGCCCGCAGAATCCACGAGCAGCTCGCCAACGAATATGAGCGGCTGATCGAGGATGCGACCAGCGGGCGGATCACCTTCATGCGCGCCGAGCAGCCCGGCGGCGGAGCAACCGGCCCGGCCTCGACGAACTGACCCGCGCCTGAAAGCTCGCCGGCGCGGAACGCCCGCGCCGCGATTGCGGCTGTTGGCGCGGCGCGATATCGCTGTCCGATCTCACCTCCGGTCGGCACCATTCCAGTCCATCGATCCGCGCCAGCACCCGGAGAGCAGGCCGCCGATCCGGTCGGTCCTGCGCTGCACGGGATCGAGAGGAGCGGTTGAATGGGCGTCCGACGTGACGAGACACAATGGCCGGTGGCGCGCTTCATTCCGTTCGCGCTGACTCTCCTCGTCCTGATCGCCGCTGCATTCTATTGGCCGCTTCAGCCTTGGCTCACCGTCATTGCGGTGGTCGCCGCTTTGCTTGCGCTACTCGGCGCCTACGACCTCCTCCAGCCGTGGCATTCGATCCTCCGCAACTATCCGATCACGGGCCATTTCCGCTGGCTCTTCGAATCCATTCGCCCGCAGGTCCGGCAATATCTGATCGAAGGGGACAACGAACGGACGCCGTTCTCGAGAAGCCAGCGATCGCTCGTTTATGCGAGGGCGAAGAGCGAAGGCAGCGAGCGCGCGTTCGGGACATTGCTCGACGTCTACGGCGATGGCTACGAGTTCATCGCCCACTCGACCCGCCCAGCGCCGCGAGCGGCCCCGGAGACGTTCCGGATCACGATCGGCGGAGACGACTGCAGCCAGCGCTACTCGGCGTCGATCTTCAACATTTCGGCGATGAGCTTCGGATCGCTCAGCGCCAACGCCATCCGCGCGCTCAACAAGGGCGCCCGGATCGGCGGCTTCGCCCACGACACAGGCGAGGGAAGCATCAGCCGCTATCACCAGGAGCATCGCGGCGACCTGATCTGGGAA
Source organism: Sphingomonas segetis (assembly GCF_009720245.1). Classification (GTDB taxonomy): domain Bacteria; phylum Pseudomonadota; class Alphaproteobacteria; order Sphingomonadales; family Sphingomonadaceae; genus Sphingomicrobium; species Sphingomicrobium segetis. The sequence continues at coordinate 2,535 of NZ_WJSQ01000044.1, read as the reverse complement.
ATTGGCAGCGGCTATTTCGGCTGCCGCACCGCCGACGGCCAGTTCGATCCGGAGCGCTTTGCGAAGAAAGCCGCCATGGGCCAGGTCAGGATGGTCGAGCTCAAGCTCAGCCAGGGCGCCAAGCCCGGCCACGGCGGCATCCTGCCCGGCGCGAAGGTGACGGCGGAGATCGCCCTCACGCGCGGCGTCCCCGCGGGGGAGGATTGTCTCTCGCCGGCGCGACACCGGGCCTTTGCGACGCCGATCGAGATGATGCAGTTCATCGCCGACCTGAGGAGGCTCTCGGGCGGCAAGCCCGTGGGTTTCAAGCTGTGCATCGGCCATCCATGGGAATTCATGGCCATCGTCAAGGCGATGCGCGAAACCGGAATCGTCCCCGATTTCATCGTCGTCGACGGCGCCGAGGGAGGTACGGGCGCCTCGCCCCTCGAATTCTTGAACCACATCGGCGTGCCGGCCCGCGAAGGCCTGCTGTTCGCGCACAACACGCTCGTCGGCGCCGGCCTGCGCGACCGCATCAGGATCGGCGCCGCCGGCAAGGTGGTCAGCGCGTTCGACATCGCCAGCCTGATCGCCCTAGGCGCGGACTGGACCAATGCCGGCCGCGGCTACATGTTCGCGCTCGGCTGCGTCCAGTCGCTCATCTGCAACACCAACCGCTGTCCGACCGGCGTGGCGACCCAGGACGCGCTGCGCCAGCGCGCGCTGGTCGTCGAGGACAAGGCGCAGCGCGTCGCCAATTTCCATCGCAACACCATGCTGGCGCTGTCCGACATGATCGCCGCGGCGGGCCTCGATCATCCTTCCGAGATCAAGCCGCACCATCTCGTGAGACGCGTCGAAGGAGCGGAGATCCGGCTGTTCTCCCAGCTCCACGTGTTCCTCGAGCCCGGCGAGCTGATCGAGGGCCGCCGCAAGCGCAGCTTCTACAGCCACGCCTGGGACCTCGCGCGGCCCGACAGCTTTGACCTCCCCACCGCACAAGCGAATTGAGCGGGATTGCGCCGCGGCATGCGGATCAGGATTGCCTATGCGCTCTGCCTCGCCGGGGCGACCGTCAACCATGTGCGAGCCGTCCTCGCCCATGGCTGGTTCCCGGAGCACTTGCCCGCGGCCACCGCGCTCTACTGGAGCAGCCTGACGTTCCTCGATCCGCTCGCAGCCGTGCTGCTGTTCCTCCGCCCGCGGTTCGGGATCGCATTGACGGTCCTGATCATCGCCTCCGATGTCGCGCACAACCTCTGGTTCATCGCCGCCCATCCGCTCAGGGGATCGTTCGTCGAGGATGTGACGTCCAGCGCCGTCATGCCAAGCCAGATCGCCTTCCTGCCGTTTGTGGCGGCGACGGCGCGGCTGGCGTGGCGGGAAGTCGGTGAAGCAGGCCGCGATTCGTTCTAGAGGCAGGAATGGGCGGAAAACGGACACCGCTGAGGGGTCGGAGAGTGCGGGGTAGCTCAGCTGTCGACGACATTCACGAGGTTGTCCGCTGGATCGCGGAAGAAGAATCGGCGAAGTCCCCACTTCTCTCCAACCGGCCCGTAGACGACCTTTGCACCTGCGGCGCGTACGGCCGCCTCCGCATCGTCAAGATTATCCACGCCGATTGAGATGACGGGCAATTCAGTTCCAGACCCACCTTCAGAGGCGGTGTGCAGCTCGATCTTCTGGGTAGAATCGGTGCTCAAGAACGCGATCCACCCCATGTCGAAGGGAAGCTCTAGCTCAAAGACATCCCTGTAGAATTTCGCCAAGCTCATTGGGTCGGGCGCGCGAAGATTTGCAACAATCCTGGTGACGGCCATTGATGCGGCTCCCTGCGAAGGATGGAGCCTTGTTCGCGAAACTCATGATGTCTGCAACGGGTCGTTTTCAGACATCCGCTAATGTGTTGAATGGATGGAAAGCTGCCACTTCCGGTGATCGACACCGACAAAGCCGACACATCCCCTCATCGCGCACGGGGGCGCGCGTCAAGGAGCGAACTTTGTGATCGTTCGCGCCTTCGCCTGATCCCGTTTCGTCGCTAGAGCCCGCCCATGACCGATTTCACCTCCCTCCTCGTCCCCGACCGCGGCCGGAAGGCGCGGCTGGTCCATCTTGTCGATAAGGACAGCTTCGCCGCGTGGCTGAACAAGCGGCCGGCGGAGGACCGCGCCCTGCTCGAGGCGCACCGTTTCGACGAAAAGGCGGCTTACGCTTTCGCCATCCTGCCGCGCGGGGGCGAGTTCGAGGTGGTGAGCGCGGTCAAGAATGCCGCCGAGCTGTCGCCCTGGTGCCTCGCCGCGCTTGCCGAGAAGATGCCCGAAGGCACGTACAAGCTCGCGGAAGGCGAACCCGGCAAGGCCGCGCTCGGCTGGCTGCTCGCGCAGCACCGGTTCGACGCCTACCGCTCAAAGAAGGACGATGCCGAGCGCGGGCCGCGCGTGCTGGTCACCGGCGAGGCGGCGCGGATTGACGAGGCGGTGCGGCTCGCCGAAGCCACTGCGCTGGTTCGCGACCTCGTCAACACGCCCGCTGGCGACATGGGGCCCGCCG
>NZ_WJSQ01000043.1 GCF_009720245.1 Sphingomonas segetis | reverse complement strand
CGTCGGCCTTGCCCTCGGCCGCCGCGACGAAGCGGCGATCGGCCGCGCCGGCTGGACGGCGTGGGTCCTCGGCGTCGGCTTCATGGGCGCGATGGCGCTGGGCATCTGGATGATGCCGCGTGCGCTCGTCACATTGTTCCTCGCCGACGTCCCGCAGAACGCGGTGGTCATCGGCCTCGCCGTCACCTTCCTCAAGGTGGCCGCGGCCTTCCAGCTCGTCGACGGAGCGCAGGTGATCGGCGCCGGAATGCTGCGCGGCCTCCACGACACGCGCTGGCCCCTGCTTTTCGCGCTCGTCGGCTACTGGGTCGTGGGCCTCGGCATCGGCTCGTGGCTGGCGTTCGGCGCGGACTGGAAGGGCCTCGGCATCTGGATCGGCCTCGCGATCGGCCTGGGCTGCGTCGCCGTGCTCATGCTCGTGCGCTGGTTGAGACGTGAGAGGCTCGTTCGATCCGCGATCCGCATTTAGGAGAAACATCCATTCACCGCTGGCCGCACGAAATGATCGCGCGCGGGCGCGTCCGACTGCGTTGGGCCGTTGCCACGCGCTCGGCCTTTGAGGTACATGGCGAGAGTTCGGCAGCCTCGCGGCTCGAACAGCGGGGGACGGGATGGCTTTGGCTTGCTCAAGATTTTCGAGCAACGCGCAGGTTCTGGCCGCAGCTTCGAACAATCCTCCTCTCAAGCAGGGCGCGCAGGGCGAAGGCGTGCGCGTCCTCCAATTGGCGCTCATCGACCTCGGTTTTTCGATGCCGGCTTCAACGGGTGCGGGAGGATCCTTGCCGGATGGGATTTTCGGCTCCGAGACCGCTCGAGTTGTCAGCGATTTTCAGCGCATGTCCGGCCTCGCGGCCGATGGCGAGGCCGGGACGGAAACCCTGACGCAACTGGACCGATCGATCGCAGCGCTCAGCGAAGCTGCCGCGCAGGCCGAGCCTCTGCCGGTCCGCAAATAGAGGGCACCGCGAATCGTGGCATTGACGCTCGATCGATCGTCGGCAAAAATCGCGTGGAAGACCGCAGGCGCGACCGCAGCTGTCCACATCGGCGCGGAATCGGTGCTTCTTCACTGCACGAAAAATGTCACGCTTGCCGCGGCTGACGTGTCGGGGGTGAGAGCTACGCACGGACCGGCGGTCGAGATCGAGGGCCGGGTCTTCCTCGAAGCCACTGCCGGTGAGTTCGATATCGGCAACTTTCAGTTCGGTATGGTGCAGGTTTCGACGCTCCACGCATACGACGTTCTCTACGTCGGCCGAGTTCCGTCGGAGGGCTCCACGGCCGTCGACCTGAGGCGGTCTTTTGCCAATCCGTCGCTCGACGTAGAACCCGACACCGGCGAGACCATCCAGGGACATGTCTTCAGCCCCAACAACCTGATCGTCGACAGGGTCGGTGTTCCGAGGCCTGACGGCAAGAAAGGGTTCGACGTAAAGGTCAGCTTTACGGATAACCCCTGGTCTCTGTTCAACCTGCAATTCGAAAATCGCAGGGCCGCCGCGCCGAATTTCATTGCCAGAGCAGCCCGGAACGAAGCTTTCATCACTTATTTCATCGTCCGTGAGCCCGATACTTCGATTACGATCCTTGCCCGGCTTGGCTGGACCGTGAACTGGTTCGCAGAGTTCAACTGGACGGGAGGGAGGCCGGCCCTCTCCGCATCAAGGTCCCTGTTGTTCCCTGGTGAGTCTCGCATCGGCGCTCCCGCGGCCGACGCTGAATCGACCGTTGCGGTGAGACTGAACTCGCGGACCACGAACCAGATGGACAATGATGCGAACGACGCCTGGAAGCAGCGCAGGGAACCGGACTGCATGCAGCTGCGCGAGCGCCCTCCAGGATTCCGAAGCAACTTCTACCAGTAATGAACGTCGCGACCGCACGACAGCCTCGGCCTGACACGATCCGCGCACCCACAACCGTTTCACGCTGAAAAATCCGCCGCCGCGGGCGTTGACGGATGAACGACTGACAACCATATGCCCGCCATCGCTGGCACTCTCATGTGCAGAGTGCCAGCGGCAACGTTCAACCTGACGAAACGAGAGAGGGATTCAGACCTATGGCTTTCAGGCCGCTTCATGACCGCGTCCTCGTCCGCCGTGTCGAGGCCGACGACAAGACCGCCGGCGGGATCATTATTCCCGACACCGCAAAGGAAAAGCCGCAGGAAGGCGAAGTCGTCGCCGTCGGCGGGGGCACCAAGGCCGAGGACGGCAAGGTTACGCCGCTCGACGTCAAGGCCGGTGACAAGATCCTGTTCGGCAAATGGTCCGGGACCGAGGTCAAGCTCGACGGCGAGGACCTCATCATCATGAAGGAAAGCGACATCCTCGGGATCGTCGCCTGACTTCGGAAGCGCGGGGGAAAACTCCGCGTCACCGCGAACATTCGTGAACATTCGCTTTTTGAAGAAAGGGTAGCCACATGGCAGCCAAGGACGTGAAATTCAGCCGCGATGCGCGTGAGCGCATCCTCGCCGGCGTCGACATTCTCGCCAATGCAGTGAAGGTGACGCTGGGCCCGAAGGGCCGCAACGTCGTCATCGAAAAGAGCTTCGGTGCACCGCGCATCACCAAGGACGGCGTCACCGTCGCCAAGGAAATCGAGCTCAAGGACAAGTTCGAGAACATGGGCGCGCAGATGGTGCGCGAAGTGGCCTCGAAGACCAACGACATTGCCGGCGACGGCACCACCACTGCGACCGTTCTTGCCCAGGCGATCGTTCGTGAGGGCATGAAGTCGGTCGCCGCCGGAATGAACCCGATGGACCTCAAGCGCGGCATCGATATCGCCGTCAGCAAGGTCGTCGAGGACTTGAAAAAGCGTTCGAAGGACGTGACCGGTTCCTCGGAAATCGGCCAGGTCGGCAGCATTGCCGCCAATGGCGACCGCGAGGTCGGCGAGAAGATCGCCGAGGCGATGGAGAAGGTCGGCAAGGAAGGCGTGATCACGGTCGAGGAGGCCAAGGGCCTCGAGTTCGAGCTCGATGTCGTCGAGGGCATGCAGTTCGACCGCGGCTATCTCTCGCCCTACTTCATCACCAACCCGGAGAAGATGCAGGTCGAGCTGACCGACCCGTACATCCTTATCCACGAGAAGAAGCTCTCCAATCTGCAGGCGATGCTTCCGATCCTCGAGGCGGTCGTGCAGAGCGGCCGTCCGCTGCTGATCATCGCCGAGGACATCGAGGGCGAGGCGCTGGCGACCCTGGTCGTCAACAAGCTGCGCGGCGGCCTCAAGGTCGCGGCGGTCAAGGCCCCGGGCTTCGGCGATCGCCGCAAGGCGATGCTCGAGGATATCGCCATCCTCACCGGCGGCGAGATGATCAGCGAGGATCTCGGCATCAAGCTCGAGAATGTCACGCTGAACATGCTCGGCCAGGCCAAGCGCGTCACCATCGACAAGGACAATACGACGCTCGTCGATGGCGCCGGCACCCGCGAGCATATCGAAGGCCGGGTCGGCGCGATCCGCCAGCAGATCGAGACCACGACGTCCGACTATGACCGCGAGAAGTTGCAGGAGCGGCTGGCGAAGCTCGCCGGCGGCGTTGCCGTGATCAAGGTCGGCGGAGCGTCCGAGGTCGAGGTCAAGGAGCGCAAGGACCGCGTCGATGACGCGCTCCATGCGACCCGGGCCGCGGTCGAGGAAGGAATCGTTCCCGGCGGCGGTACCGCGCTTCTCTACGCGACCAAGGCGCTCGAGGGCCTGAAGGGCGAGAACGACGACCAGACCCGCGGCATCGACATCATCCGCAAGGCGCTGCACGCGCCGCTTCGGCAGATCGCCGAGAACGCGGGTCACGACGGCGCGGTCGTTGCCGGAAAGCTGATCGACGGCAACGATCCGACGCTCGGCTTCAATGCCCAGACCGAAGAGTATGAGAACCTCGTCCAGTCGGGCGTGATCGATCCGACCAAGGTCGTTCGCGCGGCGCTGCAGGACGCGGCTTCGGTCGCCGGCCTGCTGATCACCACCGAGGCGACGATCGCCGAGCTGCCGGATGACAAGCCGGCTCCGGCGATGGCCGGCGGCGGCATGGGCGGAATGGACTTCTAAGACAGCCGCTTATTCAGACGAAGGGGAAGGGCCGGAGGCATTCGCTTCCGGCCCTTCTTCGTTTGCGGCCATGCCGTTCAGCATGTCCTCGGCCTCGTTGAGCTGGTCGGACTGTTCGGCGGTGGGCGCGGGAGGCTCGTCCTTGCGGCACGCAGCGGCGAGGAGAATCAATGTGCAAAGAAGCAGATGTTTCACTCGGGCGAAGTACCACTTTGACCGAAGACAAAAAAAGGGCCGCTCCTGGGGGAGCGGCCCTTCCTGATAATCGCTGTCGAGAAGCTTACTGGTTCTCGGCGGCGTTCTGGACGGCGTCCTGCGCGTTGCCGACGGCGTCGCCGGCGTTCTCGACCGCGTTGCTCGCGCTGTTGAGCGCGGCGTCCGCGGCGTTGACCGAATCGTTGGTGGCGGCGTTGACGTCGTACTCGGCGTTGTTCTCGACCGCGGTCTCGTTCGCGGCGTTGTTGCCGGCGTCCGACTTGTTGCACGCGGTGAGGCCGAGCGCGAGGACCGCAACGGTCACAATGGCAACCTTCTTCATGATCGTTCCACTCCCTTCAAATGTGCCCTGGGGCGGGCACCACCCGGGCCTGCCCGTGCGAGTCGTTCAGGCCAGATGCGCGGCAATAGCTTTAATCCCTACCGTTGCACAAGAGATTATTTTAGCAGGATGATTTGACCATATAAAGATATCTTTATATCGTTATCTCCGTGACCGCAGCCCTTCCACTTGCCGACCGATTCCAGGCGCTCGCCGATCCGACGCGGCTGAGGATCGTGGTGCTTCTGCGGCTGATGGAGCTGTCGGTCGGCGAATTGGCACAAGTGCTCGGCCAAAGCCAGCCGCGCGTGTCGCGGCATCTCAAGATCCTCGCCGACGCCGGCGTGCTCGAACGGCGCAAGGAGGGCAGCTGGGTGTTCCTGACGCTCGCCGGAGCGGACCGCGTCGAGCCGATGTTCGCGCTCATCGACGCCTGGGCCGATGCCGCTACCAACGCCCTGTTCGCCGCCGACGCGGCGCGCATCGAGACGATCCGCGCCGAGCGCGCCGAAGCCGCGAACCTTTATTTCGCCGGCCACGCCGAGGTGTGGGACCGAATCCGTTCGCTCCACGTCGCCGAGAGCGAGGTCGAGGCGGCGATCGACCGCGCGCTCGGCAAGCGTGCGCTCGGTTGCCTCGTCGACATCGGCACCGGCACCGGCCGCATGATCGAGCTGTTCGGGCCGCGCGCGACGCAGTCGATCGGCATCGACCGCTCGTCGGACATGCTGCGCGTCGCGCGGGTGAAGCTCGAAGCGGCGGGCATCTCCTCGAGCCTGCGCCAGGGCGACATGTACGCGCTGCCGCTCGGCGACCACAGCGCCGACACGATCGTCATCCACCAGGTGCTTCACTACGCCCATTCCCCGGCCGCCGCGATCGCCGAGGCGGCGCGCGTGCTTGCGCCCGGCGGCACCTTGCTGGTCGTCGATTTCGCCGCGCACGAGCGCGAGGAACTGCGCGCCCGCGACGCCCACATTCGCCTTGGCTTCGAGGATGAGGTGATGGCGGGCTGGTTCGCCTCGGCCGGGCTCGAAGTCGACCAGGTCCGGCACCTCCGGGGCGGAGAGCTCACGGTCACCCTGTGGCGCGGCGTGAAGGCGCCGCTGTCGCAGCGGAGGGCGGCGTGAACGCGTTCGACTGCCTTAGCCGGCACCAGCCGCTATTCGCCGAGGCACGCGGCGACATCGCCGTCAGCTTCGAATTCTTCCCGCCCAAGAGCGAGAAGATGGAGCAGAACCTGTGGGAGTCGATCAAGACTCTCGAGCCGCTGCATCCGCATTTCGTGTCGGTGACCTACGGCGCCGGCGGCTCGACGCGCGAGCGGACGCACGCGACCGTCGAGCGGATCCTCAAGGAGACCGGGCTCACGCCCGCGGCGCACCTCACCTGTGTCGCCGCCACGCGCGAGGAAGTCGATGAAATCGCCCGCGCTTATTGGGAGCTCGGCGTGCGCCACATCGTCGCGCTGCGCGGCGATCCGCCGGAAGCGGGTACGAAGTTCGCGCCGCACCCCGGCGGCTATCGCGACGCCGCCGACCTGGTCGCGGGGCTCAGGCAGGTTGCCCCCTTCGACATCTCCGTCGCGGCTTATCCAGAAGTGCATCCGGATTCGTCGACGCGCGCGTTCGACCTCGAGAACCTCAAGCGCAAGGTCGACGCCGGGGCGAGCCGCGCGATCACACAATTCTTCTTCTCGCCCGACTGCTTCCTGCGTTTCCGGGACGAAGCGGCGGCCGCCGGGATCGATGTCGAAATCGTCCCCGGAATCCTTCCGGTCTCCAACGTCGCCCAGACACGCCGCTTCGCCGAAATGTGCGGCGCCAGCATCCCGGAGTGGCTGAACGGCCTGTTCGAGGGGCTCGACGACCTTCCCGCGGCGCGCCAGCTGATCGCCGCGACTCTGGCCGCCGAGCTGTGCGGACAGCTCTATGCGGGCGGGGTGCGCAACTTCCATTTTTACACGCTCAACCGCGCCGAGCTCAGCTACGCCATCTGTCATCTGCTCGGGGCGCGGCCGCAAAGGGAAATCGCTCCATGAACGCAGCCGGCACCCTCCGCGCCGAAGCCGCCAAACGCATCCTCATCAAGGACGGTGCCTACGGCACGCTGATCCAGCAGCACCGACTCAAGTCCGAAGATTATTGCGGCGGCCTCGACCTGGTGAAGGATCAGCGCGGCAACAACGACCTGCTGAATCTTACGAAACCCGAGATCGTCCGCTCCATCTGCGAAAGCTTCGCCGACGCCGGTGCGGAAATCCTTGCGACCAATACGTTCAATGCCAATGCCATTTCCCAGTCCGATTATGGCGCCGAAAGCTTCGTCCGCGACATCAACCTGGCGGCCGCGCGGATCACTCGCGAAATCGCCGATCGCGACGGGCGCAAGCGCTGGGTCGCCGGCGCGCTCGGTCCGACCAACAAGACCTTGTCGCTGTCGCCCAATGTCAACGACCCCGCTTTCCGCGAGGTCGACTTCGACGCGGTAAAAGCCGTGTACCGGGATCAGGTCGACGCGCTGGTCGAAGGAGGAGTCGACTTCATCCTGATCGAGACGATCTTCGACACGCTCAACGCCAAGGCGGCGATCATGGCCGCGCTGGAAGCGGCTCAGGCGCTCGGCCGCGCACTCCCGCTGATGATCTCGATGACCCTGACCGACTTGTCGGGCCGCAACCTCTCGGGCCACACGGTCGAGGCATTCTGGGCCTCGGTGCGCCATGCGAGGCCGATCACCATCGGGCTCAACTGCTCGTTCGGCGCCGCCCAGCTCCGCCCGCACCTCTCCGCGCTGGCGGCGACCGCGGACACGCTGGTGATGGCCTATCCCAACGCGGGCCTGCCAAACGAGCTCGGCGAATATGACGAGGCGGCGGGTGAGACCGCCGCGCAGGTCCGCGAGTGGGCGGAAAGCGGTCTGGTGAATATCGTCGGCGGCTGCTGCGGGACGACTCCCTCGCACATCGCCGCCATTGCCGGGGCGGTGCGTGATTGCACGCCGCGCACCGTCCCGGCCGTACGCTCCGGCACCTTGCTCGCCGGGCTCGAACCGATGGTGATCGCTGCGTGAATCAGGAGCTTGGCGTGGGGACAGTCCCCGAGGGGGCGGTCCCCGAACAAACGGGCGCGGGCGCGCGCTTCGTCAACATCGGCGAGCGCTGCAACGTCACCGGTTCGGCGCGGTTCAAGAAGCTGATCCTCGCCGGCGACTATGACGCCGCGGTCGAGGTCGCCCGCGACCAGGTCGAGAACGGCGCCCAGATCGTCGACGTCAACATGGACGAGGCCCTGCTCGATTCCGAGCAGGCGATGACGATCTTCCTCAAGCGCATCTCGGCCGAGCCCGACATCGCCCGCGTTCCGGTGATGATCGACAGCTCGAAGTGGAGCGTGATCGAGGCCGGCCTCAAATGCGTGTCGGGCAAGCCGATCGTCAATTCGATCAGCATGAAGGAAGGCGAGGGGCCGTTCCTCGAGCTCGCGCGCAAGTGCCGCGCCTACGGGGCCGCCGTCGTGGTGATGGCGTTCGACGAGGTCGGGCAAGCGGACACGGTCGAGCGCAAGGTCTCGATCTGCGAGCGGGCGTACAGGCTGCTCACCGCCGACGGCACCGACGCCAGTGACATCGTCTTCGACCCGAACATTTTCGCGATCGCCACCGGCATCGACGAGCACCGCCGTTACGCGATCGATTTCATCGAAGCGGCGCGCGAAATCCGTCACCGCTGCCCCGGCACCCACATCAGCGGCGGGCTCTCCAACCTCAGCTTCTCGTTCCGCGGCAACGAGCCGGTTCGCCGGGCGATGCACAGCGTGTTCCTCTACCACGCGATCCCCGCGGGCATGGACATGGGCATCGTCAACGCGGGGCAGCTCGACGTCTACGACCAGATCGATCCGGAGCTGCGCGAGGCCTGCGAGGACGTGATCTTCGACCGGCGCGACGATGCCACCGAGCGGCTGGTCACGCTCGCCGAGAAGTACAAGGACGTCGATCCCGCCGCCGAGAAAGCTGCCGCCGAGTGGCGCTCGCTGCCCGTCGCCGAGCGCCTGTCCTACGCGCTGGTCAAGGGCATCGACGCGCACATCATCGACGACACCGAGGAAGCGCGGCAGCAGGCGGCGCGGCCGATCGAGGTCATCGAAGGACCGCTGATGGATGGCATGAACGTCGTCGGCGACCTGTTCGGAAGCGGCAAGATGTTCCTTCCGCAGGTGGTCAAATCGGCCCGCGTGATGAAGCGCGCCGTCGCCTATCTTTTCCCCTTCATCGAGAAGGAGAAGGAAGAGAAGGGCGTCACCCAGGGCAAGGGCCGGATCGTGATGGCGACGGTCAAGGGCGACGTCCACGATATCGGCAAGAACATCGTCGGCGTAGTGTTGCAGTGCAACGGGTTCGAGGTGATTGACCTCGGCGTGATGGTCCCGTGGCAGGACATCCTGCAGTGCGCGAACGACAACAATGCCGACATGATCGGCCTGTCGGGCCTGATCACGCCGTCGCTCGACGAGATGGTGACGGTGGCGGGCGAAATGCAGCGGCTCGGCCTCACCACCCCGCTGCTGATCGGCGGCGCGACGACCAGCAAGGCGCACACCGCGCTGAGGATCGACCCCGCTTACGAAGGGCCGGTGATCCATGTCCTCGACGCTAGCCGCGCGGTCGGAGTCGCCTCGTCGCTGGTCTCGGACACGCAGCGCAAGCCGCTGATCGCGACCACCGCCGACGATTACGACAAGCTCCGCAAGTCGCGCGAGCGCAGCGGGCCCAAGGACCTGATCACGCTCGAGGAAGCGCGCGCCAACGCTTTCCCCTACGATCCGTCGGGCAAGGCGCCGCCGCCCGCTTACCCCGGCCTCCACCATTTCGGCGAATGGCCCTTGAAGGACCTCAAGGCCTCGATCGACTGGACGCCCTTCTTCCGCGCGTGGGAGCTGGCCGGCACCTATCCCTCAATTCTCGAGGATCCGGTCGTCGGCGAAAGCGCGACGAGCCTCTTCAACGACGCCCAGCAGATGCTCGACCAGCTCATCGCGGAACGCTGGGTGACGCCGAAGGCGACCGTCGGCATGTGGCGCTGCAAGCGCGAAGGCGACGACATCCTTGTGCTGGCGGGCAACGACTGGACTCGCGTGCCGATGCTGCGCCAGCAGGTGCGCAAGCGCCAAGGGCGGCCGAACATGTGCCTCGCGGACTTCATCTCCGCCGAGGGCGAGGACTGGATCGGCGGCTTCGCCGTCGGCATTCACGGGCTCGAGCCGCACCTCGAGCGGTTCAAGCAGACCGTCAACGATTATGACGACATCCTCTTGAAGGCGCTCGCCGACCGGCTGGCGGAAAGCTTCGCCGAGGTGCTTCACGGCCAGGTTCGAAACCGGCTTTGGGGCTATGCCGACGAGCATCTGTCGAACGAGCAGGTGATTCGCGAGAAATATCACGGCATCCGCCCCGCACCCGGATACCCCGCCTGCCCGGATCACAGCCTCAAGCCGGTGCTGTTCAAGATGCTCGGCGGCAACCCCGGCGAGGTGGTGCTCACCGAGAATTTCGCGATGCTGCCGACCTCCGCGGTGTCCGGTTTCTACTTCGGCCACCGCGACAGCCAGTATTTCGGCGTCGCCAAGATCGGCCGCGACCAGCTCGAGGAATATGCCGGGCGCCGCGGCGTGCCGGTGCAACAGGCGGAGCGGTGGCTTCGCCCCAATCTGGAATAGGCTTCACACGAAGGCACGAAGAGGCACTTCGTCATTCCCGCGAAAGCGGGAATCCATCTTCCATGAGGTACGAAATGAAAGCTGGATCCCGGCTCAAGGCGGGGATGACGAGTCCTTCATTGCCTTCGTGCCTTCGTGTGAACCGATTTTGCACCGGCCGCTCAAAGCTGTAGCGCTCTTCGAGATGCTCAAGCGTCTCGTCATCCTCTTCGCACTGCTCCTCGCACCCGCCGTTGCGCACGCGCAGAACATCACGCCCGAGCTGGTCGCCGAAGGCCCCGCGCCGCCCGGCGGGGAGGTCGAGCTCGCAATCCATATGCACCCCGCGCCGGGGTGGCACGGCTATTGGCTGAACCCCGGCGACGCTGGCCTGCCGATGGACGTGAAGTGGCAGCTGCCCGCCGGTTTCTCGGCTGGCCCGCTCCGTTACCCAGTGCCGACGCGGCTCGAAATCGCCAACCTCATGAACTACGTCTTCGAGCAGGATTATGCCGTGCTCGTCCGGCTGAAGGTGCCGCCCGACGCGCGCGGCATCATCCCGATCCGCGCGGAAGCACGCTGGCTCGCCTGCACCGACAAGATCTGCGTGCCCGAGCAGGGCGAGCTTTCCCTCGAACTCCCGGTCGGCGCCGGAACGCCGAACCGCGCGCAGTTCGACGCCTGGCGGCGGGCGCTGCCGCAGCCGCTCGCAAGCGCCGCGCATTTCGAGGTCGCCGGCAGCAAATTGCGCGTCGCAATCCCGCTGCCGGCGAGCGTCAGTCTCGGCGAGCCTTACCTGTTCCCCGCGACCGACGGCCCCGTCGATTATGAGGCGAAGCAGCGATTCAGCCGCTCTGGCGACACGCTGATCGCCGAGCTCCAGCGCAAGGGCGCCGCGCCGAAAGAGTTCGCGGGCGTCATCGCGCTCGGCAACGGGCGCGGACTCCAATTCGACTCGGTGCCGGGGCCGGTACCTCAAGGCAGACCGATCGGCGGCCTCGGCTGGACGGCGGTGCTGTGGGCCGTGCTCGGCGCGATTGCCGGCGGCATCCTGCTCAACCTGATGCCCTGCGTATTTCCCATCCTCGCGCTTAAGGCGCTGCACATTTCGCGCGCGGGCGGCGAAGCGCGCGAGGCGCGGTCGGACTCGCTGGCCTACACTGCCGGAGCGATCGTCGGCACGGGCGCGCTGGGCGCTCTACTGCTCGTCATTCGTGCCGCTGGATCCGAAGTCGGCTGGGCATTCCAACTGCAGGACCCGCGCACGATCATGCTGCTGCTGCTGCTCGCGGTCGCAATCACCGCCAATTTGCTCGGGCTGTTCGAGCTGCCGGTGCTGAGCGGCCGCGCGCAGCCAGCGGGCAGCTTCGGCACCGGCGCGCTGGCTGCCTTCGTCGCCACGCCGTGCGCAGGTCCATTCCTCGGGGCGGCGCTCGGAACGGCGCTGTTGCTTCCCGCAGTAGGTGCGGTGTTCGTGTTCGCGGCGCTCGGTCTCGGGCTCGCGCTGCCGTTCGTCGCCGTCGCCTTCATTCCCGCATCCCGAAAACGCCTGCCGAAGCCCGGCCCGTGGATGCGCCGCCTCCAGCGCTTCCTCGCCATCCCGATGGGGGCGACGGCGCTTGCAGTGCTGTGGCTGCTGTGGAGGCAATCCGGCACGACCGCGCTGATGCTCGGCATCGCCGCTACGGTCGGCCTGCTGCTCCTGCTGTTCGGTGCGGGACAGCGGCAGCGCGACGGCAAACGCATCCTCTGGGCTGCTCCAGTGGCCGTAGCGCTGTCGGCGCTTGTGGTTTTCGTGGTTCCGCAGCCTTCGCCCGATGCCGTTCGCGTTGCCGGCGCCGAGCAATGGAGCGAAGCGCGGGTCGTCCGTTACGTGCAGCAGGGCAAACCGGTGTTCGTCTATTTCACCGCCGACTGGTGCCTGACCTGCAAGGTCAACGAAGCGACCGCGATCGACCGCGGCGAAGTGCGCGATGCCTTCCGCAAGGCGGACGTAAAGGTGCTCGCCGGCGACTGGACCAACGGCGACCCGGCGATCACGCGCTTCCTCGAGACGCAGGGCCGCGCCGGCGTCCCGCTCTACCTCTGGTACGCGCCGGGCAAGGGCGCGGAGCAGCTGCCCCAGGTGCTCACGCCCGCGATGCTCATTTCCCGCGCTCAGGCGCCGCCGCAGCACTAGGCTCGCGGCTCCACACCTTCTTGCCGGCCACCCAGGTCTCGATCACCTGCGTGCGCGCAAGCTCCTGCGGGTTCAGCTTCGTCGGGTCGCGGTCGACGATGATGAAATCCGCCCATTGGCCGGGTCCGAGCGCGCCGATCCGGTCCTCGGCAAAGCCGGCGTAAGCCGCGCCGCGAGTGTACGAGTCGAGCGCCTGTGCCAGCGTCAGCCGCTCGGCCGGATACCAGCCGCCCGGCGGCTGCCCATTTACGTCCTGGCGGCTGATCGCGGCTGACAAGCCCGGAAACGGATTCGGCGACTCCACGGGAAAGTCCGTGCCGAAAGCCAGCTTCGCGCCCGTCCGCAGCATCGACTGCCATGCGTAGGCGCACTTCAGCCGCGGCGGGTCGAGCCTGTTCTCCGCCATCAACCGGTCGCTGGTCTGGTGGGTCGGCTGCATCGAGGCGATGATGTGCGCCCGCCCGATCCGCGGCAGGTCCGCGCAATCCACCACCTGCGCATGCTCGATCCGCCAGCGGCGGTCGCTGCCGTATTTCGTGTTAAGCCATTCGTAGGTGGAGATTACCTGCGCATTCGCCGCGTCGCCGATCGCGTGGGTCGCGAGCTGGAATCCGTGCGACGCTGCGGTGTCGGCGAGCGCGCGCAGCTCGGCGTCCGAATGGAATTGTAGCCCCCGCGTGTCCGGCTTGTCGGCATAAGGCCGCTTGAGCCACGCGCCGCGCGAGCCGAGTGCGCCGTCGGCGAACAGCTTCACCCCGACCGCGCGCAGGTGGTCGTCATAAAGCCACGGCGTGGGCTTCGGGATCGTCTTCAGCGGCTCGACGCCGAGCAGATAGCTCATAAGCCGGACCTGCAGCTTCCCGCTGTCGCCGGCGCGGCGGAACGTATCCCAGTCCGCGAGCGAGGTACTCATCGATCCGACGCCGGTCACGCCGAAGCCGAGCAGGATCTCCTGCGCCTTCGCGAACGCCCCGTCCATTTCCCCCTGGGTCGGCTTGGGGATCGCGGGGTCGATCAGGCCGCGCGCCGCGTCGACGAACAGTCCGTCGTGGATTTCGCCGCCCGCAGGAGCCTGGGTCGCAGGCGTCACCCCCGCCGCCTTCATCGCCGCGCCGTTGGCGAGGATCGCATGGCCGTCGACCCGCTCGAGCACGACCGGCCGGTCGGGCACCACCGCATCGAGGTCAGCGGCGGTGGGGAACCGCTTCTCCGGCCAAAGCTCCTGGTTCCAGCCGAAGCCTAGCACCCACTTCGCCTCAGGATGCGCGGCAGCATATTCGCGCAGCCGCTGCTGAAGGTCGGCGAGCGAGCTGGTGCCCGTCAGGTTCAGCCGGATGGCCGAATAGCCGAGGTCCATCACATGGCCGTGCGCGTCGACGAATCCGGGCATCAGCGTCCGGCCGCCAGCGTCGATCTGGAGGTCGGTTTGCGGCCGCGGCTCGTCGGCCCGGACGAGGCGCACCACCTTGCCGTCGTCGCCGATCACGAAACCGTGGAAGTGCGAAACGTGACCGTAGCCGTCAACCTGGACCCCGTTCGCATTATAGACCAGCGTATCGGCACCGGCCGGGGAGGCGAGCAGCGCCGCTGTAAGCGCGATCGGGAGAGGTGGTTTCATGGGCGCAACGCTTAGCATTGTTCGCGCGCCGGTGAAGGGCTAGGCCGCGCGTCGATGATGCAGCCCCCGACGATCGACGACGTCCACGCCGCGGCCGAGCGGATCGAGGGCGCCGTCGTCCGCACGCCGATGCTGGTCAGCAAGACGCTTTCGGAGATCATCGGCACGGAAGTCTGGCTGAAGTTCGAGAACCTCCAGTTCACCGCCGCCTACAAGGAGCGCGGCGCGCTCAACAAGCTGCTTCAACTCACCGGCGAGGAGCGCCAGCGCGGCGTCATCGCGGCCTCGGCGGGCAACCACGCCCAGGCGGTCGCCTATCACGCAAAGCGGCTCGGCATCCCGGCGACGATCGTCATGCCGGAGAACACGCCGACAGTGAAGGTGACGCACACCGAGGGGCACGGCGCGACCGTCGTTCTTTACGGGCAGATGTTCGACGATGCCTACGGCAAGGCGCTTGAGCTCGCCGCCGACAAGGGCTTCGTGTTCGTCCACCCATTCGACGATCCCGCGATCATCGCCGGCGCCGGCACGGTCGCAATCGAAATGCTCGAAGACGCGCCGGACCTCGACACGATTGTCGTTCCCATCGGCGGCGGCGGCCTGATGTCCGGCGTGTCGATCGCGAGCCGCGCGATCAAGCCGGAGATCGAACTGATCGGGGTCGAGGCGGAGCTTTACCCGTCGATGAAATGCGCGATCGAGGGATGCCAAATGGCCCTGGGCGGCGACACGCTCGCCGAGGGCATCGCCGTCAAGCAGCCCGGCGAGCTCACGTCGCGCATCCTCAAGGAATATGCCAACGACGTCATGCTGGTCCCCGAGCGCGAGCTCGAGCGGGCGGTCGCGATGCTGGTCGGGATCGAGAAGACCGTGGTCGAAGGGGCAGGGGCCGCGGGACTCGCCGCGATGCTGTCGGAGCGCGAGCGCTTCCGCGGCAAGAAGGTCGCGACCATCCTGTGCGGCGGCAATATCGACACGCATCTGCTCGCGAATGTCCTCGTCCGCGATCTCGTCCGCGAAGGACGCATCGCCCGGCTTCGAGTCGCGGTCCAGGACCAGCCCGGCGCGCTCGCCGCGATCACCGCCAAGGTCTATGAGGCCGGCGCTAACGTCATCGAGATCCGCCACAGCCGGATCTTCACCGCGCTTCCCGCGAAGGACACCGTGATCGAGGTCGAGTGCGAGGCGCGCGACGCGCGGACCATCGACGACGTCGTCGCGCGACTCGAAGCCGCCGGCTTCAGGGTCGAAAGGACGCATCTCGACTGATTCCGTGTCGCCGCGGCGACACTTCACTGTCTCTCACCGGGACAGCAGCGAGATTCCTTCGCGAATGACGCGTCCGAAGGCTTTCCATCCGCGTTTACCAGTCGCATAAACGGCTGCGTAACCATTTGAGTGAGGTCCGCGGGTGAGCGCACCATTTCGCTTCCCGAAATTCTTCGTAACGAACCCGAGCCCGTGCCCGTACCTCCCGGGCAAGGTCGAACGGAAAGTATTCACCGAACTCACCGGCCGTCACGCGAGCGAATTGAACGAGGCGCTGGGCCGCATCGGCTTCCGGCGCAGCCAGTCCGTCGCCTACCGTCCCAGCTGCATCGATTGCTCCGCCTGTATCTCGGTGCGCGTGCTCGCCGCCGAGTTCGAGCCCAGCGCGACGCAGCGCAAGCTGCTGCGCCGCCACGCCGACCTCGAGGTCAGCGCCTGCAAGCCCTGGACGACGGACGAGCAATATTCGCTGCTCCGCCGCTATCTCGCTGTCCGCCATCCGGGCGGCGGCATGGCCGAGATGGACGAGAGCGATTTTGCCGACATGGTCGAGCAGACGCCGGTGCGCACCTATGTCATCGAATATCGCGAGCCGCCGGTCGACGGCCGGCCCGGGAAGCTCGTCGGCGCCTGCCTCAGCGACCAGCAGAGCGACGGCCTGTCGATGATCTACAGCTTCTTCGACGTCGGGCCCGACGCAAGAAAGGGTCTCGGGACCTACATCATCCTCGACCACATCGTCCGCGCCGCGCGCGCGGGGCTGCCATACGTCTATCTCGGCTATTGGGTCGAAGGTTCGAACCGCATGGCCTACAAGACCAGCTTCAGGCCGCTCGAGCGGCTCGGCCGCGACGGCTGGCGGCGGATGGACGAGGCCGAGCCGGCGCCGGCAACGAAGGCAATCACGCTCCCGGCCCGCCGCACGCGCAGCCGCCTCATGATCGACGCCTAAGCCCCCGCGTCGCTCGCGATGTTGCGGCGGGCGAACAGAATCGCACCGACTACGCCAGCGGCGAAAAACGCTCCTTCGAGGATGCTCGTGACCGTCTGGGTGACGGGGCCGAACGACGGCTCGCCGAAGAGGCGGCTGATGTGGTCGAGCCGGAGCCGCGAGCCGGGGACTCGTTCCGCCAGCAGCTCAAGGCTCCCGAGCATCAAACGGCCGCCGAGAAGGGAAATGACGAGGCCGGCCAGTCCACCGCAAAGCCCGGCCTGGACCATTCCCAGCCGGAGCTTCGGCGACCGAGCCGCAAGCCACGCGCCCAATCCGGTCGCCGCGCCGAGTACAAGGCCCTCGAAAGCGCCGGTGATATCGCCTGGCGACTGACCGACCAGCAGGCTGAACGCGTCGAGCCCGAGCAGCTTGACGCAGGCGCCGACGAACAATCCCCCCGCTGCGCCGCCGGCGATGCACCACGTCCCGAAGCGCCGCGACCTGGCTGCCAGCGCAATTCCGAAACCCACGCCGGCGCCGCCGATGAGAGCAACGAGGATCGTGACGCAAAGCAGCACCAGAAGCACCGATGCCGCTCCCATTCCGGGCTGGAGCGGCTGTGAAGCGCCGACGAACCCATAGAGCAAACCGCCGATGAAACCGGACAGGCCGCCGCCGATCGTGCCCGCGATTCCGAGCAGCAAGCTGTTCTGCCATGAACTGCGAGGGGCAACGCGCCGGTTGGGCTGCACGGCGGGCCCGTCGAACCATTCGACCGGAGCGATGAACCGGTAGCCGTGCTTGGGCACGGTCTCGATGAAGCGCGGCTTCGTTGCATCGTCGCCGAGCTGGCGGCGAAGCGCCCGCACGCACTGCGTCAGCGCCTCGTCGGTGACCGGAACGCCGCGCCAGACATCGTCGAGGAACCGGTCTTTGGTCACGAGCTTGCCTTGCTCTCGAACCAGCAGCGCCAGCGCATCGAAGTAGCGGCCGTTGAGCTCGACGACGTCAGCGCCGCGCTTCAGCTGCCGGTCGTCGGGATCCAGCACGAACTGATCGAAGGCGAAGCTTCCTGCCATTTTTCAGCGAAACCTCATCCTTTGCTCATGCCCTTCACCGATCGCCGGTGCAGATGGTGATGCAGTGATGCATGGAGATTGACGAATGGCAACAGACGGATTGACGATGATGAGCCGCCGCGGGAACCGTTGGACGCTGGTTCTGTGGGGCGGGGCGGCGCTGCTCCTGCTGCTCCCCTTCATCGCGATGCGGTTCACCAGCGAAGTGAACTGGGGCCCGGAGGACTTCATGGCCATGGGCATCATGCTCGCGATCGTGTGCGGGTCCATCGAGCTCGCGGTCAGGCTGAGCGGGAGCAAGGCCTACCGCCTCGCGGTCGCGGCGGCGATCGGGGGAGCGTTCCTGATCACCTGGGCGAACCTTGCGGTCGGTATTGTCGGCAGTGAAGACAACCCCGTGAACGGGCTGTTCTTCGCGGCGCTCCTGGTCGGGATTCTGGGGTCGGTCGGTGCGCGCTTCAGGGCGAAGGGCATGGCCGCCGCGATGCTGGTCACCGCCGGCGCGATTGCAATCGCCTTCGTCGTCGCTGTCGCGGGGGTAACGGACGAGCCGAACGTCAGTCACTGGCGCGAGCTGATCGCGACGACCGTGATTTCGAGCCCGTTCCTTCTCTCCGCCTGGCTCTTCAGGGAAGCGGCACGCGGATAAGAAAAAGGCGGGGTTTGCAAACCCCGCCTTTCCCAACCGATCCGTGATGATCTTAGGCGACCGCGGCCTGCGGCTCCGGCTCGCTCGCTTCCTCGGGATCGCGCAGCACATAGCCGCGGCCCCAGACGGTTTCGATATAATTGGCGCCCCCGCAAGCCAAGCTGAGTTTCTTGCGCAGCTTGCAGATGAACACGTCGATGATCTTGAGCTCGGGCTCGTCCATGCCGCCGTAAAGATGGTTGAGGAACATTTCCTTGGTCAGCGTCGTGCCCTTGCGGAGCGAAAGC
>NZ_WJSQ01000042.1 GCF_009720245.1 Sphingomonas segetis | reverse complement strand
TGCTGCGCGCGGTCGCGCCCTGGACGGCGCGGCAGTTTGCACGCGCGATCGCGATGCCCAATCTCGTGCCCCCGGTGACGACGCCCGACGCCGCTGCCGCCTATCGCGAGCGGATCGTCGCCGCGGCGGGGCCGGGCTTCACCCCGCTGATGACCTGTTACCTCACCGACGACACCAAGCCGGACGCGATCGCGCGCGGTTTCGACGACGGGTCGTGGGTGGCGGCCAAGCTTTATCCGGCGGGCGCGACGACCAACAGCGCAAGCGGCGTGACGGACATCCGCAACATCGCTCCGGTGCTCGAGCGGATGCAGGCGATCGGGATGGTGCTGTGCGTCCACGGCGAAGTCACCGATCCCGAAGTCGACGTGTTCGACCGCGAGGCGGTGTTCATCGAGCGGGTGCTGGAACCAGTAGTCGGCGATTTTCCGGAACTGAAGATCGTGCTGGAGCACATCTCGACGGCACAAGCGGCACAGTTCGTGGAGAGCGCCGGCCCGGCCATCGCCGCCACGGTCACGCCGCAGCACCTCATCCTCAACCGCAATGCCATGTTCGCCGGCGGGCTGCGGCCCCACGCTTACTGCCTGCCGGTCGCCAAGCGCGAAAAGCACCGGCTGGCGGTGCGCAAGGCCGCGACTTCCGCCTCGCCCAAATTCTTCCTCGGCACCGACAGCGCGCCGCATCCGCGGCATGCCAAGGAAGCGGCCTGCGGCTGCGCCGGCATTTTCAATGCCCCGTTCGCGCTGGAAAGCTATGCGGCGATATTCGAGGAAGAGCATGCGCTCGGCAGGCTGGAAGCGTTCGCGTCGGTGAACGGCGCGCGCTTTTACGGCCTGCCGCTCAACGAGAGTCGTGTCACGCTCCAACGCGAAGACGTGCGCGTTTCGGAGCGGATCGAAGCCGAGGGCATCGAACTGGTGCCGTTCCATGCCGGCGAGACGCTGCCCTGGCGCCTGCTTGCCTGAGGTCGTGAAGAGGCGCATTCTTCGTGCCTTCAGCCGAAGGGGGACGACCCATGTTGATCCTTGCACTTTTGGCCGTTGCGGCAGGGCCGACCGACGGCAAGACGATGGCGAGTGACGACTGGCAGACGCTGACCATCGTCTCGGTCGGCCAGACCAGCGAGGCCCCCTATTATCTCGACGTCCATGCCGGCGACCTCGATGGCGACGGGCTGCCGGACGATGCCTATATCAAGCTGGTCTGCTCGGGCGGGAAGCTGGAGCAGGCTTCGTACGAAATGAAACCTCGCGATTCAGCGAGCGGAATGGCCACCGGCAAGCGCATGCACAAGCCGCTTACGTTGGTAAGGAAATGGGAAGCCGCTTCGCCGCAGCTGACCGCGCTCAGGCCGACCTATGATGTGAAAAAGCTCAAGGGCAACGAGCGCGTCGCGGCCGACGGCTGGACCGAGTTGTCGCTCGCCAACACCGACGGATTGTGCGGCGCGGCGCAGACTTCGGCGGCGGTCATCAAGACGAAGACGAAATCCAATCAGTCGAACGACTGATTCGCGCTGAGCGATCAGCCGCCCCCACTGCCACTCGGGCCAATGACGGCGGCATAATGATCGGCCAGCCGCTCGTAGCAGGGGCAGGCACGGTGCTCGAGGCCGACTCGATCGATCACCCGCAGGGTGCCGCGACGGGTGACGATCAGGCCTTCGCCCGCAAGCTCCTTGACGACGGCGTTCACCGTCGTGCGCTGGACTCCGAGCAGCCCGGCGAAGGCCTCCTGAGTCAGCTCGATCCGGTCGCCGGCACGGTCCTGCACGTGGAGCAGCCAGCGCGCCGCGCGCTCAGTGATCGAGTGGAAAGCGTTGCAGGCGACCGACTGCATCACTGTCGAAAGCAGATAGTCCGAATAGCGGCAGAAGAGGTTGGCGATGAACGGCGAGCGGGCCTTGGCGTCCTCGAGCGCCTGCATCGGCACTTTGAAAGCAGTCCCGGCGACGAGCACCTCGGCGCGGGCGAAGGCCGGTGCATGGCCGCAACTGACGATCCCGCCGACAGCACCTTCGGTGCCGATCGAGGCCACTTCGACCGAACGGCCGGGCCCCATTTCGACGACCATCGAAACCATCGTCCGTCCGACCGGGAAAAAGGTCGAGTGGACCTGCTCGCCGCACTTCAGAACGGCCTCGCCCGGCTCTAGCTCGACGAGGGTGCCGAACGGTTCGACCAGCGCCCGCGCATCGCGCGAAAAGGTCGAGAGCAGGCGGTTTCCCGCGAATGTCTGGTCGGCCTGGATAAGCTCGTCTGTAGTCACCTGCGCCATGTGCAATTCCGAAAGTCCGCAGCAATGTCGTTACGACTGCGAGTCCGTGGGATAATGCAGGCAGGACGGGTTTGCTCCATCAGCCGTTGACGGCTTCGACGATCCTGCGCCCGCCGACCAGCAGGCAGTCCGCCACGAGACGAAGCGGCGCGACGTCGACGAGGCTGCGGCGCTCGTCGATGAGGTCGAGGAAAGTGCGGTAGATATCGGGATATTCGCCGACCCCGCTGTCGGCGCTTGCCTCGCCGTTGAGGATCAGCCGGGCGCCGCCGTCCTCGAGGCGTACTTTGGTGCCGTCGCTGGCCTCGACCGCGATCGTCCATTCTTCGCCCTCGGTCCGGCGCCAGTCGAGGCTGGCGGTGAGCGGGCCGTCGGCTTGGGGGCTGTAAAAGGTGACGTCGGCGGCGATGGCGGTTTGCGCATCCTCCGGGATGCTGAGGTCCGCGGACTGGACGAACAGCGAGCCGGGGAAAATTTTCGTCGCGATCGAGAAAGCGTTGATGCCGGGGTCGAACACGCCGAACCCGCCCGGCTCCCAGATCCATTGCTGGCCGGGATGCCATTTATGGACGTCCTCGTGCCAGTGAATCGCCATCGACGCGATGCGCTTACCAGCGAGCGCCCGGGCGGCCGCTTCGACCGTGGCATGGTGCTGCGCGTGCCAGGTGGTGAACAAGGTGACGCCGCGCGCCTGGGCGAGGCAGTCGAGGTCCGCGATCTCGGCGAGCCCGACAGTCGGCGGCTTTTCCAGCAGGCAGTGGAGGCCCGCCTCGATGCAAGCGCGCGCGATCAGGTAGCGCGGCGCCGGCGGGGTCGTGATCGCCACCGCCTCGAGGCCCTCGATACTGCGGACCAGCTCGCGCCAGTCGGTGAATTTCCGCCCGACGCCCTGGCCGGAGCGGCTCGAGCTCGCGACCAGCTCCAAACGGCCGTTGGCCACGATCGATGGCACATGCTGGTCCGCCGCGATCTTGCCGTAGCCGATGATGGCGATCCTGATCGGCTTCATCGCCTCGCACCCGCGACATAGGCGCGCGCCCTTTCGAGCGTCTCGGCGGCTGACCGTCCCGGCTTGTAGAGGCCCGAGCCCAGGCCGAAGCCGCCGGCGCCGGCGTCGAGCCACGGCCGCATGTTGTCAGGCTGTATGCCGCCGACCGCGAGAACGCGAACGTCCCTGGGAAGGACCGCGAGGTGCGCCTTCAGCACCGCTGGGCTGGCCCCCTCCGCGGGAAAGATTTTGAGCGCGGTCGCGCCGGACTCGAGCGCCCTGAACGCTTCCGAGGGCGTGAAATAGCCGGGGCAGGAAACCATCCCCGCGGACGCGGTCGCGGCGATGACGTCGGCGTTGGTGTCCGGAGAGACAATCAACCGGCCGCCAGCCTGCTTCACGTCCGCGACCTGCCGCACCGTCAGCACGGTGCCTGCGCCGACGAGCATCGAATCGCCCAGCCGTCTGGCGAGCCGCTCGATGCTGACCAACGGGTCGGGCGAATTCAGCGGCACCTCGATGATTCGGATCCCGGCTTCGCGCACCGCATCGCCGATCGCCTCCGCCTCCTCTACGGCGATGCCGCGAACGATCGCGATCAACGGGCATTCATCGAGACAGCGATGCAGCAGCTCTTTCGCGCTCACGTCAGATCCTCTTCGCTATCTCTTGAATGCCCGCGACGAAGCATTGTTCACCATCGAGCTCGATCGCTTCGCGGTTCGCCTGCCCGAGCGCGGCGGCATACAGCCGCGTGAGCTCGGGCCGGCCCATGACGACGACTTGCGCGCCCGTCGGGACGGCAAGTCCGATGCGGACGTCCGTGCCGATCAATAGCCCGCTCGCGTGGGACGCTGCATCTTCCTTCTTCATCTGGCCGAGCAGCACGCTCGCGCGCACCGAGAAAAGCTCCGCCGGCAGGGATTCGTTGAAAACGGCATGACGGGCCGCGTTCCGGAACACGTCGTCGTCACCTACCGTGCCCTGGAGCAGGTCGGAGAGGATGCTGTGCTCCTTGAGGAGGCTGAACAGCTCACCGGTCATCACCGTGCGGAAGCTGTGGATCCGCGCCTGGTGAAGCACCGTCCACTTGTTGTGCGTGCCCGGGTGGCAGACCAAAGCGTTCGAATCGACGAGCCCGGCCGCCACGCCGCCGAGCAGCTGCACTTCCTCGCCGCGCATGACATCGGCGCGCCCATCACCAAGATAGGACAGGCCCGGGACGATCGCCTCGCGCTCTCCAACCCAGACGAGCTTCGCCACCAGGTCGTCGATCGAAGCCGGGCACGGCACGTAAGGTGCGTCCTTCCAGCCGCGGTTCGATCCGATCATCCCGGCGAGCAGCAGCGGCTTGTCGCCGAGCTTCTGCCGTATTTCCGCGACCGCGGCCGGGAAATCGGCGGGCTCGAGAGACAGGACGCCCCTGGCGTCCTCGAACTCGCCGGCCTGCCGTCCGTCGGAATCGACCAGATAGGCGCGACGGTTGGTCGTGCCCCAGTCGACCGCAATGAAACCATCTGCCCAGCGCATGCTTTTTCCGCCCATTACCGGAAAACCTCGCGGATGCGACATGGCTCCCGAGGTTTTCGTTTTTGCGCGAGTGCCGCTATCGAGCGCCAGCGCCGGTCCAAGCGGGGACCCGTCAGTGAAACAGCAACGCCGTAGGAGAGTGACCCATCGCCAACTTCATGTTCGCGACCGGGATCGAAAACAGCATCCCGACGATCAATCACGGCAAGACCCGCATCGACGAAATGGCCGTGTGCGGCCACTACGAGCGGTGGCGGGAGGATTTCGACTGTGTCCAGGAAATCGGAATCAATTATCTCCGCTACGGTCCGCCGATTCACAAAACCTATCTCGGCCCCGGCAAGTTCGACTGGGAATTCGCCGACCTCACCTTCGCCGAGCTCAGGCGGCGCGAGATCACGCCGATCGTCGACCTCTGCCATTTCGGGGTTCCGGACTGGATCGAGAATTTCCAGAACCCCGACTTCCCGCGGCTGTTCGCCGCTTATGCCGGCGAGTTCGCCGAACGCTACCCGTGGGTCCAGCTTTACACGCCGATCAACGAGATGTTCATCTGCGCGGTCTTCTCCGCCAAATACGGCTGGTGGAACGAGCAGAAGAAGGACGACAAGTCGTTCGTTACCGCGCTCAAGCATCTGGTGAAGGCGAATGTCATGGGGATGATCGAAATCCTCAAGCGCCGCCACGACGCGATTTTCATCCAGTCGGAATCGTCGGAATATTATCACGCCGATTCGCCGGGCGCGATCGGCCGCGCCGAAGTCCTGAACCAGATGCGCTTCCTGTCGCTCGACCTCAACTACGGCCGGCGCGTCGACAGCGGCATGTACCAGTATCTGCTCGACAACGGCATGACCCGCGAGGAATATGAGTGGTTCCTCGAGCACCGGCTCAAGCAGCACTGCATCTTCGGCAACGATTATTACCAGCTCAACGAGCACCGCGTGTTCGCCGACGGCCATACCGTCGCCGCCGGCGAGACCTTCGGCTACACCGAGATCACGCGCCAATATTACAGCCGCTACGGCCTCCCCGTGATGCACACCGAGACCAACCTGTGGGAAGGCCCGCACGGCGATGAAGCGGTCAAATGGCTGTGGAAGGAATGGGCCAACGTCCTGCGCCTGCGCAACGTCGGCATCCCGACCGTCGGCTTCACCTGGTACAGCCTGACCGACCAGGTCGACTGGGACACTGCGCTTCGCGAGCAGAACGGCAATGTGAACCCGCTCGGCCTGTTCGATCTCGACCGCCGCATCCGCAACGTCGGGCGGGCCTACAAGCAGCTGATCGCCGATTGGCGGAACGTGCTGCCGGCTTCCAGCGTCTGCCTGGTGGTGCCGATCAAGAAAGTCAGCGCCCAGCCCGACGGGGATGACGACGCGGCAGGGCGCATGCTCGATGGTGGCGCCCAGGCGAGCGGCGCGGAAGCATGAGCCAGCGCAAGATCGCCAGGATCGAAACCTTCTTCGCGCCGCCGCGATGGCTGTTCGTCCGCGTCGAGGCCGAAGACGGCGCGTTCGGCTGGGGCGAAGCGAGCCTCGAAGGCTGGGCCGAAGCGGTCGACGGCGTGTTCGAGGCTTTTCGCGACCGCTTCATCGGCGCCGACCCATTCGACATCGAGGACGTCTGGCAGGTCGGCTTCCGCGGCGGCTTCTATCGCGGCGGCGCCGTGCTCATGTCGGCGCTGTCGGGGCTCGAGCAGGCGCTGTGGGATCTCAAGGGGCGCGCGCTCGGGCTGCCGGTGTGGCAGATGCTCGGCGGCAAGGTGCGCACCCGCGTCCGCTCGTACGCGTGGATCGGCGGCGACCGGCCGAGCGAGATCGCCGCCGCCGCCGAGGTGCGCAAGAACCAGGGCTTCACCGCGGTCAAGATGAACGCCACCGCCGAGATGGACTGGCTGGGCACGCCAAGAGCGTTCGACGACGTGATCGAGCGCGTCGCCGCGGCACAGGCGCAGGGGATGGACGTCGGCCTCGACTTCCACGGGCGCGTTCACCGGCCGCTGGCGAAGCAGCTGGCCAAGGCGCTCGAACCGCTCGGACTGCTGTTCATCGAGGAGCCGCTGCTATCGGAGAACCCGGAAGGGCTGAGGGAGATCGCCAGCCTCGTGTCGACTCCGATCGCGCTCGGCGAGCGGCTCTACACGCGCTGGGAATTCAAGCCGGTGTTCGAGCGCGGCACCGTGGACATCATCCAGCCCGACCTCAGCCATGCCGGCGGGATCCTCGAGGTACGCAAGATTGCGGCCATGGCCGAAGCCTATGACATCGCCGTCGCCCCGCACTGCCCGCTCGGGCCGCTCGCGCTCGCGGCGTGCCTGCAGATCGCCGCCTGCACGCCCAACCATGCCATCCAGGAAATCAGCCTCGGCATCCACTACAACACCGGCGGACACGACCTGCTCAACTTCTGCACCGACAAGGCGCCGCTGACCCCGATTGACGGCTATCTGCCGGTGCCGGAAGGGCCGGGGCTCGGGGTCGACATCGACGAGGCCGCGGTGCGCGAAGCCGACAAGGACCGCCACCGCTGGCGCAACCCGGTGTGGCGCACCAGCGACGGCAGCTTCGCGGAGTGGTGAGGGTGCAAAGATTCGGGAAAGCGGGGTATTTCAGTGGCACTTAAACCGCTCGAACGGCTCGAGGCAGGACTTGCAGCGCCACTGGGCCTTGCACGGAGTCGAGCCGAAACGGCTGACCTCCTCGGTATCGGGCGATCCGCATTGCGGGCATTCCGCCGTTTCCGACGGGCTGGGCGGGGCGATTCCGTAGGCCTTGAGGCGCTCGCGGCCGCGCTCGGTCATCCAGTCCGTGCTCCACGGCGGGAACAGCACGCGTTCGATGTGCACGTCTTCGAACCCGGCGGCGTCGAGCGCGTCGCGGATCATCATTTCGATCGCGACGGTCGCCGGACAGCCAGTGTAAGTGGGGCTGATCAGCACCCGCGGCGGATGGTCGGCGATGCCCCGGACAATTCCGAGATCGGTGATGGTCAGGACCGGAATCTCCGGGTCCGGAATCGTCTCGAGCACGGCCATGATCGCCGCTTCGTCCAAAGTCTTTTCCACGACCGCGCCCATGCGGACGAGTTTACACCCGTTCGAGCGCGAGCGCGATTCCCTGGCCGACGCCGATGCACATGGTCGCGAGCGCGAGCCGGCCGCCGGTCCGCCGCAGCTCTTCGGTGGCGGAGAGCGCGAGCCGCGCTCCGGACATGCCGAGCGGATGACCAAGCGCGATCGCCCCGCCGTTGGGGTTTACCTGTGCCGCATCGTCGGCAAGGCCGAGCTGGCGCAGAACTGCGAGCCCTTGGGCGGCGAAAGCCTCGTTGAGTTCGATCACGTCGAAGTCGCCGATCTTGAGGCCGAGCCGCTTCATCAGCTTCTCGCTCGCCGGAGCGGGGCCGATGCCCATGATGCGAGGCGCGACTCCGGCGACCGCTGCGCCGAGCACGCGCGCCTTGGGAGTCAGGCCGTTGCGCTTTGCGGCGTCCTCGCTGGCGATGATCAGCGCGGCGGCGCCGTCGTTGACGCCGGAGGCATTGCCGGCAGTAACCGTGCCGTCCGGGCGGACGATTGGCTTCAGCTTCGCCAGCGCTTCCATGCTCGTCGACCGCGGGTGCTCGTCCTTGTCGACCACGAGCGGCTCGCCCTTGCGCTGCGGGATCTCGACTGGGACGATCTCGGCCGCCAGCCGCCCGTTCGCCTGCGCGGCAGCAGCCTTCCGCTGACTGCGCAGCGCGAAGGCGTCCTGGTCCTCGCGGCTGACCTGGAACTCCTGCGCGACATTCTCGCCGGTGCTCGGCATGGTGTCGTCGCCGTAGGCCGACTTCATTTTCGGATTGACGAAGCGCCAGCCGATGGTCGTGTCGTACATCTCGGCATTGCGGTCGAAGGCGCTGGTCGCCTTGGCCATGACAAAGGGCGCACGGCTCATGCTTTCCGAACCGCCGGCGACGATCAGGTCGGCCTCGCTGCCGCGGATCGCGCGCGCCGCCATCGCCACCGCGTCGAGGCCGGAGCCGCAGAGGCGGTTGAGAGTCACTCCGCCCGAGCTGTCCGGCAATCCTGCGAGCAGCCCCGCCATGCGCGCGAGGTTGCGATTGTCCTCGCCGGCCTGGTTTGCGCAGCCAAGGACCACGTCGTCGATCTCCGACCAGTCCACACCCGGATTGCGGTCGATCAGCGCCTTGATCGGAATGGCCGCGAGGTCGTCGGCGCGGACGTGTGCCAGCGCGCCTCCGTAGCGCCCGATCGGCGTGCGGATGTAGTCGCAGATATAGGCTTCGGTCATTCGCCTCAGAGAACCCCGCGGCGCATCTGGTCGAGCTCGATGCTTTCGAAGAGCGCCTTGAAATTGCCTTCGCCGAAGCCCTCGTTGCCCTTGCGCTGGATGATCTCGAAAAAGATCGGGCCGATCACGTTCTGGGTGAAGATCTGCAGCAGCAGCCCCTGCCCCTCGGTCGGCGCGCCGTCCATCAGGATGCGGCGCTTCTCCAGCTCGGGGATACTTTCCTCATGACCCTGGATGCGGGTCGGGAGCATCTCGTAATAGGTGTCGGGCGTGTCCTGGAACGGGATTCCGCGGCCGCGGATGATGTCGACCGCCTGGTAGATGTCCGAAGTGCCGAGCGCGATGTGCTGGATTCCCTCGCCTTTATATTCGCGCAGGAACTCCTCGATCTGGCTCTTGTCGTCCTGGCTCTCGTTCAGCGGAATGCGGATCTTGCCGCAGGGCGAGGTCATCGCCTTGGAGAACAGGCCGGTCTGCTTGCCCTCGATGTCGAAGTAACGGATCTCGCGGAAATTGAAGAGCCGCTCGTAGAAGTCGGCCCAATGCGCCATGCGGCCGCGGTTCACGTTGTGCGTCAGGTGATCGATGTACGTGAGCTTCGAATCCGCCTCGGCCATCCGCTGCTGCCAGTCGGGATGAAAGTCGAAGTCGACCTCGTAAATCGAGCCATTCTCGCCGTAGCGGTCGACGAAGAAGAGGCGCGAGCCGCCGATTCCCTCGATCGCGGGGATGTCGAGCTCGCCGTCGGCGCGCTTCACGTCGACGTCGGTCGCGCCGAGCTTCAGCGCCCGCTCGTGAGCAACCTTGGCATCCTTGACCCGGAAGGCCATCGCGCAGGCGCTCGGCCCATGCGCATTTGCATATTCCTCGGCGTAACTGCCCGGTTCGGCATTGATGATGAAGTTGCAGTCGCCCTGCTTGTGCAGGGTGACGTCCTTGCTCTTGTGCCGGGCGACCTCGGGGAAGCCCATTTTGGTGAACAAGGAGCGCAGAAGCTCGATGTCGGGCGCGGTATATTCGACGAACTCGAACCCGTCGGTGCCCATCGGGTTGTCGAGCCCGAGGACGCTCTTTTCCTCGGCAAGCTGGGTCGCCATCGCTATCTCCTTTGCGGCCCAACTGCGCCCGAGGCGCCGGCATTTCAAGGAGGCATGACATGGACACACCCGAGGGATGGACGCTCGAAGAGGGCGGCAAGGCGCTGGTGCGCAGGTTCGAGTTCAAGGATTTCAGCGAGGCCTTCGGTTTTCTCACCCGCGTCGCGCTGCACGCGGAGAAGCAGGACCACCATCCCGAATTCACCAGCGTGTGGAACCGGGTCGACTTCCGCCTGACGAGCCACGACGCGGGTGGAGTCACCGAGCGCGACGTGCGGCTTGCCGAAGCGATCGGCCGACTCGTCCGTTAACCATGTCGCAAAAGGGTTTGGCAGCGCCTTATAGCGGAAAATCGCCCGCAGCCCGTTTGAGGCGCCGAATGATTGAGCGGGAGAGGGCGATGCGTGGGTTGACGAAACTTCTCCGATGCGAGGACGGAGCCACTGCGATCGAATATGCGCTGGTCGCGTCGCTGATCTCGATCGCCGCGATCGCGGCAATGAACGGCCTCGGAGGCAAGATCGGCACGATGTACAACAATGTCGGCACCAAGCTGAACTGATCGGCACTTCGGCGGCCATTGATCGTTCAGGCGGCGACTGTCATATTCGAGGCGCAATGAATCGCAGCGACGCACTTCGCAGCTACTATTATCCCGACGAGGTTGGGACCGGCTGACGCGCGCCTGAGCGACATCCGAACCGACCTCGACCCGCCAGCCCCCGCTCGGCGGGTTTTTTGTTGTTCTCGAAAGGACGAGAAGATGCTTCAGGAGACGATTGCCAGGGACCAGCCGGTGCGGCGGTGGCAGGATTATGTCGTCCCGCAATGCTGGGAATCCTTCACCGGCGACAACCATGCGGTGTGGGACCTGCTGTTCGCCCGGCAGGTGGAACTGCTCGGCACCCGGATCGTCTCGCCTTTCCTTGACGGGATCGATCTGCTCAGGCTGGCGCACCCCGGCGTTCCCGATGTCGAAGGGCTCAACGCGATCCTCCAGCCGCGCACCGGCTGGCGCACCGTCGCGGTACCGGGGCTTGTTCCCGACAACATCTTCTTCGCTATGCTTTCGGAGCGGGTGTTCCCGGTCGGCAATTTCATCCGCACCCGCGACCAGCTCGATTACCTCGAAGCGCCCGACTGCTTCCACGATATGTTCGGGCACATCCCGATGCTCGCGCACCATGACTATGCCGAGATGACGCGCCACGTCGGCGAGCTCGGCTGCGCTGCGATCGCCGCCGACCAGGGACACAAAGCTGCGCGGCTTTACTGGCACAGCGTCGAGTTCGGCCTTGCGAACGAGCATGGCGAGCTCAAGATCCTCGGCGCGGGCCTCGCCTCGAGCTTCGGCGAGTCGCACCTCAGCCTTGAAAGCGATGAAGTCGAGCGGCTGCCGTTCTCGGTCGAGCGCGCGGTCAACACGCCCTACAGGCATAACGCCTTCCAGCCCCGCTACCTCGTCTCCAAATCGCTCGAGCGGACGATCGCCGAGGTGCTGGCGTTGGCGCCCGAAGAGTTGCTCGACCTCTAGCGGCCGCGCTCGGTAGGGGTGACTGCCGGGGCCTGCTGCGGCAGCACCAAGTTCAGATAGACCGCTTCCAAGGCTACACGCTGCGCATCCTCCTCCGGCACGATGCCGGCGGCGTGCCCGCCCTCGATCGCCTCGTCGTAGAAGAACTTGTCGCCGTAATTCTCCAGCCGCGCCGCGAGCTTGCGCGCGTGGCCCGGGTGGACGCGGTCGTCGCGGGTCGAGGTGTAGATGAACGGCACCGGGTAATCGACGCCGCGCTTCAAATTCTGGTAGGGCGAATATTTGCTGATGAACGCCCAGTCGCCGGGGATGTCGGGGTTGCCGTACTCGCCCATCCACGAGGCGCCCGCCAGCAAGTGCGAATAGCGCTTCATGTCGACCAACGGCGAGCCGATGATCGCGCCGCCGAACAGATCCGGATGCTGCGTGATCGCGACCGATGCCAGCAGCCCGCCGTTCGAGCGGCCAGAGACTGCAATGCGGCCATTCTGCGTGATCCCGCGCGCGATCAGGTCGCCGGCAACGGCGTAAAGATCGTCATAGGCTTTCTGGCGATTTTCGCGCAGCACCGCATTGTGCCACTTGGGCCCGTACTCGCCGCCGCCGCGGATGTTGGCGAGCACATAGGCATTGCCCTGCTCCACCCAGAACAGCGCGAGCGGGCCCGAGCGATAGGGCTCGTGCACGAGATAGCTCGGGGTCTGCGCAACCTCGAACCCGCCATAAGCGTGCATCAGCACGGGGACGGGGCCGGTCACGTCCTTGCGATGGACGAGGAAATAGGGAATTTTCGTTCCGTCGGGAGAGGTCGCGAAATGCTGCTCGACGACCATGTTCGAGGCGTCGAACTGAGGGGGAAGCGCCTGGATCGGCGCGGGCTGCGCGGCCGGCTCGACGCGATATAATGTGGGCGGCGTCAGCATGCCTTCGACGGTGGCGAAGGCGAGGTCAGCACTGCCCGCTGCCGCGTTGAGGTGGATCGTCGACTTGTCGGGAAGCGCGACGGGGCTGGCGCTCCAGCTGCCATCTGCAGCTCGGGTGAGCGCCGTTAGCCGGCCCGAGACGTCTTCGAGATATTTGACCCACAGCTTCGACTTGCTGGCGGAGACTTCCTCGACCGCCTGATGCTCGTTGGGCACGAGCACGGTTTCGATCGCGGGCGCTTTCCCTGCGAGCAGGTCCGGGATCGAATAAGCGACCAGCGCGCCGGCCGGCCGGCCCTCCCACGACGTCTTCAGCGACGCGACGACGCGGCCGTCGAGCACGTCGACGATGTCGGCGTCGTCGGGCAGCGGCGACGGGATCAGCTGGCCGCTGTCGGCGAGATGGCTGATCTTGTGATGGTAGAAGTCCATCGCGCGGTTGACGATCGGCCACGTCCGGTCGCCGTCGACCATCGTGTAGGCGGACACGGACACGTCGCTCTTCTCGCCTTCGGCGAGCTTTGTCGCGCCGGTCAGCTTTGTGCCGCGGCGCCAGAGTTTGGCGACGCGCGGATAGCCCGAATCGGTGAGCGTTCCCGGCCCGAAATCGGTGCCGACGAAGAGCGCGTCGGGGCCTGCCCACGACACGTCGCTCTTGGCAGTGGGCAGGAAGAACCCGCCCTCGATGAACTGCGCCTTGGCAAGGTCGAACTCGCGCACCTCGACCGCGTCGCCGCCGCCGTTCGAGAGGCTGACGAGACAGTCGACATAGGCCGGCGACAGGCAGGTTGCGCCCTTGAACACCCACTTCTTGTTGTCGGCCCTGCTCATCGCGTCGATGTCGAGCAGCGTCCGCCACTCGGGTTTCCCCGAGGCGAAGGCCGAGAGCGGCGACACCCGCCATATGCCGCGCGGATGCTGTTCGTCCTGCCAGAAATTCAGGACTTTTTCGCCGAGGATCTGGTCCGGCTCGGCGATCTTCTGGTTGGTGGAAAGAAGCGCCAGCGCCTTGGCCCGATAGTCTGCGAAACCGGGCTGGTTTTCGAGCACGGCGCGGGTCGCCGCATTCCATGCCTTGACCTTGGTGAGCGCGCGCGCACCGTCGACCTGTTCGAGGTACAGGTTGGGGTCTGCCGACGGCGCCGCAGCCGTGGCAGGCACCGCCGCCGCCACAATTCCGACCGCCAGCAATGCACGCGCCGCTTGATTCATGGAAACTCCCTCCTCTGCTCGGAACCCCGCTATCGCTCCTCGCAATGGCAGTCGAGGGCGCTATAGCCAAATGCATGGTGGAGACGACGAAGGGCGAATATCGCAGCGGCCACGACCCGAGGACGCTGCGCGACGCGCTCGGTTGCTTCGCGACCGGCGTCACCGTCGTCACCTGCATCGACGAGAAAGAGCGGCCTGCGGGACTGACCGTCAACAGCTTCACCTCGGTTTCGCTGGACCCGCCGCTGCTTCTCGTGTGCCTGCACAAGATGGCCGCGAGCGCGCCCGCGCTGATCGGGGCGTCGCATTTCGCGATCAACGTGCTGCAAACGGAGCAGCAGCCGGCCTCGATGACGTTTTCGACGCGGACCGAAGACCGGTTCGGGTGCACGCCCTGGTCGCGCGGCGAAGCGGGCGCGCCGATCCTCGAGGAATCCCTGTGCGTGTTCGAATGCGAGCGCTACGCCGTTTATGACGGCGGCGATCACCACATCCTTGTAGGGCAGGTGATCAAGGCGAGCTTCGACGCGACGGTGGACCCGCTGCTGTTCTTCCGCGGCCGCTACCGCCGCCTCCACTTCGACTAGTCGACGATCAATTCCTCCGGGTGCTTCGTGAAGCGGCGGACGATCGCCACGATGATCCCGCCGATGACGATCCCGACGACCGCCCCGGCGAGCGCCACCACCAGCCACGCCACGACACCTCCGAAGGCGCCCGTCGCTTCGCCCGCTGCGTGCGCGGCCTGGTGGACCCAATGCGGGATCGGACCGGCGAGATGCAGCTCCTCGAAGCCGTGGAGCAGGATCCCGCCGCCGACCCACAGCATCGCCGCGGTGCCGACCGCCGCCAGTCCCGTCAGCAGCGTTGGGACGACGCGGACGAGCGTCTCGCCGATCGAGCGCGAGGTGGAGCTGCTGCGCTGCGCCATGTGGACGCCGATGTCGTCGAGCTTCACGATCAACGCCACCGAGCCGTAAACGCCCGCGGTGATCGCGAGTGCGACGGCGACCAGCGCGAGCGCGGTGGTGAGCAAGGTGAGATGCTCGAGGCTGGCGAGCGCGATCGCCATGATCTCCGCCGAGAGAATGAAGTCGGTGCGGATTGCGCCCTTCACCTGAAGTTTCTCGAGCTCGACCGGGTCGACCATCGCGTCGACCAGCTGCTCCTCGTGCTCGTGCTCGTGGAGCAATTTCTCGAGGATCTTCTCGGTTGCCTCGAAGGCGAGATAGGCGCCGCCGATCATCAGCAGGGGGGTGGTGAGGAAAGGGAGGAATGCGGTGAGCAGCAGCGCTACCGGAAGGATGAACAGAATCTTGTTCTTGAGGCTGCCCCAGGCGATCTTGCCGATGATGGGAAGCTCGCGCTCCGGCGCCAGACCGACGACGTAACGCGGCGTCACCGCCGTATCGTCAATGACCACCCCCGCCGCCTTGGTGCCCGCCCTCCCGGCGGCGCCGGCGACGTCGTCGAGCGAGGCGGCGGCGAGCTTGGCGATGGTCGCAACATCGTCGAGCAGGGCAATGAGGCCGGAGGGCATCGGCGGCCCTTGGCCGAACAGCACCGCGCGCGCAACTTGCCTCTGTCTGCCGTTCGGCTAGGCAAGCGCCCATGCTGGCACTGGACTTCGTCAAGGCGAACCGAGCGACGGTCGAGCGGGCAATCCGCGACAAGGGCGTCGAGTTAGATCTCGAGG
The DNA here is from genome assembly GCF_009720245.1 of Sphingomonas segetis. Lineage (GTDB taxonomy): Bacteria > Pseudomonadota > Alphaproteobacteria > Sphingomonadales > Sphingomonadaceae > Sphingomicrobium > Sphingomicrobium segetis. The sequence goes on along the minus strand of NZ_WJSQ01000042.1, from coordinate 2,784 downwards.
GCCTGCTGGCGCTCGATGCCGAGGTGCGTGCGGCCAAGACCGAGATCGATCGGCTGCGCACCGAGCGCAACGCGATGAGCGCGAAGTTCAAGGACGCGGCGCCGGAAGCGAAGGCGGAGCTTGGGCGCCAGGCCAAGGAAGCCGGCGCCCGCGCATCCGCGCTGGAAGGCGAGCTGTCGGTCAAGGAAGCCGAGCTCAAGGCGCTGATGCTGAAGCTTCCCGGCATTCCCTTCGACGGTGCGCCCGTCGGCCCCGACGAAAGCTACAACACCGTCATCCGCACCGTGGGCGAGCCGCCGAAATTCGACTTCGAGCCGCTCGACCATGTCGCACTGATCGAGAGGAACAATTGGGGCGATTTGTCGCGGGTGACTCAGGTGTCGGGGAGCCGCACCTATTGCCTCAAGGGCGCGCTGGCGCTGCTCGAGACCAAGCTGATGGGCTGGGCGCTGGAGCGAATCGCGAACGCCGGTTTCACGCCGATCACGGTCCCCGCGATCGCGCGCGAGCAGGCGTTCCTCAACCAGGGCCAGTTCCCGGGGCACCGGGAGGAGACGTACGAGCTTCCCAACGACGATCTGTGGCTCGCGGGGACCGCCGAGGTGGTGCTGACCTCGCTCCACGCGGGTGAGATCGTCGAAGCCGACAGGCTGCCGATCCTCTACGCCGGCTTCTCGCCCTGCTTCCGGCGCGAGGCCGGGAGCGCGGGCAAGGACGTGCGCGGGCTTCTGCGGGTCCATCAATTCGTGAAGGTCGAGCAATATGTCGTGTGTCAGGCCGACGAAGCAGAATCGGCGAATTGGCACGCGCAGCTGCTTCAACAGGCCGAGCTGCTGCTTCAGGCGCTGGAGATTCCCTATCAGGTGATCGAGACCTCGACCGGCGACATGGGCCTTGGCAAATTTCGCATGAACGACATCGAGAGCTGGGTGCCTAGTCTTCAGAAATATCGCGAGACGCACAGCTGCTCGACGCTCCACGACTGGCAGGCGCGGCGCGCGAACATCCGCTACCGCGGGGGCGACGGAAAGGTGCGGTTCGCGCACACGCTCAACAACACCGCGCTGGCGAGCCCGCGGATCCTCGTGCCTTTGCTCGAGAACCATCAGACCGAGGAGGGGCGCGTGAAGCTGCCCAAGGCGCTGCAGGAGCTGATGGGGAGCGAACTGCTCTGAAATACCGTTTCACCGGCGACGACAAGCCGCCGCCCGGCTGGAGGCGGTTCACGGAGGCCGCATGGCTGCTGCCGCGGCTGCTCCGCGGTGCCGGTGAGGTGTCGGTGATCGGGCCCGAGGACGGCCCGCCCGCCTATGTGATCCCCGGCTTCGTCGCGTCCGACAGGACGTGCAGCGCGCTTCGCCATTCGCTCGCAGAAGCGGGCTGGCGCACCTATCCGTGGGACCTCGGGCTCAACAGGGGCGCGCACCCGGACGTGCTCCGCCACCTGCGGCAGCGGCTCGAGGTGATCCACGACGGCCGGCCGGTGCTGGTCGTCGGGTGGAGCCTCGGCGGCGTGATGGGCCGCGAGGTCGCGCGCGATGTGCCCGATCTGGTGCGCGCGGTGGTGACGCTCGGTTCGCCCTTCTCGGGCGACCCGCACATGAACAATGTCTGGCGGCTCTACGAATGGGTAGCGGGGCACGCGGTCGACAACCCGCCGGTGCCGCACTTTCCGGACAAGCCGCCGGTTCCGACGCTCGCCATCTGGTCGCGGAAGGACGGAATCATCGCACCGCGCGCCGCGCGCGGGCTCGAGGGCGAGCGCGACAAGGCGGTCGAAATGCGCTGCAACCACATGGCGTTCGGTGTATCGGCCAAGGCGGGGCAGCGGGTCGCGCGCGAGATCGACCTGTTCCTGAAAGAGGTCGAGCGTTCCTCATCCCGGCCTTGAGCCGGGGCCTGCCTTTTGAAGGCATAACCAGAAGGCGGGCGACGACTGCGAGTCGCGCCATTGACTCCTGCCTGCGAGTCGCACGACAAGAACAAAAGTAGAACAAAAACGTTGTGAGTCGTGTGGCAGGAGGCTTGTCCCTGGTCGCCGACGGCGGAAGCCGTGCGGCCGAAATTCGCCAGCTCCCCAGCGGGTTGGGCGAGCGCTGGCAGCTGCCTGCGCCGCCCAGTCCCACCCTCTCCGAGCTGTTCGCCGTGCAGCCGCGCGACGGCGGCTGGGCGGGGTTCCTGCTCGCGCAGCTCGGCACCCGGAAGCCGCTGCTGTGGGTGCAGGAGCGCATGGCGATCCTCGAGAGCGGGCGGGTGCACCCGCCGGGGCTGCCCGGACACGATTTCATCCATGTCGAGGCGCGCGACGCGCGCGATGCGCTGTGGGCCATGGAGGAGGGCCTGAGATGCTCAGGCCTTTCCGCCGTGATCGGCGAGCTCCGGGGCGACCCCAAAGCGCTCGATTTCACCGCGACGCGGCGGCTTGCCGTCGCTTCGGAGCGGTCTGGCGTGGCCGCCTTTTTGATTCGGCTGGGTGGCCACGCCAATCTGAGCGGAGCGCGCATGCGCTGGCGGATCGCGAGCGCGCCGTCGCGCGCCAACGATCTCGACTCGCGCGCTCCGGGAGCGCCGGCGTGGGACGCCGAGCTGTTCCGAGCTCGGGGAATGCCGCCGGGACGGTGGACGGTCGGCCATGAAGCGGATCGCTTCCATCTGGTTGCCGCACCTGGCGATCGAGCGCTGGGCGAGGAGCGCCGACTCACCGCCTGACGCGCCGGTCGTCCTCACCGTCGAGGGTGCGCACGGGCCGGTCATCCATGCGGTGACCAAAGCCGCTGCGACACG
>NZ_WJSQ01000041.1 GCF_009720245.1 Sphingomonas segetis | reverse complement strand
CGGCCTGCGGCGGCAGCGCCGACGAGGGTGCTGGCGGGCGCGGCGGCCGCGGCGGTCCGCAGGGACCGACTACGGTCGGCTATGTCGTGATCCAGCAAGGCAGCGCGCCGATCGAGCAGGAGCTTCCAGGTCGCGTGGCCGCCTACCAGGTCTCGCAGGTGCGGCCGCAGGTCTCGGGCGTCATCCAGCGGCGGCTGTTCCGCGAAGGCTCCGTCGTTCGCCAGGGCCAGACGCTCTATCAGATCGATCCGAGCATCTATAACGCCCAGGCAGCGCAAGCGCAGGCGAACCTCCAGAGCGCCCGCGCGCAAGCCGAGGCCGCGCGCACTTTGGTCAGCCGCTATCGCCCCCTCGTCGAGCAGGAGGCGATCTCCAAGCAGGAATATACCAACGCCGTCGCGCAGGCGCGCCAGGCGGATGCCGCAGTCGCACAGAATGCGGCAGCTCTGCGCAGCGCGCAGATCAGCCAGCGATTCACCCGCGTGCCCGCTCCGATCAGCGGCCGCATCGGCCTGTCGAATATCACGGAGGGCGCGCTCGTCACCGCCAATCAAACCGAGCCGATGACCACGATCACGCGGCTCGACCCGGTCTACGTGGACATCCAGCAATCCGCCGCCGACCTTCTGGCGCTGCGGCGTGCACTGTCGCAAGGCGGCGTCGTTTCGAGCACTGCGCAGGTTCGGCTGAAGCTTCCCGACGGAAGCGATTACGGCATGACCGGCACCGTCGAGTTCAGCCAGGTGCTGGTCGACCAGACGACCGGGACCGTCACGCTGCGCGCGCGATTCCCCAACCCGCAGTCGATCCTTCTGCCGGGCATGTACGTGACCGCGCAGTTCGCGCAGGCCATCGATACGTCCGCGTTCCTCGTCCCGCAGCAGGCGGTCACCCGCGATCCGCAGGGCAACGCCACCTTGTTCGTCGTTGGCCCCGGCAATCGAGCGATGCAGCGTACCGTCGTCGCGGAACGGACGCAGGGACCGTATTGGGTCGTCACCCAGGGCCTCGCCGGCGGCGAGAAAGTGATCACGCAGGGTACCGCGAACCTGCGCGACGGAGCGCAGATCAAGCCCGTCCCGGCGAGCACACCGCAGAAGGTGAAGGCGCCACCCCCGGGGACGGCACAGACGCAGGGCCGCGGCCGCTAACGCATGTCCCGGATCTTCATCGAGCGGCCGATCTTCGCCTGGGTCCTCGCGATCATCATTTCGCTGGGTGGGATCGGTGCAATCTTCGCTCTTCCGGTGGCGCAATATCCCGATGTCGCGCCGACCCAGATCAACATCCGCGCGACCTACCCCGGCGCCTCGGCCGAAACGCTCGAAAGCAGCGTCACCCAGGTCATCGAGCAGACGCTGACGGGACTCGACGGGCTTCTCTACTTCAGCTCGTCCTCGAGCTCGCGCGGGCAGGTCACGATCAACGCGATCTTCGACAAGAGCGTCGATGCGGACATTGCCCAGGTCCAGGTCCAGAACAAGGTCCAGTCGGCGGTCCCGCGATTGCCGCAGCAGGTGCAGCAGCAGGGCGTGCGGGTCACCAAGGGTTCGCCCGACTTCCTGATGATCGTCGGCGTCTACGACGAGACCGACAAGAGCACGAACGTAGACGTGTCCGATTGGCTCGGAACCAACGTTCAGGACGAGCTGTCGCGCGTGCACGGCGTCGGCGACGTCAACGTGTTCGGCTCCGAATATGCGATGCGCGTGTGGCTCGACCCGAACAAGCTGCAGAGCTTCCAGCTGATGCCGGCCGACGTCGTAAGCGCGATCCAGAACCAGAATGTCGAGGTCGCCGCGGGCGAAATCGGCGGAATGCCGCAACCCGAAGGCCAGATGCTCAACGCGACCGTTACCGCCCAGTCGCGGCTGCAGACGCCGGAGCAGTTCCGAAACATCATCGTCAAATCCGATCCGTCCGGCGCCCGGGTGCTCCTGTCCGACGTCGCGCGGGTCGAGCTCGGCGCGGAGAGCTATTCGGCGACGATCCGAATCAACGGCCATCCCGGCGCCGGCATCGGCATCTACCTCGAGCCTGGCGCGAATGCGCTCAACACGTCGAAGCTGGTCAAGGCCAAGATGGCAAGCGTCGAGCCGCGGCTGCCGGCCGGCTACAAGATCGCCTACGCGAACGACAGCTCCGACTTTATCCGCCTCTCTGTTATCGAGGTGGTGAAGACGCTCGCCGAGGCGATGGCGCTGGTGATCCTCGTCATGTTCGTGTTCCTGCAGAGCTGGCGGGCGACCTTGATCCCCGGAATCGCGATTCCCGTCGTCCTGCTCGGCACGTTCGGGATGCTCTACATCCTCGGATTCTCCATCAACACATTGACCTTGTTCGGGCTGGTGCTCGCGGTCGGGCTGCTGGTCGACGATGCGATCGTGGTCGTCGAGAATGTCGAACGAATCCTTCACGAGCAGCCGGAGCTGACGACCAAGGAAGCAACGATCATCTCCATGAACCAGATCCAGATGGCGCTAATCGCCATCGCTCTGGTGCTGTCGGCGGTGTTCCTTCCGATGGTCTTCTTTGGCGGCTCGACGGGCGTGATCTACCGCCAGTTCTCGGCGACCATCGTATCGGCGATGGCACTCTCCGTCGTCCTCGCGCTCACGTTCAGCCCATCGCTCGCAGCCAATGTACTGAGGCGCCAGCACGCAAGCATCGAGGCGACATGGTTCGGCAAGCGCACGCCGCGCGTCGCGCATGGAATCGAAACCGCGCGGCAGAAATTCAATAGCGGCTTCCAGCGCGTGATCGACTGGTACGTCAGCAACGTCGGCCGGGTTGTCGAGCGAAAGTGGCTGTTCCTCGCCATTTACGCGGGGACCTGCGTCCTACTGGTCGTGCTCCTTTGGAGACTTCCGACGGGCTTCATCCCGAGCGAGGACCAGGGCAACGCCTCGGCCCAGTTCCGCCTTCCGGCGGGCGCGACGTTCGGCCGCACCTACGAGGTCGAGCAGGCCGTCGAAAAATACTTCCTCGAAGGCCCCGACAAGAAGAACGTCCATACCTTGTTCGCGGTCACGGGCGGCGGCGGCGGGCTGTCGGGCCAGAATACCGGGCAGGCCTACATCAATCTCGCTCCCTTCGATAAACGCGAGGGGAAAGAGAATAGCGCGCAGGCCATTGTCCAGCGCGCGTCGGGAGCCTTCCGCGGCCTTCGCGACGCACAGGTCTTCGCTCTCGTCCCCGGCGCCATCCGCGGTCTCGGCCAGTCGACCGGCTTCACCATGCAGCTCCAGAACACGAGCGGGATGAGCCGGGAGCAATTCGCCGCCGCGCGCGACCGGTTGCTCTCCGCCGCATCGTCGGACTCGCTTCTCGAGCAGGTCCGCCTCAGCGAGCTGCCCGACGTCGCGAGCCTGAAGGTCAATATCGACGTGCCGCGGCTGACCGCCCTCGGCCTGACCACGGGCGACGTGAACTCGACGCTGTCGACCGCCTGGGGCGGCCGGTACGTCAACGATTTCATCGACCGAGGTCGGGTGAAGCGCGTCTATGTTCAGGGGGACGCTCCCTATCGCGCGACGCCGGCCGACATCGGCGACTGGTTCGTGCGCAACAACCAGGGGCAGATGGTGCCCTTCTCATCCTTTGCGAGCACGTCGTGGAGAACCGCGCCCGTGACCCTCTCGCGGTTCGAGGGCTTTCCCGCCTACGAAATCCAGGGCCAGGCCGCCGACGGTAGAAGCTCGGGCGAGGCCATGGCGGAAATCGAGAAGCTGGCCTCGCGGGTGCCGGGAGTCAGCGTCGCCTGGTCCGGCGCTTCCTACCAGGAGCGGATCGCATCGGGACAGGCGCCTTTGCTCTATGCGATCTCGCTGATCGTCATCTTCCTCTGCCTCGCCGCTTTGTACGAAAGCTGGTCGATCCCGCTCGCGGTGCTCCTCGTCGTCCCGCTCGGCCTCGTCGGCGCCATCCTGTTCGTCACGCTGCGCGGTCTCGAGAACGACGTGTTCCTCCAGATCGGCCTCCTGACGACGATGGGCCTGACGTCGAAGAACGCGATCCTGATGAACGAGTTCGCCGAACGCGCCGAAAAGGAAGGGAAACGAGTCCTCGATGCGGCAATCGAGGCGGCCCGGATTCGGCTCCGGCCGATCCTGATGACGAGCTTCGCGTTCATCTTCGGCGTCTTCCCGCTGGCGGTCGCCACCGGCCCGGGCGCGAATGGCAGGATTGCGATCGGCACCGCGGTGATCGGCGGCATGCTGACCGCCACCATCCTCGCGATCTTCTACATCCCCTTCTTCTATGTCCTGGTGCGCCGCGGAGTCCGCGACGGACTCGTCATTATCCGCGACCGGATCCGGCGGCGCGGCGAGGCTCGGGCATGAGGAGCTCCGCCGCGCTTCTCGCGCTGCTCGCCGTGGGCTGCACGTCGATGCAGCCGAACTATGTGCGGCCCGACACGGCAATCCCCGCCACCTGGCCCGCCGGCGATCCCTATCTCCTCCAGGCGGAGGTGGGCTTGCCCGCGCTCACCTACAAGCAAGTGTTCACCGACCCCCGGCTCCAGACGCTGATCGCCCAGGCGCTCGCGAACAACCGCGACCTCCGGGTTGCTGCGGCGAACATCGCAGCAGCGCGCGAGCAATATCGGATCCAGCGCGCCAACCAGCTCCCGGCCGTGGACGCGAACGCTGGCGCGACCGTGTCTGGCGACCGGGACAAGAATGTCAGCGCCCAATTTCAGGCCGGCATCGGAGCCCCGAACTACGAGATCGACCTGTTCGGCCGCCTTCGCTCGCTCACTGACGTTCAACTCAACCGCTTTTTCGCGACCGAGGCCGGAGCGCGCGCTACTCGCCTGGCGCTAGTCGCGAATGTCGCGGACACATGGCTCGACTATGCAGCTGACTCGAGCCTGCTCCGGATTGCGAGCGAGACCGCCGCCAGCGCTGAGAAGAGCGTCCGCCTGACGCGCATCCGCCTCGAAGGCGGGGTTGCTCCGCGCACCGACCTCGACCAGGCCCAGCAGATCCTTTCGACCGCGCAGGCGGATCTCGCGCGCGAGCGGACCGCGGTCGCGCAAGATCTGAACGCGCTCCAGCTGCTCGTCGGGGCGCCCATCGATCCGAACCTGCTATCGGGGTCGATTGACGATGCCTTCGGGACGATTGCCCCCGTCGCACCAGGGCTCGATTCCAATGTGCTGCTGCGCCGTCCCGACGTGATGCAGGCCGAGTACCAATTGCGCTCAGCCAACGCGAACATCGGCGCCGCGCGCGCAGCGCTGTTCCCGCGCATCACCTTGACGGGACTGCTTGGCTTCGCGAGCTCGGCGCTTCTCAAGCTGTTCACCGGCGGAGCACTCGGATGGAGCGCCGGCGCTGACGCGACCTACACCATCTTCCAGGCCGGTGCCGGCCACGCCAATGTCCGCCTCACCCAAGCGCAGCAGCGCGCCGCCGTCGCTTCGTACCAGGGCTCAATCCAGACGGCGTTCCGCGAAGTCGCGGACGCACTGGCCCGCCGTGTCACGATCAACGACGAGATTGCCGCCCGCGAACGCCAGCGCGCGGCCACTGCGGATGCCTACCTGCTCACCGAAGCGCGCTACCGCGCCGGAGTCGATCCCTTCCTGACGGTGCTGGACTCGCAGCGATCCTATTATGCCGCGCAGCAGATTCTCGTGAATGTGAAGCTCACAGCCGCGCAGAACATCGTCGCGACATACCAGGCGATCGGCGGCGATGCTTTGCTCCAGGGAACGCCGATCTGCCAGAAGCTGCCGGGCGACACGGCGCAGCCGAATGCGGTGCTCGCGGCGGAGTGCCTGCCCGCCTGATCAGGCGGTCTCGACGGCGTAATCGTCGCCGTAGAATTTGCTCGTGCTGCGTGTGTGGAAGGTGATGGCCTTGATCGGCTCGTATTTGGGCGCACCGAGGCCGGGCAGCACCTCGAGCATTTCGTCCTCCCAAACGTAGACCGCCACCGGGAACGACACCCTCGCCAGGCTGGTGTGCGAACGATCGCTCGGCTTGCCGACGCGGTGCGTGGTGGACGGCAATCGGTCATTCGTGATCCGCTGCATGTAATCGCCGGTGTTGATGATGATCGAGCCGCGCGGCGCCTTCATCCGCACCCACTTGCCGGTGCGATGATTCCACACTTGCAGCCCCTCCATTCGCGAGGCTGGCAGGATCGTGAACAGGTCCACGTCCTCATGGCCAAGCAGCCGCGCGGCGCCCGACGCGTCCTGTTCGGCGCTCATGGATGGATAGTAATTGAGCCGAAGGCCGAAGTTCGTTTCCGTCAGCTGGCGATCGAGCGCATGCGGGTCGCGGCCGAGGCCGTGGAGCATGGCCTGGGCGATCGGCTTGAACAGCTGCTCGTGCGCAAGGACAAGCCGGCGAGCACGATGTTCAAACCCAGGATTCGGCCAGAAATCCCCCCAGCGGAACGGCCCATCGCGGCGCTGCGGTATGCCGAAGGCACGGCGGCACCAGACCCAGCCCTCGACGAGGTCGGGGTGAATATCGCTAGTCTCCTCGATCGGGAAATAGCCCTGGTTCACCGACCCGTGCCGGGCGGCGCGGAAGCACATCTTGTCCTGTATCGAAAGCGACGTGAACAGCTCCCGCGTCAGCTCTTCCATATCGTCATAGAGCGCCGAATCGACGCCATGGCCGACGAGGACCGCGAACCCGATTTCCTCGAGCGCTCCCGCGAACGCCTCGGCAAAGCGCGACCGGTCATTCGCGTCGCCTCTCAGGAATGGACCGAAATCGAGCGTGGCGATGTCATATTCGTCGTCGAACTCGTCCGCCTCGCTTTCGGCGAGCCGATAGGTGTGCGCCTTCGTCACTTGATCGTACTTGATAAAGTCGCGGTTGACGGAATCGACGTCGGCCATGCGGCCGGATTAGTCCCGCGCAGACAGCATGGCCAGAAGCGCGAAGCTCGCGAGCCAGTGCTCGCCCATATAGTCGCCGGCGATGTGCGGCAAAGCGGCGCCGAGATGCGCGTCGGCCGTGCTCTCGCCAATCGTGCGTTCCTCCTCCGGTAGCAGGGGCGCGAGGCTCCGCCAGCACCAGGCGCGGCTAAGGTTGAGGCCGTCGAGATGCGCGATCTTCCCGTCGCTGCGGTCGCTTACGATTGCCGGTTCGAACAGAGTCGCCGGTTGGCGCTGGCCGACACCGGGCAAGAAATGCCCGAACCAGGCCGCAAACTCGGCCGGGCGGGTGCGCGCCATGCACAGTGCCTCGATCAGCGCGGGAGACAGGAATTCGTCGCCGCCTGGCTCCCACGCCTGGCAGTCGCGATCGGCGCCGAACCAGTGCAGCGCGCGATTGCAGATCAGGTCGGCGAGCTCCGCATCGAACCGCTCGGCCCATTCGAGCGAAAGCACCAGCGCGAACGCCGTGTTGAAATGGGTGCCGACGCGAATGGGATAAGTCAGGACCTGGAGATAGTCGCGAAGCCGCTGCGCGAACGCCCTCGCAAGCGGTTCGAGCGCGTCCCCACACATCTGGTCGTGGCGGGTTGCCTCAAGGTGGAGATAGAGCAGCCAGCCCCAACCATAGGGCCGTTCGAAGCCACGGCTGTGCGACCGGGACAGATAGGCCAACTCCGCACCGACCTTGTCCGCTGTGAAACTTTCACAGGCGAGCGCCGCAATCGCCGGCGCTTCCGGCATGTCGGGAAACAACCGCCTAAGCGTCAGCAGCGTCCACCAGCCGTGGACGCAGCTATGCCAGTCGAAGCTTCCGTAGAATAGCGGGTGAAGCACACGCGGCGGAAGCGCATCGTCGTCGCCGAGCAGCACATGGTCGAGCTTGTGCGGATATTCCTGCCGCACATGGCCGAGCGCGATTCGCGCCATCTTCGAGGCGGTGTCCACGTTCAGAGCGCCCATGCGTAGCCCGCGAAATAGAGAATCAGGACGTTGCAGATGAACAGCGGAATCGCCGTCGCGACCTGCATCCGGATCACGCCATATTGATCCTTCAATTCGAGCAGGGCAGCAGGCACTATGTTGAAGTTGGCAGCCATCGGCGTGAGCAGGGTCCCGCAAAAGCCGCTCAGCATCCCCACCGCACCGATCACCGCGGGGTCGGCTCCGGCCCCCCGGACCAGGATCGGCACGCCGATCGCCGCCGCCATCACCGGGAAGGCCGCGAATGCATTGCCCATGATTATCGTGAACAAGGCCATGCCCACGGCATAGACGACCACCGCCAGAAACACGCTGCCGCTCGGGATGACCTCGCCGGCGACGCCGCCGATTATGTCGCCGACTCCGGCGGCAGCGAATACCGCTCCGAGCGCAGCGAGCATCTGCGGGAGGATTCCGGCCCACCCGATCGAGTCCATCAGCCGCCTGCCCTCGTCGATTGGCGCGAGCACCGGCGGCCGAAACCAGGCGTAGCAGACTGCGAGCGCGACCAGCACGCCTGCGCCGAGCAGCACCAGGGTCGTCGCCTTTGGGTCGATGAGGCCGGTGGCCTTCAGCGGCGTGTAGTTGAACAGCAACGTCCCGAAGAAGGCCGTGACCGGGATGATGAGCGCAGGCAGGAACAGCTTGCTTCCGTAGCGCATGGCGAGTTCGACCCGCTGCTCGGTGGTCGTCGAAAGAGTCTCGCCGCGGCCGAGCAAATGGGCGCCCGCGACGGCCACGATGGCCAGCACCAGGATCCCGTTGCCGAGGTCGCCGATCATGTCGCCGAACCAGAAGCTGGCCGCGACCAGGGCCCAGAAGATTGCATTGCCGAACCGCTTGCGATTGCTGCGGTCGCGCGCACTCAGCACCGCGAAGGCGGCGAACATCGCTCCCGTCAGCACATAGAGCCACTGCAGCGTGATCATCGGCCGCGTCCCAACTTCCGATCGAACAGCAGAAGCCGCGTGCCGTGGATGACGAAGGCACAGATCGCCGTCGGGATCGCCCATAGCGACAGATGCAGCGGCGTGAGCTCGATCCCGAAGCCGCCCATTGCGCCCTGGATCAGCAGGATCGATCCGATCGCAATGAAGATGTCTTCGCCGAAGAACAGGCCGACATTATCGGTGGCCGCGGACAGCGCCTTCACCTTCTCGCGCGTGTCCTCGTCAAGATCGCCATGCTCCTTTTCCGCCGCCGCTTCGGCCATCGGCGCAACCAGCGGCCGGACGGTCTGCGGGTGGCCGGCCACGGAGGTCAGTCCAAGCGCAGCGAAAATTTGGCGGAAGCCGAGATAAGCGAAGAGGATCCGGCCAGTCGTCGCCCCGCGCATCCGCCCGATCAAGGTCCGCGCCTGCTGCTGGAGGCCATAGCGCTCGAGCACCCCGATCACGGGGAGGACGATCCAGATGACTGAGACATAGCGGTTGTCGTTGAACGCCTTGCCGAGCGTGGCGAGCACTTTGACAAAGGGGACACCGGCAAGCAGGCCGGTCACCACGGCGGCGACCGCAACGACCAGCAGCGGGTTGAAGCGCAAGGCGAACCCGAGGACGACGAGCGCGATTCCGAGGAGCGGGAGGTAGGTCACCGGGCGGCTCCATAACCGCCGCCGCCGGGAGTCTCGATCACGAAGCGGTCGCCTGAGTGCATATCGGCGGACGCAGTGGCGCTCAGCATCTCGATGCTGCCGTCGATGCGCTCGACCCAGTTGCGTCCCGGCTCGGCGTCGCCGCCGCCTCGGATCCCACGCGGCGGCACCCGCCGCCGGTTGGCGAGGATGTTGGCGCGCATGGGTTCGAGGAAGGTAAGCGCTCGGACCAAGCCGTCGCCGCCCCTGTGCGCGCCGTCCGCGCCCGATCCGCGGCGGATCGCGAACCCATCGAGCCGCACCGGAAGCCGCGTCTCGAGGATCTCCGGGTCCGTCAGGCGGCTGTTGGTCATGTGAGTCTGCACCGCGCTCGTCCCGTGATGGTCCGGCCCCGCCCCGGAACCGCCCGCGATCGTCTCATAATATTGGTGCCGCGCGTTGCCGAAGGTGAAGTTGTTCATCGTGCCCTGGCTCGGCGCGAGTCGCCCCGTCGCCGCAAACAGCGCATCGGTAACGACCTGGCTCGTCTCGACGTTGCCGGCGACCACCGCCGCCGGATATTTGGGATTGAGCATCGACCCGTCCGGCACCACCAGCGAGATCGGCCGGAGGCAGCCGTCATTCATCGGGATCGCATCGTCGATCAACGTCCGCACGACATAGAGCGACGCCGCGCGGACGATCGAAAACGGCGCGTTGAAATTGTCGGGCAGCTGGTTGCTCGTGCCGGTGAAGTCGAAGGTGGCGGAACGCGCCGCCTTATCGATCGTGATCTTCACCCGGACGTGCGCGCCATTGTCCATTTCATAATCGAAGGCTCCGTCTTCGAGGCACCCGAGGAGCCGGCGGACAGACTCTTCCGCGTTTGCCAGAATGTGACGCATGTAGGCCGCAACGACCTCTGCGCCGTAGTCCCGGGCGGTTTGCGCGAGCACCTCGGCACCCCGCGTGCACGCAGCCAGCTGAGCTTTCAAATCGGAAATGTTGCGGTCGGGGTTACGCGCCGGCCATTCGCCCGCGGCAAGCAGCGCTCGCACCTCGGCTTCACGGAAACGCCTTTCGTCGACGAGCAGCCCGTTGTCGATGAGCACGCCTTCCTCGTCGATGCTTCGGCTGTCGGGCGGCATCGATCCCGGCGCGATCCCACCGACGTCTGCGTGGTGCCCGCGAGCGGCAACGAAAGCGGAAGGCTCCGGCTCATCGCCGTAGAACACCGGCACGATCACCGTGATGTCGGGCAAATGCGTGCCGCCGCGATAGGGGTCGTTGAGCACATAAGCGTCGCCGCGGCGGATCCCGCGAGCGTCCCTCCCCTGCCCGCGCGTGTCGATGATGCGGCGGATGCTCTCGCCCATCGAGCCCAAGTGCACCGGAATGTGTGGTGCGTTCGCGATCAGCGCGCCTTCAGCGTCGAAGATCGCGCAAGAAAAATCCAGCCTCTCCTTGATGTTGACGCTCGACGCGGTGGCTTGAAGAGCGACCCCCATCTCCTCGGCGATCGCCATGAACAGGTTGTTGAAAATCTCGAGCTGGACCGGGTCGACGTCGGTGCCGATCGCCTTGGCGCGTGCGAGCGGCATTGTGCGCGTGAGCACGAGCGTTCCGTCACCGGCGCGCTCGGCACGCCAGCCGGGTTCGACGACGATCGTCGAGGTCGGGTCGAAGATGAGTGCGGGACCTACGAATTCCTCCCTGGCCGAAGGCTGGGGAGGGGAACCATTCACCGAAGAGTTCATGGGGGAGGGGTCAAGCGCCGTCATCCCTCCCCCATGCTGCGCACGATCCGCCTCCCAAGGCAAGCTCGGGGAGGATTTGCCGACCGCCTCCACCACAATCGCATCGACGATCACGTCGTCGCTATGATCGACATAGCCGAAGCGCTTGCGGTGGAGCGCCGCGAACTCTGCCCGCATCTGCTCGACGGGAGCCACATTGATCTCGAGCGTCGTATCGCTCCCCGCCGTCCGCAGCCGCGCCCGACAATCCAGCTCGATCCGCGCATGGTGCACGCCTTGATCCAGCAGCGCATCACATGCGCGCTGCCCCAGCTCTGCGAGCTCAACGGAGAAATCCTCGTTCAGCGCCTTCAGCACGCTTGCATCGCGGATCACCTTCACCTCGGCGATGCCGATTCCGTAGGCCGACAGCACGCCGGCGAGCGGATGGATCAGGATGCGCTCCATGCCGAGCGCGTCGGCCACCTTGCACGCATGCTGCCCGCCGGCGCCGCCGAAGCAGGCGAGCGTGTAGCGGGTGACGTCATGGCCCTTCGCGATCGAAATCTTGCGGATGGCCGCGGCCATGTTGTCGACAGCGATGTCGAGAAAGCCCTCGGCAATGTCCTCGAGGCTCTTGGCGCCGCTGAGTTGGTCCGCGATCTCCTGCAGGCGTGCCCGCGATGCGACCCGGTCCAGCGGCTGGTCGCCGCGGGGCCCGAACACCGCCGGAAATTGCGCCGGGTCTATTCTCCCGAGGAACAGGTTGCAGTCAGTGACGGTCAGCGGTCCGCCGTTGCGGTAGCAAGCGGGACCCGGGTCGGCGCCGGCGCTTTCCGGCCCGACGCGGAAGCGCATGCCATCGAACCGGCAGATCGACCCTCCGCCCGCCGCGACGGTGTTGATCCGCATCATCGGCGCGCGGATTCGCACGCCGGCGACGACGCTCTCGTCGGCGAGCTCGAAAGTGCCGGCATAATGCGAAACGTCGGTGGATGTGCCGCCCATGTCGAACCCGATCAGCTTCTCCGCGCCATGAGCCACGCTGGCGGCGACCATGCCGACGACTCCCCCGGCTGGACCGGACAGGATCGCGTCCTTGCCGCGGAACGCTCGGGCTTCGGCGAGCCCACCGTTCGACTGCATGAAATGGAGGTCGGTGCCCTCAGGCAGCCCGGCCGCGACGCGGTCGACATAGCGGCGCAGCACCGGCGATAGATAAGCGTCGACGACCGTCGTGTCGCCGCGCCCGATCAGCTTGATCAGCGGCGCGACTTCGTGGCTGACTGAAACCTGGGTGAAGCCTAGCTCGCGTGCAATTTCCGCCAGACGCGCCTCATGCCGCGAGTGCCGCCAGCCGTGCATCAGCACGATGGCGATCGCACCAATCCCCGCCGCGCGAATCCCGCCGAGCGCCTCGCGCGCCTGAGCGTCGTCCAGCGGCACCAGCACCGCGCCGTCGACGCTCACCCGCTCGTCGATCTCGACGGCCCGCTCGTAGAGCATCGAGGGAAGCACGATGTGCCGCGCGAAAATCTCCGGCCGCGCCTGGTAGCCGATCCTGAGCGCGTCGCCGAACCCGCGGGTGATCGCCAGCGCCACCCGCTCGCCCTTTCGCTCGAGCAGGGCATTGGTCGCGACGGTGGTGCCCATCCGCACCTCCTCGACCGTGCCGCCCTCCTCCGCGAGCACTCGCCGGATCGCCTCCACGGCAGCGTCCTCATAGTGGCGCGGGTTTTCCGACAGCAGCTTCTCTACCCTGAGCCGACCGTCCGACGAACCTGCGACGACGTCGGTGAAGGTCCCGCCGCGGTCGATGGCGAAGGTCCAGCTCAGCTCCATATACTCTCGCTGTAGGGCCTTTGCCGCCTGCACTGCACCCCCTAAGGAACGGCCATGGCTGTTCTGGTCACAGGGGCTGCAGGATTCATTGGGGCTGCCACCTCGCGCGCGCTTCTGGAGCGCGGCGAGGAGGTCGTCGGGATCGACAATCTCAACAATTATTACGATCCCGCGCTCAAGCAGGCACGCCTGTCGAGCCTTGCGAGCCGCTTCGACAACCGCTTCCGCTTCGACCGCGTGGATTTCGCCGATGCCGAACAGCTCCGGCGCGCGACCGACGAAATCGACATCGACCGCATCGTCCATCTCGGAGCGCAGGCCGGCGTCCGCTACAGCCTGGAGAACCCGGCAGCCTACATCCAGTCGAACCTCGTCGGCCACGCCAACATGCTGGAGCTGGCGAGGGCAAGGAAGCCGCGGCACATGATCTATGCCTCCTCGTCATCGGTCTATGGCGGCAACGAGAGCCTGCCGTTCCGCGTCGAGGACAGGGTCGACCATCCACTGTCGCTGTACGCGGCGACCAAGAAAGCCGACGAGCTGCTGAGCGAAAGCTATGCCAATCTTTACCGAATCCCGCTGACGGGCTTGAGGTTCTTCACAGTTTACGGTCCCTGGGGACGGCCGGACATGGCGATGTGGATTTTCACCCGGGCGCTTTATGCCGGCGAGCCGCTGCCGCTGTTCAATCGCGGCGAGATGCGCCGCGACTTTACTTACATCGATGACATCGTCCGCGGCGTCATTGCCTGCCTCGACGGCCCTCCCGCCGACGACGGCGACGCGAAGGCAGGCGGAAGCACCGGGCCACACGCGATTTACAACATCGGCAACAGCCGCAGCGAGGATCTGATGCGGGTGGTCGAGCTGCTCGAGCAGGAGACCGGGCGAAAGGCGCTGTGCGACCCGCAGCCGATGCAAATTGGCGACGTCAAGCAGACGTTCGCCGACATCAGCGCGATCGAGCGCGACCACGGGTTCAAGCCCAGCACCACCATCGACGAGGGCGTGCCGCGTTTCGTCGCCTGGTACCGGGAGTATCACGGCCTTTGAGCCTGTCTGACATCCTGCGGAACCTGCGCCTGCCCGTCATCGGCGCGCCGATGTTCATCGTCTCCAACCCCAGGCTGGTGATCGCGCAGTGCACGGCCGGCATCGTCGGCAGTTTCCCGGCGCTCAATGCGCGTCCCGAATCGCTGCTCGACGAATGGCTGCACGAGATCAGCGAAGCGCTTGCCGCGTGGGATCGCGATCATCCGGATACGCCCGCTGCCCCGTTCGCCGTCAACCAGATCGTGCATCGGTCGAACGACCGGCTCGACCATGACATGGCGGTTTGTGCCGAATGGAAGGTGCCGATCGTGATCAGCTCGCTCGGCGCGCGGGCGGAACTCAACGAGGCGGTGCACGGCTGGGGCGGGATCACGCTTCACGACGTGATCGACGATCGTTTCGCACGCAAGGCGATCGAGAAAGGTGCGGACGGAGTCATCGCCGTGGCCGCTGGGGCCGGAGGCCACGCCGGGCGCTGGTCGCCATTCGCGCTACTCCAGGAAATCCGAGCCTGGTTCGGCGGGCCGCTGATCCTGTCGGGCGCGATCGCCAACGGCGGCTCGGTGCTGGCGGCGCAGGCGGCGGGCGCCGACCTCGCCTATGTCGGATCTCCCTTCATCGCGACCGACGAAGCGAACGCTCCCGACGCCTACAAGCAAGCGATCGTCGACAGCGGCGCTGCGGACGTTGTCTACACCGACCTCTTCACCGGAGTTCACGGCAATTATTTGCGATCGTCGATCGCCGACGCGGGGCTTGACCCGGACAATCTCGCCGGCATCGATCCGACCGCGATGAAATTCGGGTCCGAAGGTTCGACCAGGGCCAAGGCGTGGCGCGACATCTGGGGCTCGGGCCAAGGCATCGGCGCGATCGACCGCGTACGCCCCGCAGGGGAGTTCGTCGACCTGCTCGCGGACCAATATACCGCGGCGAAGACGCGGCTCTGCGGAAGTTAGAGTGACCCGCCTCCGCTGAGGCCACGCTCGAGTCGGCCCATCAGGGCGCGCGCCGGGCTTTGCGGCACTTCGGTTTCAATCCCGCCTTCGTCGAGCCGCTTGACGCGCGCGTACAGCTCGGCGCTCGAGTTGATCAGCTTCTGGGCGGCCTCGGGCAGCTGCACGACGACGGCCTGGTCGCTGTCCTGCGCGTGACCGAGGCGCCGGTCGGGCCGGCGCCCGTTGCGGTTCGGGATTTCGCCCGATTCGATCGCCCGCTGCGTGAGCAGCCAGGCGACGATGTGCATGATCCGAGTCGTGACCTTGAGCGACTCGCAGGCGAAGCCGACGCGCGCGAACGGCTCGAGCGTCGAGCGGTCGCCGCGCCCGGCGTCGTCGAAATAGGACCGCGCCTCGTCGGCAAGCAGCATCGCCTCGGTGTAGAGCGAGTCGATCAGGCGCGAGGTAATCCGCGCCTGGCGTTCGGGCAGGTCCGATTCGTCCATGTCGCCAAGAATGCCACTGTTCATGCCGGGAGGAAACGCCCGAGCGGGCCGGACGATAGCCATTCGCGGCCATTGTCCCCGCGCGGGACACGCAGGATCAGGCGATGATGTCGGGCGTGCTGGCGTCGAGCGCCCGCTGGATCTCGTCCTTGAGCATCAACTTGCGGCGCTTGAGGCGCGCAATTTCGAGCTGGTCGCCGGTCGGCTCGGACGTCAGCACGCGGATACGCTCGTCGAGTTCGCGATGTTCCGTCCTGAGCGCCTCGAGATCGAAGGCGGGATTATCGTTCGTCGTCATCCGGGCAGCAACTTAAAGCATGCTGCCATTCGCGGCCACACGCGCGCTGGCGCGGACCGGTTGCAGACGAAGGCTCAAGACAAATTGCACAATTCGTGATTTATTGCGTTCCGGTGACACTGGCTTGCAAGAAAGGATAGGCACCGATGGATAAGGGAATTGCCGAGGCTCTCGAGTCGAAGCACGCCGCGCTCCACGCGCTGATCGACGAGGAAGAGCACCGGACCCACCCCGACGAAGACCTTCTCCACCGCCTCAAAAAAGAAAAGCTCCGGATCAAGGACGAATTGGCAGGCCACCTCACCCACTAGAGGCGGCCTTTTTTGTGCGCGGCGATACCGATCGCCGCGCCACAGTTCATCAGTCGTCGCGCGAAACGCGCTCGATCCGCTCGTGCCGCTCCTGCGCCTCGAGCGTCATGGTCGCCGTCGGTCGCGCTTCGAGCCTGCCTAGCGGGATCGGCTCACCGGTGACCTCGCAATAGCCGTATTCGCCTTCGTAGAGACGGCGGATCGCGCAATCGATCTTGGCGATCAGCTTGCGCTGCCGGTCGCGGGTGCGAAGCTCAATGCCCCAATCGGTCTCGCTCGACGCACGGTCGGCAAGGTCCGGCTCGCGAAGCGAATCGACCTGGAGTTGCGCCATTGTCGCGCGCGACTCCTCGATGATCGCCTCTTTCCAGCCCTTCAGCTTGCGAAGGAAGTAAGCGCGGTGCTTGCCGCACATGAACTCTTCGCCTTCCGAAGGCTGGTAGCCCTCGGGCAGAATGATTCGATCGAATGGTTCGAAATCGTCGCCGCCGTAAAGATCGACTAGAGCGGTAGCCATGATACCCTCCCCCGCACCGGGTTCCCGAGCCCCCTCGGGAATTCCCAAACGCCGCCGCCTGGCTGCGGCCGGGCCACCGGTGCAGCCGGAGGCAATTATCGCTGACTTTCCCGAGACTTATCCGGGCAAATCGACGATCCCCACCGCGCCTATACTTTCCACCCGGCGCCTTCACAAGCATTGACGCAGTCCAAGTGAAGAAATCGCCAAGCTGTTGCTATTATGGCGCATTTTCACGCCGAACCTTCGCGGTTGCAGCATCGCGGCGGCTCGCCCATAGATTGGGCGCGTGCGCATCCTGATCACCAACGACGACGGCGTGAACGCGCGCGGCCTGAAGCTGCTCGAATCGGTCGCGCGGAAGTTCAGCGACGACATCTGGATCGTCGCTCCGGCCGAGGAGCAATCGGGCGCGGGCCATTCGCTCACGCTGACGACTCCGGTGCGGCTGCGGCGCCATGACGAGCGCCGATTCTCCGTGACTGGCACGCCAACCGATTCGGTGATGCTCGCCCTCGCCCACATCATGAAGGACTCGCCGCCCGACGTGGTCCTGTCAGGGATCAACCGCGGCGCGAACCTGGCAGAGGACGTGACTTACTCGGGGACGGTATCGGCGGCGATGGAAGGGGCGCTCGCAGGCGTCCGCTCGATCGCCCTCAGCCAAGCCTATTCGCGCGAAGGCATGGGCGACACCGTCCCGTTCGCCGCGGCGGAGGTCTGGGCGGAGCGCGTGCTCGGGCCACTGCTCGAGTTCGAGACCGAGCCGCGAACGCTGATCAACGTCAATTTCCCCGCGATCCCGCCCGACGAGGTCAAGGGCATCTGCACCTGCCGGCAGGGGCTGCGCGATTACGGCCGTCTGCGCATCGTCCAGCGCACCGACCCGCGTGGCTATGATTATTATTGGTTCGGGCTCGGCCCGATGGTGGAGACGCCGGGGCACCAGACTGACCTCGAGGCGGTCGCCGACGGCTATGTCGCCGTCTCGCCGCTGCATCTCGACCTGACGCACGATCCTTCGCTGGACGCGCTCAACAAACGATTCGCGGCCGTCCGATAGGAGCGACCGCGACTCGTCCCGAAATTTGGAAACGCGTGGGCTAGCGCCCGCGCTCGCCCCGTTCGCCCTGGGGAGGCGGCGGCCCGTTTGTCGACTGTGCGAGCCAGGTCTCGGTCGCGCCGCACGAGCTCGTCAGGGTGAGCGGCTGCCCGGCCTGGAACGGCTGGGCGTAAGGCACGCATTCCTGTCCGCCGCCGACCGCAAGGCACAGCTGCCCGTTCGCCGCGGTCCAGGTTCCCGGAGTCGTATTGCCGCCCGGCGTAAGGATCCTGAGCGATCCGCCCGGATCGAGATATACGGTGTTGGTGACGCCGTTGGTCGTCACCTGGATCGGCTGGCCGATCACCTCGGTGCCCATCTGAGCCAATGCGGCAGCGGGAAGCATCGTTCCAACCGCCACTCCGACTACGACGCGTACCAGTAAGCTCTTCATGATCCCTGTTCCCTTCCGATCAGAGCGAGACCCGAAGCCGTTCATCAAGTCGGGCTGTTGCCGTTGCCGTTACCATTGTTGTGGAGGAGGAGGTAGAGGCCGACGCCGGCCGCGATCGCGGCGAGCGCGAGTAGCAGCGGGCTGATGCCGAGGCCGGCACCCATCGGCTCGACCGGCGGCACCGGGATCGGCTGCGGCGGCGGGCTTTGCGCAAGCGGCGGCGGAGCATCGACCTGCGGAAGCACGCAGCCGGTGGCCGGCGCCTGCGCCAGGGCCGCAGCGGCGGCAGCGCCGCAGACCGCAGCGGCGGAAGCTCCGCCGCT
>NZ_WJSQ01000040.1 GCF_009720245.1 Sphingomonas segetis | reverse complement strand
GCTGCTCCAACCAGGGAAATGACGATCCCGACGATCGACACCCCGTCGGCGTTGATCCCGCTCGCCAGCGCCGCGCGCGCCGCGGCCGCGGCCCACGCCGTGCTCCGCGACTTCAGCGGCCGCCGATCGGCCGTCGGTCCCTGCGATCCCATGTCGCCCCCCTGATTGCGTTCATGGCAGAGCAGTTTGCGCTTGAACAGCAGCGGCGATGGAACCCATCTGGTCAGCAAGGAACTGTTACGGCATGGGAAGACAATGGCACTCGACCTCTACCAACGGCTCGGCCTGAAGCGCGGCGCGAGCGAGGCGGAGATCAAGAAGGCCTATCGCAGCCTCGCCAAGCAGCTTCACCCGGATCGCAACAAGGACAAGCCCGACGCGGCGAAGCGCTTCGCGGAGGTCACGACGGCGTATGATCTGCTCTCCGACAAGGACAAGCGCGCCCGGTACGACCGCGGCGAGATCGACGAGGAGGGCAATCCCAAGATGCCCTTCGGCGGCGGGTTCGGTGGCGGCGGCTATTCGGGTGGGGCCGGCCCTCGCTCCGGAGGCGGTCCCCAGGGCTTCGAGAACTTCAATTTCGGCGGCGCCGACGCGGCGGACCTCAGCGACCTTTTCGAAGGGCTGTTCGGCGCCGCAGGCGCGGGTCGGGGGAGGGCTGGCGGCCCATTCGGAGGCGGCGGCTTCCGACAGCGCGCCGCGCCGCCGCAGAAAGGCGCGGACGTGGCCTACCGGCTCAAGGTGGCGTTCGAAGATGCGGTCGCGCTGAAGGCGCAGCGGATCACGCTCGCGGACGGCAAGACGATCGACCTCAAGCTGCCGCAAGGTCTCGAGGACGGGACGAAGATCCGCCTCGCCGGCAAGGGTCAGGAAGGGCCGGGCGGGCGCGGCGACGCGATCGTGACCATCGAGATCGCGCCCCACCGCATCTTCCGGCGCGAGGGAACCAACATCCGCCTCGACCTTCCGGTGACGCTGAAGGAAGCGGTGCTGGGCGCCAAGGTGAAGGTGCCGACGCCGGAAGGGCCGGTGATGGTCACCATCCCGAAGGGCACCAGCTCGGGCAAGGTGCTCCGTCTGAAAGGCCGTGGCTTCACCGCGAAGGACGGCAAGCGCGGCGATCAGCTCGTCGCGGTCGAAATCCAGCTCCCCGCCAACGATGCCGAGCTGCAGCGTTTCGCCGAAAGCTGGGACGGCGGCGGCAACCCGCGCTCGAGCCTTGGGGTCTAGGCTCTTCATCTCATGAGAGATCATTCCCCGCTATCGCCGGAGGAAAGGCGCAAGCGTCTGGCAACGATGCGTGCGGCCTTTGGGACCGAAGTCGAGGAGAAGCTCAAGCCGCAGCTGACTGCCTGGGAGGTCGTCAAGCGTATCGCCATCGGAGTCTACAACGACGGCTTCATCCACGCCGGCAATCTTGCCTATCTGTCGATCGTCGCACTCTTCCCCTTCTTCATCGTCGCTGCGGCCATCGCGCATCTGCTGGGGCAGAGCGAAGATGCGATGCTGACGGTGACCAACGTGCTTCGCCGGCTTCCGCCAAACGTCGCCGACACGCTGCGCGAACCGATCATGGAAGTACTCACCGTCCGAACCGGCACCTTGCTGTGGCTCGGCGGCCTCGTCGGCCTGTGGACCGCGACGAGCTTCATCGAAACCATTCGAGACATTCTCCGCAGGGCCTACGGGATCAAATATTCCGCGCCCTTCTGGGAATATCGCCTGGGCTCGATCCTGCTGATCCTGGCAGCGGTGCTGCTTTTGATGATCGCGTTCGCGGCCAGCGCCGCGCTGACGATCACGCACCATTTCATCATCGAATATTTCCCGCTGGCGCAGAACATCGGCCACCGCCTCGGTCTCTACCGGCTCGTTCCCGCCGCCACCCTGTTCCTCACCTTCTACGGGCTTTTCTATGCGCTCACCCCGTCGCGCTACCGCAAGCTCGGATGCCGGAAATGGCCCGGCGCCCTGTTCATCACCGCCTGGTGGCTGGGAACCGTCGAGCTCCTGCCCCCGGCGCTCGACCTGCTCGGCGGCTACACCCGGACCTACGGCAGCCTCGCCGGCGTGATGATCGCGCTGATCTTCTTCTTCGTCGTCGGCCTCGGCGTCGTGATCGGAGCAGAGTTGAACGCGGCGCTGGCGGAAAGCGGCGCCACAGCGCTAAAGGGAGAAATCTATGCCGGGCCGTACAGCGACGAGCTCGAAGTCGAGGAACCGCAGCGCGGCGAGGACGTGGAACCGGCGCTGCAGAGAGAGGGGCCGCAACTTTGACTGGACTCATGCACGGCAAGCGGGGGCTGATCATGGGGCTCGCGAACGACCGCTCGCTCGCCTGGGGCATTGCGCGGGCGCTCGCCGGCGAGGGCGCCGAGCTCGCTTTTTCCTATCAGGGCGAAGCGCTGGAGAAGCGGGTGCGGCCCCTTGCGGCAGAGCTCGGCTCCGACCTGCTGGTCGACTGCGACGTCAGCAGCATGGATGCGCTCGATGCCACGTTCGAACAGATCCGCCAGAAGTGGGAAACGATCGACTTCGTGGTCCATGCAATCGGCTATTCCGACAAGACCGAATTGCGCGGCAAGTTCGTCGACACCTCGATCGACAACTTCCTGATGACCATGAACATCTCGGTCTACAGCTTCATCGCCGTCGCGCAGCGCGCACGCAGGTTGATGACCAACGGCGGCGCCCTGCTGACCCTGACTTACTACGGGGCCGAGAAGGTCATTCCCCATTACAACGTCATGGGCGTCGCCAAGGCCGGGCTTGAAACGAGCGTCAAATATCTGGCGATGGACCTCGGCCCCGAAGGCATCAGGGTCAACGCGATCTCGGCAGGCCCGATCAAGACGCTTGCGGCGAGCGGTATCGGCGACTTCCGCTACATCATGAAGTGGAACGAATATAATTCGCCGCTGCGGCGCAATGTCACCATCGAGGACGTCGGCGGCGCCGGTATGTACCTGCTGTCCGACCTCGCTTCGGGCGTGACCGGCGAGGTCCACCACGTCGACGCCGGCTACAATGTCGTGGGCATGAAGGCCGAGGACGCGCCGGACATCTCGACCGTGTGATGGCAGAGGTGGCACGCCACATCCGCGTCACCGGCCGCGTGCAGGGCGTTTTCTACCGCGCCTGGGCGCAAGGCCAGGCGCGCGAGCTCGGGGTCAGCGGCTGGATCCGCAATTGCCCGGACGGCTCGGTCGAGGCGCATCTCGGCGGCGAGGAGGATTGCGTCGACCGGATGATCCAGCGGATGCGGCAAGGTCCGTCGAACGCGCAGGTCGACGATGTCGAGGTCGAGGAGGCGGCGCCGGAGAACCCCGGCCGCTTCGAACTCCGCCGCTAACCCGCGAACGGATCGCGCACGAGGATGGTGTCGTCGCGTTCGGGCGAAGTGCTGACCAGCGCCACCGGGCAGCGGATCAGCTCCTCGATCCGGCGGACGTATTTGATTGCACGCGCCGGCAGGTCGGCCCAGCTGCGGGCGCCTTCGGTCGAGGCTTCCCAGCCCTTGATCTCCTCGAAGACCGGCTCGACCCGCGCCTGGTCGGCGGCGTGAGCCGGGAGATAGTCGAGATCCTGCCCGTCCAGCTTGTAGCCGGTGCACACCTTCACCGTGTCGAGCGTGTCGAGTACGTCGAGCTTGGTCAGCGCAATTCCGGTCACTCCGCCGACCGCGACCGCCTGGCGCACCAGCACCGCATCGAACCAGCCGCAGCGGCGCTTGCGGCCGGTCACGGTGCCGAATTCGCGGCCGCGTGTCCCGAGCGTCTGGCCGACGTCGTTGTCCTGCTCGGTCGGGAAGGGGCCGGAGCCGACGCGGGTCGTGTAGGCCTTGGTGATCCCGAGCACGAAGCCCGCCGCCGACGGGCCGGTGCCGCTGCCCGATGCGACGGTGCCCGCGACCGTGTTGGACGAGGTGACGAACGGATAGGTGCCGTGGTCGACGTCGAGCAGCACCCCCTGCGCGCCCTCGAACAGGATGCGCTTGCCGTTGCGGCGGGCGTTGTCGATCTCGCGCCACACCGGCCGCGCGAAGGGCAGCACGAAACCGGCGATCTCCGCGAGGTCGTTCTTGAGCCGCCGGCGGTCGACAGGCGGCTCGTTGAAGCCGGCGCGCAGCGCGTCGTGGTGCGCGCAGAGGCGGTCGAGCATCGGGTCGAGGTCGCCCAGATCGGCGAGGTCGCAGACGCGGATCGCGCGGCGGCCGACCTTGTCCTCGTAAGCCGGGCCGATGCCGCGGCGGGTGGTCCCGATCTTGCCGGCACCCGACGCATCCTCGCGCAAGGCATCGAGGTCGCGATGGATCGGCAGGATCAGCGGGCAATTGTCGGCCACCATCAGCAGCTCGGGCGTGACTTCAACGCCCTGATCGCGGATGCGCTCGACCTCGCTCTTCAGCGCCCACGGGTCGAGCACGACGCCGTTGCCGACCACCGACGGGGTGCCGGTCACGATCCCGCTCGGCAGCAGCGACAGCTTGTAGGTCTTGCCCTCGACGACGAGCGTGTGCCCGGCGTTATGGCCCCCCTGGAAGCGCACCACCATGTCGGCGCGGCTCGCCAGCCAGTCGACGATCTTGCCCTTGCCTTCGTCGCCCCACTGGGCGCCGATGACCGTGACGTTTCCCACGCCTGTCTCCCGAATCGCCGAGGCACGGCCCCTGGCGAGGAACCGTCCCTGTTTGGCAGCCGGCGCGGCTCTAGGGGGTGGGGCCGCGGGCGTCTAGGCGGCGAAGAAGGTGAGCCGGGAAAACCTACAGCGCGAGAATGACGAACGCGATCACGCCGATCACCGAGGCAACGGGAATGAGAAGAATCTGGGTGGCGGCGGCGACCACCGGGACGGGACCATTGCGAGTCACGATGATTCGCGACCGCGCGCGCGGCGTGGATTTCACCTGCGCTCCGAGCGCCGCGGGCAACCCGAGCAGCATCAGCGCGAACAGGCACGAGGTCACGACGACGATCGCCGCCGGTCCGTCGGTTGCGAAAAACACCAGGAACAGCCCGAACAGCAATGCCCAGGCCGAAAGGAATGCGGTCCAGATCGCGGTAGGGATGTCCCCGAAGACGCTCCTGTCCGGCAAAGCCGGCTGGGCGGTCAGCTGATCCTCGTCATGGAGCAGTTCGGGGGCCGGATGCATGGCAATCTCCACAAACCTCCCCGAAGTCTATGTGTGCACTGATATCCAGCCAGGCAAATGAATATTATTGCAGAATAACCCCAAAATCTCTTGAAGTGCGATGACGGATCATTTGCGCGGCGAAGCGGCGGCAGCCCTCAGGCCGGTGCGGACTCGCTCCATCAGCCTTTCGTCTGCCCTCGCCGAGTAAACGGCATAGATCGAATAGGAGAATCTCGGCTTGTTATCGATCAGCCGCAGCCTTCCGCTTTCAAGGTGAGGTCGCACCGCCTCCATCCGGAAATAGCCCGCTCCTCCGACCGCCACGATATATTCGAGGGCGAGCGGGCCGTGGTTCACCGACAGCGCGGGGCTCGGGGCATCGGGGAAAGCGCTGTGGTGGCTGGTGCGGAACTCGGCCCCCCAGTC
This sequence comes from Sphingomonas segetis, assembly GCF_009720245.1. Lineage (GTDB taxonomy): Bacteria > Pseudomonadota > Alphaproteobacteria > Sphingomonadales > Sphingomonadaceae > Sphingomicrobium > Sphingomicrobium segetis. The sequence goes on along the minus strand of NZ_WJSQ01000040.1, from coordinate 12,997 downwards.
GACATAGACGAAATCCTCGGCGCGTGGATCCGAACCGTTCGAATCCGTGGTCACTGCCACCAGCGATTCGTCGAGCAGGAGTTCGGTGACGATCCCAGTCCGGTGCGGCGGCGCATAGACCGCCGCGACGTCGATCACGCCCTCCTGCACCTGGTCGATGAGCCGGTCCGCGACGTCGATCTGGACGCGAACGGCCACATCGGAGCACTCGCTTGCCATCCAGATCAGCCAATCCTTGAGCAGAGGGTTCCACAAGCTGTGCTCCCCACCGACAGTCACCACGTTCCCGCGGCCCGCGGGCATCGCAACCTCGTGGCGCGCGCGTTCCCAGACCTGCACCAGCGTCGTCGCATAGCGAAGGAACTGATCTCCGGCGGGGGTCAGCTTTGCTCCGGCCTTGTTGCGGATGAACAATATCCGGTCGAGTTGCTCCTCAAGCACCCGTACCCGCGCGCTGACCGCGGTCTGCGTGATGTTGAGGTTCTTGGCCGCGCGGACGAAGCTGCCCGTCTTTACGATCTCCAGGAATGTACGAGCCGCCGTGATATCCATTTGGTGCAAATCTTCTAATATGAACGCTGAAACATATTCGTTTGCCTCACCTCGAGCAACACAGGATAGGCGGAGACACCTGCGGGCGGCCGACGCTTCGCGGCGGAAGGAGATCGGACATGAAGCAGGGTCGAGGGATCGACTATCATGGTTCGTCCTTCCACGGCGCGAACGAGCCGACGGGGCAATTCAGGCTCTTTTGGACCTGGCTCGGGAACATCGTCACGGGCAGGTATTTCAGCTCGGCCATGCGCGCAGCGCGACCGTCCGAATCCACTGCGTTGCTCCCGACAGGAGAACGGGGCTTCTCGTTCATAGGTGTTGCCCGCGGACGCAATGTGCATCGCCGAGCGGCAGACTGTGCGTTCCCGATCAAGGTGGAAGCTGCCGCCAACGATCGTGACAGGCGGCTCCGACCTTAGCCCGAGGATAGCCGGACCGCATAAACCGTTTTCCCGAACGTCCCGGTCAATCGGCTCGCGCCCTGGGCGCAGCCGTTGACTTCCCCTGTCGGCGGTGACTGGCGCGTCTTCTGATCGGCGGTTAAGAATGGCGGCGCACAGGGGATGCAGGCGTGCCGCATCGGCTTCAGGACTCCTTTTATCGGGCGCTGTTCGAATCGCCCGTCGCGGGGATCGCCGTCGGCGACATCGCCACGCTCACCATCGCCGCCACCAACGGAAGGATGCTCGAGATCCTCGGCCGCACGCGCGAGGAAGTGGAAGGCATACCGCGGATCTGGGTCGAGTTGACCCCGCCGGAATACCGCCACCTGGACGAGCGCGCGCTGCAGCAATTCCGCGAGCGCGGTCATTCCGACCCGTTCGAAAAGGAATATCTTCGCCCGGACCGCTCGCGCGTGCCGGTGCGGGTGATGGTCAGCAAGGTCGACAACGAGCCCGACAAGCTGGTGGCGTTCGTCCAGGACCTTTCCGCGGATCGCGCGGCGCGACGGCGCGAGCAGCAGATGCAGCGCCGGCTCGAGATCGCGCTGTCGGCTGCTCAACAGGGCGTGTGGGATTACGACCTTGTCACCGGCGAGATGGTCTACGACGAACGGGCGAAGCAGATTTACGGCTTTCCGCCCAACCAGCCGGTGACGTTCGAGATGGTCCGCGATGCGACCCACCCGGACGACCTTCCGAACACGCTCGCCCAGCTCGAGCGGGCGATCGATCCGAGGGTCCGCGATCGCAGCAGCTACGAATATCGAATCGTCCGTCCCGACGGCGGAATTTGCTGGGCGCTCGCCCACGGCGAATCGGTGTTCGAAGGGGAGGGCGATGCAAAGCAGGCCGTCCGTTATGCCGGGACAATCCAGGACATCACCGAGCGAAAGGCTGCCGAACGGCACCAGCAAATACTCATCGCGGAGCTCAACCATCGCGTGAAGAACATGCTGGCGATCGTCCAGGCGGTCGCGCACCAGACGTTCAGCAAGGTCGAGTGCGCCGGCGCGGCGGAGAGATTTTCGGGCCGCCTCTCCGCCCTCGCCGCTGCGCACACCATCCTGACTCGGCGGAGCTGGGAAGCCGCGGCGATCCGCGAGATCGCGTGCGAAGTGCTCCAGCCGCACTACAGCGGCGCGGACGCCCAGATCCGCCTCACCGGCGACGACGACGCGCGGGTACCGCCGCAAACCGCGGTGAACCTCGCAATGGCGCTGCACGAGCTGGCGACGAACGCTGCGAAATATGGCGCATTGTCGTCGCGTCGCGGCCGCGTCGAGCTGTCATGGGCGGTCACGCACTCGCAGCCGGTGCTGCACATCGAATGGCGCGAAAGCGGCGGCCCGCCGGTGAAGCAGCCGGAGCGCGAAGGCTTCGGAACTCGGATGATCCGGCGCGTGCTCGCGTCCGAACTCGGCGGGACCGTCACGCTGGAGTTCAATCCCAAGGGTCTGGAGTGCTCGATCGAGGCGCCGCTGAACGGCTAGAACTGAACCGCGGATGCTGCCCTCGTTGAGCAGGCGGAACAGAATGGGCCATTTGGGCGTATTGCTGTTCCGTTGCGCCTTGGCGCGTAATCATGAACAACATAGGGGAAAGCAAATGAAGACGACCATGGCATTGGCGATTGCGCTCGGGCTCGGCAGCCTCGCGGCGTGCAACAACAGCCCGCAGGAGCAGGCCGCCGACAATATCGAGGCGAACGCCGAGAACAGCGCCGACATGATCGAGGCGAATACCGAAAACGTGACAGACAACATGCAGGCGAATGCCGAGAATACCGCCGATCAGGTCCGCAACGAGGGCGAGCAGGACGCCGACGCGGTTCGCAACAGCGCCGACGCCGACGGCAACAGCACCAACTAAGGTCAGACCCACCCACTCGCACGCAGGTGGGTGGATCCAGGGGCGCTCCTTCCCGGAGCGCCCTTTCTACGATTCCGAGCTGCGAAACGCGGCGTAGCTGCCGTAGCTGGCGACCGCGAACGGCACGAAATAGGTCAGCACCAGCTTCCACCAGTTCGGCCAATTCCCGGAAAGCATCTCCGGTCCCTGGTTGATCGCATTGAGCACCGTGCCGATCACCAGCGCTACAATGAGCGAACGGCGGACGGACACCCAGCCGAAAGTCCGCGCCAGCGCTTCTCTTTGCGACCCCATCAGAAGCCCAGCGGAACGACCTCGCGGACGCCGGGAAGCGCGTGCAGCTGCCGCGCGACGTCGGCCGTGATCGGGTCGTCGACCGCGACCAGCGCGACGGCTTCGCCGGCTTCCTTGCGGCGGCCGAGATTGAACGTGGCGATGTTGATCCCGCTCTCGCCGAGCCTGGTGCCGAGCGCGCCGATGAAGCCCGGCTGGTCGTCGTTGACGATGTAGATCATCTGCCCGGTCAGCTCCGCCTCCACCGGGATTCCGAAAATCTTCACGAGCCGCGGTGCGCGGTTGCCGAACAATGTGCCTTCGACGCGCTTGCTCCCATGCTCAGTGCCGACGGTCACGGCGACGAGCGTGTGATAATCGCCTTCGCCTTCGTCCCGAATTTCGCGCACCGAGATTCCGCGTTCTTTCGCCAGATAGGGCGCGTTGACCATGTTCACCGTGTCCGACCAGGTGCGAATGACGCCCGCGAGGACAGCGCCCGTGATCGGTTTGATGTTGAGCTCGGCGGCTGCGCCTGCCACCTCGACGTCAATCGAGCGGATCTCGGTGCCGGCGATCTGGCCGATGAGTCGCCCCAGCTTCTCGGCAAGGGCCATGTAGGGCCTAAGGCGCGGCGCCTCTTCAGCGGACAGCGAGGGCACGTTGACGGCGTTGGTGATCCCGCCGAGCAGCAGGAAGTCGGCCATCTGCTCGGCGACCTGGATCGCGACATTGACCTGCGCCTCGGTGGTCGATGCGCCGAGGTGCGGCGTGCAGATCAGCCCGCGCGTGCCGAACAGCGAGCAGTCCCGCGCGGGCTCGACCGCGAAGACGTCGAGCGCTGCGCCGGCGACATGGCCGCTTTCTAGCCCATCCTTGAGCGCCGCCTCGTCGATCAGCCCGCCGCGCGCGCAATTGACGATGCGCACGCCCGGTTTGGTCTTCGCCAGCGCATCGCGGCTGAGGATTCCGCGGGTCTGGTCGGTGAGCGGCGTGTGGAGCGTGATGAAGTCGGCGCGTGGCAACAGTTCGTCGAGCTCGACCTTCTCGACTCCGAGCTCCAGCGCGCGTTCGGGCGACAGGAAGGGATCGTAGGCGACGACCTTCATTTTGAGGCCGTGCGCGCGGTCGGCGACGATCGACCCGATATTGCCGCAGCCGATCAGGCCCAATGTCTTGCCGGCGAGCTCGACCCCCATGAAGCGGTTCTTCTCCCACTTGCCCGACTGGGTGGACTGGTCGGCCTGCGGGATCTCGCGGGCGAGCGCGAACAGCATCGCGATCGCATGCTCGGCGGTGGTGATCGAATTGCCGAACGGCGTGTTCATGACGACGATCCCGCGCGCCGAAGCGGCGGGCACGTCGATCGTGTCGACACCGATCCCCGCGCGCCCGATCACCTTCAGCCGTGGAAGCGCCGCGTCCATCGCGGCGGCGTTGATCTTCGTCGAGCTGCGGACCGCGACTCCGTCGTAATTGCCGATGACCGCTTTCAGCTCGTCGGGCGTGAGGCCGGGTTTTTCATCGACCGCAATGCCGCGCTCGCGAAAGATTGCGGCGGCTCGCGTGTCCATCGTGTCAGCGATGAGGACTTTGACTTGTTCGGTCATTGCGTTCCTTTTCGTCATTCCCGCGAAAGCGGGAACCTAGTTGTTGTTCGTTTGCTGGGTCCCCGCTTGCGGGGATGACGATTAGGGGTGAGTCATCTCCCACGCCCAGTCGAGCCACGGCCCTAGCGTTTCGACGTCACTCGTCTCTACGGTAGCCCCACACCAGATGCGCAAGCCTGGCGGTGCATCGCGGTAGGCGCCGATGTCATATGCAGCCTCCTCGCTTTCGAGCAGCTTCACGATCGCTTTCTGCCGCGCCTTATTCGCCTCTTCGTCGGAACGGTCGGCGAACTGCAGGCACACCGAGGTGTTGGAGCGGGTTGCACGATCGATTGCGAGATGCTCGATCCAGTCCGCCGATTGCACCCAGCGGTCGAGCGCGGCGGCATTGGAGTCGGCGCGTCTTATCAGCGCTTCGAGCCCGCCCACACGCTCCGCCCAGTCGAGGCAGAAGAGCCAGTCTTCGACCGCGAGCATCGAGGGCGTGTTGATCGTCTCGCCCTTGAAAATACCCTCGATCAGCTTGCCGCCTTTCGTCAGGCGGAAGATCTTGGGCAGCGGCCGCGGCGCGGGTTCGCGCTCGAGTAGCTCGACGGCGCGCGGGGAGAGCACGAGCATCCCGTGCGCCGCCTCGCCGCCGAGCGCCTTCTGCCAGCTGAAGGTGCCGACATCGATTTTCGTCCAGTCGATGCCCTGGGCAAACGCGGCCGATGTTGCATCGCAAAGTGACAGTCCGGTGCGGTCATCGGCGATCCAGCCGGCATCCGGCACCCGGACGCCGCTCGTCGTCCCGTTCCAGGTGAAGACGACATCGCTACCCGCGTCGATCCCGCTGAGGTCGGCGATCTCCCCGTAATCGGCAGTGCGGATATCGGCGTCGAGTTTGAGCTGCTTGGCGACGTCGGTGACCCAGCCGGCGCCGAAGCTCTCCCAGGCAAGCATCGTCACACGGCGCGGACCCAGCAGCGACCAGATCGCCATCTCCATGGCGCCCGTATCCGACGCCGGAACGATACCGAGCCGATAGTCGGCAGGAAGCTTCAGCAGCGCGTGCGTGCGCTCGATCGCTTGCGCCAGCTTCGCCTTGCCGATCGTTCCGCGGTGCGAGCGCCCGAGTGCCGACGTATCGAGCTTGTCAGGCGCCCAGCCCGGCGGCTTCGCGCATGGGCCAGACGAGAAGTTGGGGCGGTGGGGTCTGGAATGAGGCTTCGCCGAGCGCACGGGGGCGCCGGCGGCAATCGTATCGGTCAATGTCACTCTCCTCGCAGAGAGCTCGCGCCGCGTTGGGACGGCGTGGCCCGTCGACCGGTGTAGCGACTGACCAAGCGATGGCAACCGGCGCTCCGAAGATTTCACCTGCGAATCGTTCGGAGCCTTATGTTGCACTGCACAAGAGCTTGATTTTGCTCGAATCCGGACGCGAGGCAGCAGAGTTGAACGGTTCACCGCAGTTACTCAGCGGCTCATCCCGGCGGGGCAGGATCGAGGTTGAATTCGTTAACCATCCGGAAGCAGTGTCACCTTCGTCGATGCGCGGGGGCAACGCGCAACGGCTTGGGGCTGGGGAGCTCCTGCAATTGGATGGAACGGCGCGGCGCGCTTCGGTGCGCGTGCCTGGAGCTTTGGAGCGGGGACCTGATGACCCAAGTATTGGCCGGCACGACGGGATTGTTCCGCGACCGCGACCTCTTCATTCACGACGGCAAGAAGCTCCGTCGCTTCCGTATTTCCGCTCCCGTCCAGGCTGCCCTATTCGTCGTTCTTCTCGGCCTTGTCGCCTGGGCCGCCTATGCGACCGCCCGGCTGGTCACGCGGCCCCATCTTGCAGTCTCGGCGACGACCGAAGCGCGGGCCAGGCTTCTCGAGCAGCGCCAGGCGCTGATCGAAGCAGCGCTCACGGGTCAGACGATCGACGCCCAGATGATCGCTGCCGCTGCACCTAGTGGCCGCCTCGCCAAGGACGGCGCGCTCGCTCGAGTCGAGCAGCACCAGCTCCAGCAGGCGGCGCTCGTCGCGAAAGCCCTCGACGTCCGCTATCAGGTTACCGCCGCCGAGCTCGAGCGTCTCGGCATCAAGCCGGCAGCGGCCGGCCGCTCGGCCGGCGTCGGCGGTCCGTTCGAAAGCATCGGCAACCCAACGTTCAAGGCGCTGTTCAAGAGCTGGAAGAAGCTCGACCAGCTGCAGGATGACGTAATCGCCGTCCCGTCCGACAAGCCGATCAAGGCCAGCGTCACCTTCACCAGCGGGTATGGCGTCCGCTCCGATCCGTTCCACGCCGGCGCAGCAATGCACCCCGGCATTGATCTCGCGGGCGCTTATGGCACCCCGATCTACGCCACGGCCGACGGCACCGTGGTGCGCGCGGGCTGGAACAGCGGCGGCTACGGCAATCTGGTCGAGCTCGACCACGGCCGCGGCATCACCACCCGCTACGGCCACATGTCGGCGATCCTCGTCGAGGCCGGCGACCATGTCACCCGCGGCCAGCAGATCGGCCGCATGGGCTCTACCGGCCGCTCCACCGGCAATCACCTGCATTACGAAGTGCGGATCGACGGCCGCCCCGTGAACCCCATCCCGTTCATGAAGTCGACCGATTACGTCCTCGCCATGCAGAAGAAGGTGAACGCCGCTTCGATGGACGCGATCGGCGGGCCCTCGGGCGGGCAGCACTAATCGCCGCTTGCTTGCCGCTCGGGCTAGCGCTTCCTATCTCCGCCAAGTGAGCGAGATCAGCCTTACCGACAGTGCGGCCAAGCGCGTCGCGTGGATCGCCGAGCGCCAGGCGAAGCCCGCCATCCTGCGCCTCGCGGTCGACGGCGGCGGCTGCGCAGGGTTCACCTACAAGTTCGAGCTCGCCGACGCCGCGGAAAGCGACGACACGGTCGCGGAGACGGATGGCGTCAAGCTGGTCGTCGACCCGATGAGCCTCGACCTCGTGCGCGGCTCCGCGGTCGATTTCGTCGAGGACCTGAACGGAGCGGCGTTCAAGGTCACCAACCCCAACGCCCAGTCCGGCTGCGGCTGCGGAAGCAGCTTCAGCGTCTAGAGGGGCGGTGGGCCCCCTCCACCATCCGCCTTCGCTAAAGCTGCGGCGGACGGTCCCCCTCCCCGTTCCGGGGAGGAGTTGCTAAGCGGCTCCTCGTGAAAATCGCCACCTACAACCTGAACGGCATCCGCGCGCGCCTGCCGCGGCTGCTCGAATGGCTCGAGCGCGAGAAGCCCGACGTCGTCGCCCTGCAGGAGCTCAAGTGCGCCGACGAGTCGCTGCCGATCGGCGACATCGAGGCGGCCGGCTACGGCGCCGTGTGGCACGGGCAGAAGGGCTTCAACGGAGTCGCCATCCTCGCCCGCGGGGACACGCCCGAGCTCAGGCGCGTCGGCCTGCCCGGCGACCCCGACGACAGCCACAGCCGCTACATCGAGGCCGAGGCGAAAGGCGTGGTCGTCGGCTCGCTCTATTTGCCCAACGGCAACCCCGTCGGCACCGAAAAATTCGACTACAAGATCCGCTGGATGGAGCGGCTGCACGCGCACGCGGCGGAGCTGCTCGAGGACGAGCGGCCGGTGGTGCTCACCGGCGACTGGAACGTGGTCCCCGAAGACCGCGACGTCTTCTCGGCGAGGGCGACCGCGAAGGACGCGGTGATGCAGCCCGAGGCGCGGCAATGGTGGCGGCGGATCGTCCACCAGGGCTGGACCGACGCGCTGCGCGCGCTGCACCCGAAGGAGGAGAAGCTCTACACCTTCTGGGACTACACCGCCGGCTGCTGGCAACGCGACATGGGGTTCCGGCTCGACCACCTGCTGTGCTCGCCCGAGGCGGCCGACCGGCTGGTCGCGGCGGACGTCGACCGCTGGGCGCGGGGCGAGGAGAAAGCGTCGGACCATGCGCCGACGTGGGTGGAGTTGGAGCAGCCGAGCGTAAGCAGAGCGTAGCGCAGCGACCGCGCTTAGGCGAAGAGACTGCGACAGCCGGACGGCCTGCGCGCACAGCGCGACAGGTCCGACGTCACGCGATTCACTCGCGTGACGGCCCCTCACCCCGCTCACGCTGCGCGTGAGTCGCCCTCTCCCCCGAGGGGAGAGGGATGGTTGTTCACGCGAAGGCGCGAAGGCGCGAAGAAGAAGTTGTTCACGCGAAGGCGCGAAGGCGCGGAGGGGTTGGTGGCCTTTCCAACGGCGTGATTGGGCGGCAAGGTGGGGGCGCTCGGGGAAGGGGACGGCGTGAACATCGGTCAGTATCTCGAGCAAGTCCGCACCCAGTTCGAGAGCGGGCACGCCACCGAGCACAGCTATCGCCCTGCGTTGCACGCACTCTTCGAGAGCATCGACCCGAAGCTCACCGTCATTAACGAACCGAAGAAGTCCGAAGGCGGAATGCCCGACTTCATGTTCCAGCGCGGAGACGTGCCTTTCGGCTGGGTCGAAGCGAAGGACATCGACAAGGATGTCATCAAGCTCAAAGGCTATTCGAAGGAGCAGCGGAAACGATACGAAGCCGCTTACCCGAACCTGATCTACACCAACGGCGTCGATTTCGAATTCATCCGCGACGGCGAGCCCGTCCATTTCGTTTCGATTGCCGATTTCCTGATGGGCCTGCAGCCGAACCCCGACCGGTTCGGCGAATTGGAACGGCAGCTAAAGCTGTTCGCCGAGCAGAAACCGATCAGCATCCGCTCCGCTGCCAAGCTGGCGGACATGATGGCCGCCAAGGCAGCGATCATCAAAGACGAGCTGGAGATCGCGCTTAAGGAGGATCGAGAGTTCAGGTCCGGTCTCGGCGGCCAATACAAGAGCTTCAAGGCGAACCTGCTTCCGCATCTCACACCAGATGAATTCGCGGACCTGTACGCTGAGACAATCACGTACGGCATGTTTGCTGCGCGATTCCACGACACGGACCTGAGCACCTTCAGCCGGCAGGAAGCGATGGAGGATTTGCCTGCGTCGAATCCGTTCCTGAAGGGCCTCTTTCGCTACGTCGCGGGCGACTTGCCGAAGCGCCTGGAGTATGTGGTCGACGATCTGGTTCAACTTATGCGCGCCAGCGATCCGCATTCACTATTCAAGGACTTCGGCAAGCCGGGGCACACCCCTCACCCTTCCGCTGCTGCGCAGCGGGTCCCTCCCTCTCCCGCTAGGGGGAGAGGGGCTGAGAATGGGGGAGGTATGTCCCGCGCGGGACCCCTCCACCATTGAACTTCGTTCAATGGTTCCCCTCCCTCCGCGGGTATTCCAGCGATCGATTCCGTTCGCTGGAGCCTTGAACCCGCTCCGCCCACGAGCTGCGCTCGCAGGGAGGAGCTTAGGTTAGCGACAGCAAGGAGAGGGTCACGCGGAGTAAATCCGCGTGACTCGTCGGACGGGCTCGCTCAGCTTAGGCTTCGCGCCCCGCCGGCCGCGCGGCTCCGTCTTTCGACATAAGCACGGCGGCGCTCACGCGCCGGCGCGCTTATGCTCGGCGGAGCTCGCGTTCGTATATCCTATACCGATGATTCACCCGCGCCCCCGGCAGCTCGGCGATCGAGAGCATTCCCTTGTTGTCTTCGAGGATCCAGCCGAACTCGCCGGTGCCGATGCCGAACTTCCCGACGCAGTCGCGGCGGGTGTATTCGATCAGCATGAAGGCGAGCATGCTCGCCATGCGCGTGTGGTGGAGCTTTTTCGCGACGCCCATCAGCGGCACCCGGGCGCGCTTCACCCTCGGCTTGCGCAGCCGCCAGAGGAGCTTGACGAAGCCGAACGGGAACAGCCGTCCGTCGAGGTCCTTGATCAGCTCGTTGATGTCGGGGATGGTGATCATGAACGCGACCGGCTCGCCGTCGAGCTCGGCGATGCGCACCAGCTCCTCGTAGATGATCGGCTTCAATTTCTTGCCGGCGTAGGCGATCTCGGCCTCGGTCAGGGGGACGTAGCCCCAATTGTCCGACCAGGCGTCGTTGAGCAGGTTGAGGATGATCCGCGCTTCCTCGTCGAACCGGCTCTTGTCGACCGTGCGGATGCGGATGTGCGGGTTGCGGTCGCCGGCCGCGATCAGGCGGTCGATCTTCGGATCGTTCCAATGGGCGATGTCGACTTCGTAGGTGAGGAGGTCCTTGGCCTTGGCGTAGCCGGCGGCCTCGATCCAGGCGCGGTATTCGGGGCGGTGGTGGCCCATCATCGCGGTCGGGTCTTCTTCGAAGCCCTCGATCTCGAGGCCGGGCTCGTCCCAGATGGAGAGGCTGATCGGGCCGAGCGCGCGGGTCATGCCCTGGGCGCGGAGCCAGTCCTCGGCGGCGGCGATGAGGGCCGCCGCGCCTTCGCCGTCGAGCGCCTCGAACATGCCCCACTGGCCGGTGCCGGCGCCCATGTGCTGCTGGACGAGGTCGTCGACCTGGGCGCTGATTCGGCCGACGGGCCTGCCGCCGCGCTCCGCGAGCCAGAGCTGCGCGCGGGCATGCTCGAACCACGGGTTCCTGGCCGGCGCGATGAGGCCGTAGACCTCGTCCTTGAGCGGCGGGACCCAGTGCGGATCGTCGGCGTAGACGGCCCAGGCGAAGTCGACGAAGGCCTTGCGGTCCCGCTTGGTTTCGACGGGGCGGATGGTGACGGCGCTGGTGCTCATGGAGCGAGGGCTAGCGGGTCGCGCGGGCGCGCGCCAGTGACCAGGGGTTCGGGCGACGGCGCGGAGCAAGGGAGGTCGGGCGCAGCCGCGCGGAGTCGAGGCAGGTAGGCACTTTCTGCTTGACATGTAGGAACCGAATTGGTTCACGCTCGGGATGAGCAAGGACGAATCGGACATCGGCGGGAGCAACAAGCGGCGCATGCAGATGCGGGCGCCGCGCGGGTCGAAGAAGGCGAAGCCCAAGCCCAAGCGGGTCGCCTTCACCCGCGAGCGCAAGGAGATCTTCCTCGCGCACTTCGCCGCGACGGCGAACGCCAACGCGGCCGCGCGGGCGGCGGGCGTGTCGAAGAGCACGGTCTACGCGCACCGGCGCAAGGACCCGCGCTTCAACGAAGGATGGTACGAGGCGCTCGGCGAGGGCGTCGCTCGGGCCGAGGCGCAGAGCGTGCGCTGGGCCGAGAAGGCGTTCACGATCCGGGCCAGCGAAAAGGCGGCCAGGGCGGCCCAGAACATGGACCCGAAGGTGGCGCTGGCGATCCTCGAATCCTACCGCCGCAACCGCGGGCGGCGGCCGGGCGAAATCCTGCCGCAGCCGTACGACAAGGACGAGGTGCGGGCGCGGCTCGAGGCGAAGATGCGGGCGCTCGGGATGCTCGACGAACAAGGCCGCCCGATCGCGAAGGACGACCCCTCCACCGCTTCGCGCCACTCCCCGCGAACTGGGGAGGAGGATCGTTGACCGACATTCGGTCGCTGCTCTGGATTCTGTCGCGGCACGAGGCGGCGGACCGGGCGCGGGTGCTGGATTCGCTCTCGGCGACGGACCGGCGCGCGCTGGCGGAGGATTGGGAGAGCCAGGCGCTGACGGGGCAGATCGCGCCTGGCGGCGAGTGGCGGACGTGGCTCCTGATGGCCGGGCGCGGCTTCGGGAAGACGCGGGCCGGCGCGGAATGGGTGCTGGAAAAGGCGCGGTCGAACGCGAAGGCCCGGATCGCGCTGATCGGCGCAAGTCTCGACGAGGTCGCCAAGGTGATGGTCGAGGGCGAAAGCGGGCTGCTCGCCTCGGCGCGGCTTCACGAGCATCTGCGCTGGCGCCCGACGACGGGCAAGCTGCGCTTCCCGAGCGGGGCGCTGGCGATCGCTTATTCGGGCGCTTCGCCGGCGCGGCTGCGCGGGCCGCAGCATCATTTCGCCTGGGCCGACGAGCTTGCGAAATGGGCCAAGCCCAAGGAGGCGTGGGACAATATGCAGCTCGGGCTGCGGCTCGGCGAGCGGCCGCAGGCGGTGGTGACGACGACCCCGGGACCGACGCCATTGCTGCGGCGGATCCTCGAGCATTCCGAGACCCGGAAGACCGGCGGCCGGACGTTCGACAATCCCTATCTGCCGAGCGCCTTCGTCGAGGCGATGACGGCGGATTATGGCGGGACGCGGCTCGGCCGGCAGGAACTCGACGGCGAGCTTCTGGGCGAAGCCGAAGGGGCACTGTGGACCCGCGAGCTGATCGAGGAGCGGCGGTGCGCGATGCCGGACCGCGACGCGCTCGGGCGGGTGCTGGTCGCGGTCGATCCGCCGGGGAGCGCCGGCGGCGATGCCTGCGGTATCGTGGTCGGCGGGCTTTGCGGCGGGAAGGGCTT
>NZ_WJSQ01000004.1 GCF_009720245.1 Sphingomonas segetis | reverse complement strand
ACGATCGCCGCCGCCGCCGCGCCGGCCGGTGCCAACGCGGCCGTCACGACGCTGACCGACCAGACACGCGAGGCCTATGCATCCATCGCTGGCGACACGGCCGCCGCTGCAGTTTTCGCGGCCCCTTCCGGCGGCGTCGTCGGCCCCGTCCAGACCGACTTCGGCTGGGCGGTCGCGAAGGTCGACTCGGTCAAGACGACCGGCGGCAAGACGCTCGATCAGGCGCGTTCGGAAATCCAGGCCAAGCTGACCGCCGACAAGCGCAGCGGCGCGATCGAGGAGCTCGTCGGCGGCGTCCAGGACGCGGTCGACAACGGCAGCAGCTTCAGCGAAGTCGCAGCCAAGTCGAAGCTGACGGTCACGAATACGCCGCTCCTCACCGCGACCGGCGCGGCGCGTTCGGACCCCACGTTCAAGCTGCCGCCCGAGCTTGCGCCGGCGCTCAAAGCCGCTTTCGAGATCGAGACCAACGACCCGCCCGAAATCGTGAGCCTTGGCGATGACCGGGGCTATGCCATGATCTCGCCGGCGCAGGTCGTCACCGCCGCGCCAGCGCCGCTGGCGCAGGTCCGCGATCGCGTCGCAAGCGACTGGATCGACAGCAAGGCGCTCGAGCGCGCCCGTTCCGTCGCCGCGCAGATCGAAGCCAGGGTCCAGCGCGGAACCCCGCTTGCCGAGGCGATGAAGCAGAGCGGCGCCCCGCTTCCGCCGGTGCAGCCCCTCGCCGCCCGCAGGATTCAGGTCGCAACGGCGCAGGGTCCGGTACCCGCCCCGATCAAGATGCTCTTCACGCTCGCCGAAGGTAAGAGCCGGATGGTCCCGGACCCCGAGGGCCGCGGCTTCTTCATCGTCAAGGTCGACAAGATCACGCCGGGCAACGCGCTCCTTCAGCCCGCGCTCATCGGGCGCATGCAGAACGAGCTGCAGGAAGCCGTGTCGCAGGAATATGCGCAGGAATTCCTCGCGGCGATGCGCAAGGAAGTCGGCGTCGAGCGTAACGACAGCGCGATCCAGGCCCTGAAGAATCGCATGACTCGCAACGGCGGCTGACGGACCGCTTGACGCGCGTCGCCGCGTTGCCTACACGTTCCCTGTTCGTTCTATTCCAGGATGACGGGGACAGCCGATGCTCACCGCCAAGCAACGCGAACTTCTGATGTTCATCGACGAGCGCCTGAAGCAGGATGGTGTCAGCCCCAGCTTCGACGAGATGCGCGAGGCGCTCGAACTCAAGTCCAAGTCGGGCGTCCACCGGCTGATTTCGGCGCTCGAGGAACGCGGGTTCATCCGCCGGCTGCCCAATCGCGCGCGTGCGCTCGAGGTGCTCAAGCTGCCGGAGACGCTCAGCGCGACGGTGACTCCGATCCGGCCCGTGGTGCCTGCGCCGGCGAACGACACGCTCGAAATCCCGCTCCACGGCAGGATCGCGGCCGGTACCCCGATCGAGGCCCTGCAGGGGACCGAAACGTTCGCAGTCCCCTCGGCCCTGCTCGGGCCGGGCGAACATTATGCGCTCGAGGTTTCAGGCGATTCGATGGTCGAGGAAGGCATTCTCGACGGCGATTTCGCGCTGATTCGGAAGGTCGACGTCGCGCGCGAAGGAGAGATCGTCGTGGCGCTGATCGACAATGCGGAAGCGACGCTCAAGACGTTCCGCCGAGAGGGTCGGATGATCCGTCTCGACCCGGCGAATTCCCGCTACGAGCCGCAGCGCTACGAAGAGGGACGGGTCCAGATCCAGGGCCGCCTCGCCGGCCTGATCCGGCGCTACTGACATGGACGGTGCCCGAATCGACTATGTCGAGCTGCCGAGCGCGACCGCTCATGAACTGACCCGCGCTTTTTACGCCAAGGCGTTCGGCTGGAAGTTCACCGATTACGGACCGAGCTATTCGGCGACGACAAACGGGACGACCGACGTCGGCTTGCAGGGCGACCCAACCGACGCGCTTTCCGCCCCGCTGCCGGTGGTGCGGGTCGACGACCTCGAAGCCGCTTTCGACGCCGTGTCGAAAGCCGGAGGCGTGATCGCCAAGCCGATTTTCAGCTTCCCCGGCGGTCGACGCTTTCACTTCATCGATCCGTCGGGAAGCGAGCTCGCAGTCTGGAGCGAACGCTAGCGTTCGAATTGCGCCCACGGGTGCACACCGACGCGGCCGGCGACACTGTCGACCCGCGGCTTGCTTCCGAGGTAGATAGCAAGTCCGCCGGTGCGCCGGAGCGCGGACGCGTCGAGCTTGAGCCATCGGGGCGTGCAGGCGCGCGGGAGACGGCGGTCGGCAACGACGATGTCCGATTCGGCGCAGGCCCGGGTGAACGTCCGCCATTCGATGAAGGTTCGCGAACGCGTCGCGAGCAGCCGCCATTCGGTTCCGGCGCTCCGAACGAGCGCGACGCAGGCATCCCTCGAGCAGGCACTGTAGGGACGCGAGCCAAGGTCCTCCGGATCGCCGTCGAAGCCCGCGGCCTCCGCCATCAGGCTGCGCACGTAATCGCCGGTCCGCTCGCGCAGCAGCAGTGGCGTGCCCCGGTCGACCACCGCGAGGTGAACACCGTCGCCGGTCACCAGCAGGTCGGGTGACGGCGCCAGCGCCGCGGCGAGGCCGCCTGCGGCAATCGGCACCAGCCCCGCGAGGCGCAGCCGTGTGTTCCACAGGCACAGCCAAATGCCGCCCGCGACCAACAACGCGAAAGCCCAGCCCGGCATCGACGGCAACAGCGCCACCGCTCCTGATGTCGATGCAACTGCGTGGGCCAGGAGCAGCAGCCCCTGGAGAGCGAGGCTGCATATCCACCAGAATGGCTGCCCCCATCCGACCGCATCGAGTGCGAGCGCCGCCGCTTCGCTCGGCATGATCACGAACGTCGTCAACGGGATAGCGACGATATTGGCGAACACTCCATAAAGTCCGGCGCGGTGGAAATGGTAGAGCGCGAGCGGGGCGAGCGCGATCTCGACCGCGAGACCGGTCGCCACAATTCCGAGCAACGCCCGCCCTGTCCGCGCGACCATATCCTCATCGCGCCGCTGAAGCAGGCGCCGGGCCAAACGGGTCGAATGAAGTGCGACGATCGCTGTCACCGCTGCAAAGCTCATCTGGAAGCTGGCGCCGGCCAGCGCCTCCGGGCGGAAGAGCAGGACAACCATCGCGCCGGTGGCGATCAGCCGCATGCTCAGTGCATCCCGGCCAAGAGCGATGCCGCCGAGGATCAGCAAAGCGGCGACGCAGCTTCTAACCGTCGGCACCTGCGCGCCGGTCAGCATGGTGTAGCCCACGCCCGCCGCCGCGGCGACGCCTGCCGAGACGAGAACCAGGTTCAATCTCAATGCGAGCCGTTCGCTGAGCGCGAGGAGCTTCAGGCTGACGAGCATCGCGAAGGCGACCACGGCCGCGATGTGGAGCCCGCTCACCGACAACAGGTGGGTAAGCCCCGAGCGGCGCATCGCGTCGGCGTCCTCTTCGCCAACCCCATTCTGGTCGCCCGTCGCCAGTGCCACCGCGATCCCCGCCGGACCGGCGTCGAGCCGCTGCTCTATATGCTGCCGCAGTCCCGCGCGCACCCGATCGAGGCCGCGCCCCTCCCCGGCCCGCACGACGGTCACCGGGCCGAGCGGCTTGCCGACCCCGCCGAGCCCTCGGAACCACGCATCGCGCGCGAAATCGTAAGTGCCAGGCAGCGCCATAGGCGGCGGTGGCGCCAGCCGTGCGCGAACCTGGATCACTGCGCCCGGCGCAATTCCCGGCGGCACTTTGTCGTCGTCGATCGACAGCCGCAGCCATGGCGGAAGCCCGGGCGTGTTCGAGCTGATCAGCACACGTGTCGCCTCTCGCGCCACGAGATGGTCGACGGACTTTACCGTGCCGGCGAACTGGGTGACGGTCGGGCGCGTCAGCCGAGGTTGTTCGACAAGGATCGATCGCGCCCAGACCAACGCGCAGCCGAGTGTCGCCGCAAGCGCGAACCAGCCCAGCGAGCGTCCCGAGCGTCCGCTGCCGAGCACGAAGCCTGCCAGCCCCAGCGCCGCGCCGAGGCACAGCATTGCCTGCCACTGCCGCGGGTCGCCGAGCGCGAACCAGGCCGCGATCCCGCTCCCGAAACCGACGACCACCCATGGCGGGAGCTGCGTGCGCTCCGCCTCGAGGAGCTTTTCCAGCCCCTCCCCGGCAGCGAAATATCGCGCCTTCCAATAGCCCCGAGCACGCTGTGGAAGAGGCGCTTCCCCTATGTTAGGGGCGCTCGTCCATTGCATTGCAGCATGAACCAGAGAGGAAAGCGCGCCTCAGCGCAAGCATGAGTTCACGTCCAGTCGTCACCCGGTTCGCGCCATCACCCACCGGATTCCTGCACATCGGCGGAGCGCGCACGGCCCTCTTCAACTGGCTTTTCGCGCGTCATCACGGCGGCAAGTTCCTGCTGCGCATCGAGGATACCGACAAGGCCCGCTCGACCGGCGAAGCGATCGACGCCATCCTCGACGGCATGCGCTGGCTCGGGCTGGATTGGGACGGCCACGAATATTACCAGTCGCAATTCTGGGCGCGTCACGCAGACATCGCGCACCGGATGCTCGAGAGCGGTGCCGCCTATCGCTGCTACATGACGCCGGAAGAGCTCACCGGGCAGCGCGAAGCCGCGCAGCGCGAGCGGCGGCCGTTCCGCATCGACAGCCCATGGCGCGACATTGCCGAAGAGCAGGCCGGCAAGCCGTTCGTGATCCGCATCAAGGCGCCGCGCGAGGGCGAGACGGTGATCGACGACCGCGTGCAGGGCCGCGTCACCGTCCAGAACGCCGAGATCGACGATTTCATCCTGCTCCGTTCCGACGGGAGCCCGACCTACATGCTTGCGGTCGTCGTCGACGATCACGACATGGGAGTCACCCACGTGATCCGCGGCGACGACCATCTCAACAACGCCTTTCGCCAGCTGGCGATCATCCGGGCGATGGGCTGGCCCGAACCGGTCTACGCCCATGTGCCGCTGATCCACGGCCCCGACGGCGCCAAGCTCAGCAAGCGCCACGGCGCGCTCGGGGTCGACTCCTACCGCGACGAGCTCGGCCTGCTTCCCGAAGCAGTTGGCAATTACCTGCTGAGGCTCGGCTGGGGGCATGGCGACGACGAGATCATCTCGCGCGAGCAGGCGGTCCAATGGTTCGACCTCGATCATGTCGGCAAGTCGCCGTCGCGGTTCGACTTCAAGAAGCTCGAGAATCTGAACGGCCATTACATCCGCGAGGCGGACGACGGCCGCCTGGCCGACCTCGTCGCCACTCGGCTCGGGCTCACCGACGACCAGAAGCCGCTGCTTGTTGAGGCGATGCCGGAGCTCAAGCCGCGCGCGAACACGCTCGTCCAGCTGGCGGACGGCGCAGTCTTCCTGTTCACGACGCGGCCGCTCGACGTCGACGAGGGTGCCGCGTCGCTCCTTACAACCGATTCCCGCGCCCTGCTTGCTGCGGCGCATGGGAAGCTTGCCACACTTGCGGAATGGGACGCAGCCTCGTTAGAGGCAGCGGTGCGCGAAGTCGCCGAGGCTGGCGGCGTCAAGCTCGGCAAGCTTGCGCAGCCCCTCCGCGCAGCACTGACGGGGCGCACGACGTCTCCGGGGATTTTTGATGTTCTGGCGTTGCTCGGGCGCGAAGAGAGCCTGGCCCGCATCGCCGACCAGATGGAGCCGAATGAATGACCGATCAAACCGTCTCGATGAAAATGCCGGGTGGCGACCACGATTACCCGGTCCTCGAAGGGACAGTCGGTCCCGAGGTCGTCGACATTCGCAAGCTGTACCCGCAGACGGGCATGTTCACCTACGACCCGGGCTTCACCTCGACCGCCAGCTGCGAGAGCGCGATTACCTATATCGACGGCGAAAAGGGCATCCTCCTCCACCGCGGCTACCCGATCGATCAATTGGCCGAGCAGTCGAGCTTCATGGAAGTCGCCTACCTGCTACTCCAGGGCGAGCTCCCGACCGCCGCAGAGCTCGACCATTTCACTTATACGATCAGCCGTCACACGATGGTCCACGAGCAGCTCGCGACCTTTTTCCGCGGCTTCCGGCGCGACGCGCACCCGATGGCGATCATGTGCGGCGTCGTCGGAGCGCTTTCGGCCTTCTACCACGACAGCACCGACATCACCGACCCCGAGCAGCGGATGATCGCCTCGCACCGGCTGATCGCGAAGATGCCGACGCTGGTTGCGATGGCGTTCAAATATTCGCTCGGCCAGCCGTTCATGTACCCGCTGAACAGCCTTAGCTACACCGGCAACTTCCTGCGCATGACGTTCGGCGTCCCGGCCGAACCTTATGAAGTGAACCCGATCGTCGAGAATGCGATGCGGCGGATCTTCATCCTTCACGCCGACCACGAGCAGAACGCCTCGACCTCGACCGTGCGGCTCGCCGGCTCGTCTGGGGCCAACCCGTTCGCCTGCATCGCGGCCGGCATCGCCTGCCTGTGGGGGCCGGCACACGGCGGCGCGAACGAAGCCGCGCTCAACATGCTGCGCGAGATCGGCGACGTGAAGCGAATCCCCGAATATATCGCCCGCGCCAAGGATAAGGACGACCCGTTCCGGCTGATGGGCTTCGGCCACCGCGTCTACAAGAATTTCGACCCCCGCGCGAAGGTGATGAAGGCGACCGCCGACGAGGTGCTCAAGGAGCTCAACATCTCGGACCCGGTGCTCGACGTCGCGAAGGAGCTCGAGCAGATCGCGCTCAATGACGACTATTTCATCGAGAAGAAGCTTTACCCCAACGTCGATTTCTATTCAGGCGTGATCCTCAACGCGATCGGCTTCCCGACAGACATGTTCACCGCACTGTTCGCGCTTGCGAGGACGGTCGGCTGGGTCGCGCAGTGGAACGAGATGATCGCCGATCCCGAGCAGAAGATCGGCCGACCGCGCCAGCTCTACACCGGCCACACGCAGCGCGACTATGTGCCCGTCGACCAGCGTTAGTCTTTGAACTTCAGCGTTACGCCGCCGGCAGGGTCAGCGTGAACCGCGCGCCTTCGCCCGGCGCGCTGTCGAGCGTCACGTCGCCGCCCATCGAGCGCGCGAGCCGGCGCGAGATGGCGAGCCCTAGCCCGGTGCCGCCCTCTTTCGAATGGGCACGCTCGAACCGCTCGAAGATGCGCTGCTCGTCGCCTGCGCCAATGCCCGGCCCTTCATCGGACACGGTGACTGACGCAGTACCTGCGGTCCTGGAAAAGCTCAGCCGAACGGTGCCGCTTTCGGGCGAATAGCGGATCGCGTTGACGATCAGATTGACGAGGATCTGGATCACCGCGCGCTCCTGTCCTCTCGCCCTGAGCGGCTCGGGACGGTCGAGCTCGATGTGCACCGCACGCTCCTCGGCCGAGGATTCGAGCATGATCACCGCTTCGGCGGCGAGCGAGGCAAGATCGACCAGTCCGTGGACGTGCGTCGGGTCCTCGCTCATTGCTCGAAGCACCGAGAGCAGGTGCCGCGCCGCCGAAGCGATGTCGTTGCCATAGCTCGCATAATCGCCGCGCAGCGGTCCGTCGGAACGGGCGACGATCTGCTCGGCGCTTTCGATGATCCGGTCGATCGGCGACCGCAGCAGTTCGTCGAGGCCATGATCGAAGCCGATCGGGCGCGCTGCCCCCGGCCCGGCCGAGGGCTTCTCGCTTTCAGCCGTACCGCGAAAGCCGGCGAAGTTTCCGTCGGCGGCGGTCACGACGTCGCCGTTGAGCACGACCATGCAGTTCTCGTCGGAACGGCTGCGGGCGCGCTGGCCGGAAAAACCGCGCCGCGCGGCGAGCGCGCTGATTAGCGGCATCTCGCCATCCGCGTCTTCTTCGAGGCGCAGGATGCGGGTGAGAGGTGCGCCCGCGGCCTCGGCGACCTCGACTCCGAGCAGGTTCGCGAATTCCGACGACAGGGAGATGATGCGAAGCTCCTCGTCGGTCGTCCATTCGTTCTGCGCCGCTGCGCCCGCTGCCTCGCCGCCGCCGGCAAGGATCGTCGCGAGGCGCGGCCCGGCAGCCGGCCGGACCGTCCAGCCCTCGAGCGAAAGCGCGATCTCATCGCCTTCGGGCTTGGCATTCACCCACAATTCGATGTCGTTCTCGGCAGACGCGGCGATTGCCGGGCGCCCGACGGACGTCCCGAGCTTGCGCGCAAGTTGCGCGACCGCGGCGACCTGCGGAAGCGCGAGTGTCTGACCGAGATCCGATCCGGCCTCCCGCTGCAGATTCTCGAGCTCGGGGTCGGCGGCGATCAGCCGGCCCGAGCGGTCGAGGCGGCCGAGCACCGGCCGCGGCTCGGAAGGGGCGCTAGCCATTGCCGTTTCCAAGCGCCTCGAGCGCCGCGCGATAGGCCGGAGGTGCCGCGATCCAGCTTGCCGCCGCCTTCACTTCGTCGCCGCTCATGCCATCGAAAAGCCCGATTGCGGCGCCGGGGTCGTCGATTCCGAGCAGGTCGCCGACGCTGGCGAGCAGCCCCGCACTGAGCTCGCGCGAAAAGCCGGCGACGCGCAGCAGCGCCATCATCTGCTGCGCCTTGCCCGAAAGCAGCTCGTCGAGCGCGACGGTCCCGGAAATGCCAGCCCGACGGCCGAGGACTTCCGCGAGGAAGCCGACCTCGCCTTCCTGCGCACAGGCAAGCAGAAGCTCGTCGGTCAGCCCCCCAGAGTCGTCGAGCAGAGCGACGAGGGCGCCGGTCAGCGCTTCGATGCTGCGCGCGGGTTCATGGCGCTCAAGCAGCCGATCCGCCGCCGCGGAAAGCTCATTGTCCGCGGCGGCCGTCCCCGCAGTGGCGGCGACGTCTCTCCGGAGCGCGGCGGCAACCGCCAGCACCAGCCGCGCCGCTGCCTCGTGCGAAAGGTCGTCGAAGCCGAGCAGGCACTGGCCAAAGCGGTCGCGGCGCCGCCCACGCGCCAGGATCAGCCCCATCGCCGCAGCAGACACGGCGCCGTTGTGGTGGCTGACGAGGCCCTGAATCGCCCGTGCCTCGCGGCGCCCGCTGCGCGCCCGCGCCGCGGTGCCGATCCGCTCCTCGTCGGCCCGGCGCAGCAGCAGCGCCATCAACTCCGAATCGTCGAGCAGGCCAGCCTGCGTGAGCGCCCCGACCATGGCCGCATCGTCGTCGTTCGCCCCGGCCCGGCCCGCCGGCAAAGCCGCGCCAATCTCCCCGGCGATATCGCCGACGAGGCAGTGCAGCATCGCCGTCATCAGCGCGCGCTCCTGCTCGGTCAGGCGCTCGGCCGGATCGAGGAAGAAATCGGCGCGCACGGTCGACAGGCGCGACCGCCCCGCCGCGCGTGCAGGCGCGTTCCGGTCCGCCGAAGCGGCAATCGGCCATTCTTCAGGCATCATTACCCGCTAGGCGTTATCCGGTTTGGGTTAACTTCGGGTCAACTCGACTGCTCGTGCCGCACGTGCTGGATGATGAAAAAGGAAATCGCGGCATAAGCGAGCAGGCCGATCAAATAACTCGTCCAGGCGCCGGCAACCGCGAACGGTATCGCCAGCACAATCGCGCTGCGGCGCGAGATCAGCCACAATTCGTTGTCGGAGATCGCGGCGCGCTCCATCCTCGCGGCCTCTGCGAATCCGCCGGCTGCGAGCGCGGTGACGAGCGCGCCCCAGCCGCTGTTGTGCCGCATTTCCCACCAGCCAAGCGCCAGCAGTGCGATCCCCGCCGCCGGCCAGAGCGATAGCCGGCTGAGCATCCGTACCGGCAACGGCCGCAGCCGCAAGGTCGCGAGCCGGCTCGCGATCAGATCGAGCGGCATCGACAGAAGCAGGAGGATCAGCCCTGCGCCGAGCCAGCCGCGGCCGAAGCAGACGGCGCCGCCGAGCGTGAGCGCGAGCGCGCCCCACATCAGCCACGCCGGCCGGACACTGGTTTCCATCAAATGCGCCGTCGCGAACTCTTCGATCGGCGGCAGCAGATATCGGCTCACCCAGTCGGGCCGGAGCCCGCGCGAAGCGACGAAGAGCCTTCGCTCGAAATCGTCGAGATCCTCGGCGCGCTGGACCAGAAGCGGCTCGCCGCCTGCCCCGCTGACGGGTATCCTGAGCGCTCCCTCCTGCAATGCCCGCCGCAGGAGGGTCGATTGCAGGTCCCAGTCGCCGAGCATCGCCGCGGTCGATCCGAGCAGGCGCGCATCGACCAGCGCCACGCCGGCCCAACGCGACTCGGCGTCGATCCGCTCGAACCGCTCGTGGCTCTCATCGTCCGGCACCGTCGCAACCGCGGGCTCCGGTTCGTCGGCGATGGTGGCAACAAGGTCCGTCGGCGGCGCGATCCCGTCGCCGACGAGGAGAATCATCGAGCCCGCCTCGAACCGGCTGAGCGCTTCGCCGACGTCGCTCGCCGCGAAGACTCCGATCCCGTCGAGGCGCAGCCGCTCGAACGCGTCTTGCAGCGCCTGCGGCACGCGCTCGACCACAACGACGATGGGAGCCGCGCCCGCAGCGGCGGCGCAGCGCACCTGATATTCGATGAGAGTCCGGCCCGAGAGCGGGAGCAACGCGCGCAGGCCTCCGCTGTCGTCCTCCTGATAGGCACCGATCAGCGCGCCGATCGCCATTCGTCCGTGATCCCTCCCCGTTTCGCCGCACCTCTCTAATCGCTTTCGCAGGTGTTCAAAGATGGTAAAGTCCCCGTTGCGATGACACCGACCCCCAAGCGCGCCGAACCTCTGCCACCGGCCAGCGATGCGGCAGAGCCCCTCGAGCTGACGAGCGCGGACGCCGTGCCGGAGGTCTCGTTCGAGGAAGAACGGTGGCTGCAGCCGACCGAGGCCGAGGCGAGCCGTCCCGGCACGGGCGGAAGGCAGGTGCTCGGCATCGCGCTCGGCCTGCTCGCCGCGCTGTGGCTTGCTTATTCGGCCTGGTCGGCGGGACGCACGCTCGCCGGACAGCCGCTATCGTCACCCCAGCTGGCGCAATGGCTCGCGATCAGTGCCGGGCCGCTGGCGCTGCTCGGCCTGGTCTGGCTGATCTTCGGACGGACGCGGCGCAAGGAGGCGGAAGCCTTCACTCGCTCCGTGATCGCGATGCGCGGCGAGGCGCAGTCGCTGGAGGCCTTGCTCGAAGTCCTCGCGCAGCGGATCACCGACAGCCGCGCCGAACTGACGATGATGGCGCAGCACCTGATGCAGCTCGGCGACGACGCCACCGGCAAGCTCGGCGGGATCACCCAGCAATTCGACAGCAGCAGCGAGAAGCTCAAGCTGCACGGCGAAGCGCTCGACCGGGCCGCCGAGTCGGCGCGCAACGACGTTGCGGTGCTGCTCGAGGATCTCCCGCGCGCCGAGGAATCGACGCGCCGCCTGTCCGAGCAGCTCCGCTCCATCGGCAGCCAGTCGACGGAGAAGGCCGACGAGTTCGAGCGTCAGGTCGGCAACCTCGCCGAGCGCACGCGTGAAGCCGACCAGATGATCGCCGAAGCGACCGACCGCCTTGCTGCGCGCCTCGCCGAGATCGATGCCGCCGGTTCGGGCGCCGCTAGCCGCGTCGGCGAAGCGCATGTCGGCTTCTCCGCAGTTCTGGATGCCCTGCTCGAGCGCACCTCTGCAACTCTCGGAGAGATCCGTACCGGCATCGACGTCCAGTCGGCGGCGGTCGAGGCGCTGGTGCAACAGGCCTCGGCCGGGATTGGCAAAGCCGGCGCGGAAGCCTCCGAATCGCTCGCCGCGAACGTCGGCCAGGCGAACTCCTCGCTGGAAACCCTGTCGCTGCGCGTCGCCGAGCAGGACCGTGCATCGCAAAAAATGATCGCCGAGATCGACCGCGGCCTGTCGATGATCGACGAGCGTTTCGGCGAACTCGCCGCGAACGGCGACGAGCGCGCCAACCGCTTCCTCGAATCGCTCTCCCGCGCCCGGACCGAGCTCGACACGCTGGCTTCGCAGGCTAGCTCGCAGGACATGGCGATCGGCTCGATCGCGGAGCGCACCGCGACGCTGCGTGAAAGCATCGACAAGCTGACGGACGAAATCCGCGACAATCTCGGCACGGCCATTGGTGAGGCGCAGGGCGGCGCCGACCGGCTGACCGAAACCGCTGGCGCCCTGCGTCCGGAGCTTAGCTGGCTGCGCGACGCGACGGTCGAGGCCGGCGAGCGGCTGTCGGCGACCGGGGCGACCATCGCCGAGCAGCAGGACCGCTTTGCCGCGCTTCTCGCCAGCGTCGACGACGGCGTGGGCGACGCCCAGTCGAAGCTCAGCAATCTCGCTTCGACTCTGGCGCAGGTCGAGCGCGAGGCTGCGGACCTCAGCGCCGAAACCGCGCCCGCGCTGGTTTCCGCGCTCGTCCAGGTCAAGGAAGCGGCCGCGCATGCCGCGGAGCGCGCGCGCGAGGCAATCGAAAGCGTCATCCCCGCGAGCGCCGGCAAGCTGTCGGACGAGACCCGAGCCGCGCTAGAGCGCGCGATCAAGGAAAGCGTCGAGGACCGCCTGCGCGACGTCGAAAACGTCGCCGCCCGCGCGATCGACTCCGCCCGTTCGGCCTCGGAACGCCTGACCCAGCAGATGGTGACGATCGGCCAGAGCGCAGCCGCGCTCGAGCAGCACATCGAGGAAACGCAGAAGGACCAGCGCGAGAAGGACAGCGAGGCGTTCGCCCGCCGCGTCTCGCTGCTCATCGATTCGATGCACTCGGCGGCGATCGACGTCGGCAAAATCCTGTCGGACGAAATCGACGACAAGGCGTGGGGCGCCTACCTCAAGGGCAATCGCGGGGTGTTCACCAGCCGCGCCGTGCGCCTCATCGGCGGCAGTGAATCGCGCGCGATCCGCGCCCATTACGACAGCGACCTCGAGTTCCAGCGCTCGGTCAATCGCTACGTCCACGATTTCGAGTCCATGCTCCGGCGCGTCATCGCCGAGCGAGACGGCGGAATCATCGCCGTTACACTGATGTCCTCGGACATGGGCAAGCTCTACGCGGCGCTCGCCCAGACGATCGACAAGAGGCGCTAGATGCGCCGGTAGAGGTCGAGGTCGTCGGGCGTGATCCAGCCGAACGCCCAGTTCGCATAATAAAGTGCGAACAGCAGTGCCGCGAGCACGGCGGCCTTGAGGAAATGGCGCTTCACGTCGAACCTGTGCGGCGCGCTCTCCGCCTGGCCGGGCACTCGCTGGCCGCCCGCCTCCTCGGTCGTCCTCACGCCGAAGGGCAGCAAGATGAACGCGCTTCCGGCGAAGAACAGGAAATAGATGGCGATGATCGAGGTGAGCTTCATGCGGCGACTTGCAGGAGCATGACCTCCACGACGGGCTTCTTGCCGGTCCACAGCGTGGCGCAGCGCCGCACCGCAAGCCGGACCGCCTCGCGCAGCTTCTCCTCGTCGACGCCGGCACCGTAGGCGCGGGTCGCGGCATCGCAGGCATCGGCGATGAAATCGTCGCGGTCCTCCTCGACCGGGACGCCGAACGGCCGGATCAGCGGCCAGCCGGCGAGCTGGCCGTCCTCGCCGACCGGGAGTGCGACGGTGATCAGCCCGCCGTATCCGATCTTGCGCCGCTCGTTTACGGTCGCGCCGTCCGCGGGAAGGATGACGTCGCCGTCGAGCACGAGACGCCCGACGCGGACTTCGTCCACCTTCTTCGGGTCGCCGGGCGCGAGGCGGACGATGTCGCCGTTGCGCTGGACCACCGCGTGCGCCACGCCATGGTCGAGCGCGAGACGAGCGTGCTCGGCCAGGTGCCGCGCCTCGCCGTGGACCGGGACCACGATCTGCGGCCGCACCCACTTGTACATCTGCACGAGCTCGGGCCGCCCCGGGTGACCGGACACGTGCACGTGCGCCTGCTTTTCGGTGACGATGTGCACGCCGAGGTCGGAGAGCTGGTTCATGACGCGCCCGATCGCGACCTCGTTGCCGGGGATGATCCGCGACGAGAAGATCACCGTGTCATCCTCGCCGAGCTTGAGCTCGTGCGAGCCCGAAGCGATCCGCCCAAGGGCGGCGCGCGGCTCGCCTTGTCCGCCGGTTGCGATGATCAGCACTTCGCTCCGCGGCAGGCGCATCGCCTCGTCGAAGCCGATCGGCGGCGGGAAATCTCGCAGGTAGCCTGTCGCCTGCGCAACCCGGAGGATGCGGTCGAGCGAGCGGCCGGCGATGCACACCTTTCGTCCGGCCTCGCGAGCGACGCGCCCGATCGTCTGCAACCGCGCCGCGTTCGACGCGAAGGTCGTGACCAGCACGCGCCCGTTCGCCATCATAACCTGGGCGAGCAGCCCCTCGTGGACGCTCTCCTCCGATCCCGACGGCTTGTCCTGGAACACGTTCGTCGAGTCGCAGACGAGCGCGAGCACGCCGCGGTCGCCGATTTCGGTCAAAACGTCCGTATCCGGCGCGGTCCCGAGCACGGGCGTTTCGTCGATCTTCCAGTCGCCGGTGTGGAAGATGTTGCCGAACGGCGTCTCGATCAGCAGCCCGTTGCCTTCCGGGATGGAGTGCGACAACGCGACGAAGCTGATCCGGAACGGCCCCAGCTCGACCGTGCCGCCCCGCTCCACGGTATTGAGCTGGACGCGGCCGGTGAGGCCTTCCTCCTCGAGCTTGCCGGCGATCAGCCCGGCGGTGAATGGGGTCGCGAACAGGGGCGCCTTCAATTCGTCGGCGAGGTAGGGAAGCGCGCCGATATGATCCTCGTGGCCGTGGGTCAGGATGATCCCGGCGAGCCGCTCCTGCTGGTCCTCGATGAATTCGAGGTCAGGCAGGATGAGGTCGATTCCGGGGTAATTCAGGTCAGCGAAGGTCAGGCCCAGATCGACCATGATCCATTGCCCGCGGCAGCCGTAGAGATTGACGTTCATGCCGATCTCGCCCGAGCCGCCGAGCGCGACGAACAGGAGTTCCTCACCGGGGATCATCGGGGACCGCGCATCGCCATGTCGTACAGGAGACTCAAACCCTGGATGGTCAGGTCGGGTTCAATCGCATCGAATACATTCGTGTGCTTGTCGAACAGGTTGGCGAGGCCTCCCGTTGCAACGACCGTCGGCGGGCCCTCCAGCTCGCGCTTCATCCGCTCGGTGAGCCCCTCGATCATCGCCACATAGCCCCAGTAGATGCCGATCTGCATCTGGCTCTGGGTCGTCCGCCCGATCACCGACAAATTGTCCTTCGGCGCCTCGATCGCGATCCGCGGCAGCTTGGCCGCAGCGCTGACCAGCGCCTCGAGCGACAGGTTGATGCCGGGCGCGATGATCCCGCCCCGGTAGGCGCCGGAGGGTCCGACGAGGTCGAAGGTGGTTGCGGTGCCGAAATCGATCACGATCAGCTCGCCGGGATATTTGGCGTGGGCGGCGATCGCGTTGAGGGCCCGGTCCGCGCCCACATTCTGCGGCTCGTCAACCTCGAGCGCGATCGGCCACTCCGCCCTGCCCTGCCCGGCGACGAGCGGCTCTGAGCGAAAATATTTCGTCGCGAGCACCTCGAGGTTGTGGAGCGCGCGCGGCACGACCGTGCCGATGATGACCGCATCGACCGCGTCCTTCGGGTGCCCTTCGAGCTCGATTAGCTGGTGCAGCCACACCGCATATTCGTCGGCGGTCCGGCGCGGGTCGCTCGCGATCCGCCAGCGTGCCCGGATCTCGCCGCCATCGACGAGCGCGAACACGACATTGGTATTACCGGCGTCGATGGCGAGCAGCATGTCCGCGCCCTAGCTTCGTGGGCTGCCGTTCACAACTCGACGTCGCCGGCGCGGACGACGTCGAGCGTGCCGTCGTCACGGCGCAGACGGAGCGCGCCGTCGGGTTCAAGGCCGTCGAAGCGGCCTGAGATTGCTTCGTCGGCTCCTGCATGGACCGTCAGCCTTGTCCCGATCGGGTGCGCCCGCGCGAGCCACGCCTGCGCGAGGAGCGGCGACGCGCTCGTCCGCCACAGCTGGAGCAGCCGCGCGAAGCTGTCCGCGAGCAGTGGCGCGAACACCTCCGGAGCGATGCGGCCGGACAGCGATGCGCATTTGCGGTCCGGCAGCTCGGGCGCCGAGGCCAGGTTGACGCCGAAGCCGATCACCACCCGGTCGCCGCTCCGCTCGAGCAGGATTCCGGCGACCTTGCGCCCCAGCAAAAGCACGTCGTTCGGCCATTTGAGCATCAGCGGCTCTCCCGGGACGGCGGTGTCGATGGCCTCGATCAGCGCGAGCCCGGCGGCGAGCGACAGAGTCTGCGGCGGAGCGCCGCGGGGCCGAAGCTCGACGACCGTGCTTCCATGGAAATTACCGGCCGGCGAAACCCACGCGCGGCCCTGCCGGCCCTTGCCGGCGTCCTGCTCGAGCGCGACGAGCCAGTCGCCCTCTCGAGCGCTCGGGTCTGCAATCAGGTCGGCATTGGTCGAGCCGATCCGCTCGACGACGCGGATTCGGCTCAGAAGAGCGTCTCCGCGGCGCGGTCCGCGAGCGAGCCCAGGGGGCCGATCAGGAGATAGCCGAGTGGCGACACCGCGACCGCCGCGAACAACACCAGCGCGCCCTGCACCGGCTCACGCACGCGCGAGTAAGGCTCGGCCGGCGCGTCCAGGTACATCACCTTGACGATCTTCAGATAATAATAGGCGCCGATCACCGCGCCGAGGATGCCGGCGACCGCCAGCGCGACATAGCCCGAGGCGACGGCGGCGTCGAACACCAGCAGCTTGGGCCAGAAACCGAACATCGGCGGCACGCCGGCGAGGCTGAACATGAAGATGAACATCGCGAAGGCGAAGCCGGGTTGCCTCTGCGACAGGCCGGACATGCTGGCGATGGTCTCGATCGGCTCTCCGTCACCATCGCGCATCCACAGCACGCAGAGGAACGCCCCGGCGGTCATGACCACATAGACCGTCATGTAGAACAGCACCGACGAAGCGCCTTGAGCAGTCCCCGCCGCAAGGCCGATCAGCGCGAAACCCACGTTGTTGATCGAGGAATAAGCGAGCAGCCGCTTGATGTTGGTCTGGCCGTACGCGGCGATCGCGCCGAGGAAGATCGAGGCGAGCGCGGCGAAGATCACGATCTGCCGCCACGCGTCGGTCGCCGGCCCGAGCGCTTCGATGCACACGCGCACGCCGAGGAGCACCGACGCAACCTTCGGCGCCGTCGCGAAGAAGGTGGTCACGGGCGTCGGCGCGCCTTCGTACACGTCCGGGGTCCACATGTGGAACGGGACCGCGCTGATCTTGAACGCGATTCCCGCGAGCAGGAACACAAGTCCGAACAGCAGTCCGAGCGTCGGCGCCCCGCGCCCGAACGCCGCCGCGACGCCGGTGAAGCTGGTCGTGCCGGTGAAGCCGTAGAGCAGGGAGATGCCGTAGAGCAGGATCCCGCTCGCGAGCGCGCCAAGCACGAAATATTTGAGGCCGGCTTCGGCGGACCGTTCGTCGTGCCGGCGGTACGATGCGAGCACGTAGCCGGCGAGGCTGTTGAGCTCGAGTCCGACGTAGAGTGAAATCAGGCTTGTCGACGAGACCATGACGCTCATTCCGACGGCCGCGAACAGGATCAGCACGGCATATTCGGCGGCATGTTCCGTCCCGCGTTCGAACCAGCCATGCGCGGCGATGACCGCGACCGCAGCGGCCGGGAAAATCACCGCCTTGCCGAAGCTCGCGAACAGGTCGGCGACGACCAGTCCATCGAACAGCGGCCCCGCGTGCGACGGCGCGCCGATCAGGGCGACGGTTGCGGCGATCAGCAGCGCGACCGCCAGCCAGCTGATCAGTCCTGCCCCGCGGCGCGTGACGAAGGCCGACGCGATCATCAGCACGAGCCCGCCGATCGCCAGGATGATCTCGGGAAGGATGGGTGCGAAGCGGGCCATCAGTGGTGCGCTCCATGATCCTGCGCATCGATCGTCTTCAGCTGCGGCCCGGCGAGCTTCAGCTGGGAATCCCCCGCGGGCGCGACATGCTCGAGCCGGGTCATCAGCCTGCCGACGTCGTTGCGCATCGGCCGGATGAAGCTTTCCGGATAGATGCCCATCCACAGGACGGCGAGCGCGATCGGGCCGAGCACCCACCATTCGCGCATGCTGAGGTCGGGCATCGCGGCGGCTTCCGCCGTGCGCGCCTCGCCGAAGCAGATCCGCCAATAGAGCCACAGCATGTAACAGGCGCTAAGAATAATTCCTGTGGTCCCGGCGATCGCGCCCCAGGTCGACGCCTGATAGGTGCCCATCAGCGCCAGGAACTCGCCGACAAAGCCGCTCGTGCCCGGCAGCCCGACGCTCGCCATGCTGAACAGCATGAACAGGAGGGCATAGCCCGGCATGTTGTTCGAAAGGCCGCCATAAACCGCGATCTCGCGCGTGTGCATTCGATCGTAGATCACGCCGACGACGAGGAACAGCGCGCCCGACACGAGGCCATGGCTCAGCATCACGATCATCGCGCCCTCGATGCCCTGGCGGTTCATCGCGAACAGGCCGAAGGTCACGAACGCCATGTGCGCGACCGACGAATAAGCGATCAGCTTCTTCATGTCGCGCTGCACCAACGCGACCAGGCTGGTGTAGACGACCGCGATCCCGCTCAGCGCGAAGATGAACGGAATGAAGATGTACGATGCTTCGGGGAACATCGGCAGCGAGAAGCGGATGAAGCCATAGCCGCCGAGCTTCAGAAGCACGCCTGCGAGAATGACGGAACCCGCGGTCGGTGCCTGAACGTGGGCGTCGGGCAACCAGGTGTGGACCGGCCACATCGGCAGCTTCACGGCGAAGCTGGCGAGGAAAGCGAGCCAGAGCCATTTCTGCGCCTCGACGGGGAAGTCATAGGCCATCAGCGCCGGGATCGAGGTCGTTCCGGCGGTGCCGACCATGTAGATCATCGCGATCAGCATCAGCACCGAGCCGAGGAAGGTGTAGAGGAAGAACTTGTAGCTGGCCTTGATCCGCTCGACGCCACCCCAGATGCCGATGATCAGATACATCGGGATCAGGCCGCCTTCGAAGAACACGTAGAACAGGAACAGGTCCTGCGCGGTGAAGACGCCGAGCATCAGCGTCTCCATCAGCATGAACACCGCCATGTATTCAGGTACGCGGCTCTGGATCGACCGCCAGCTCGCGAGGATGCAGATCGGCATCAGGAACGCGGTGAGCTGGATCAGCATCAGCGCGATCCCGTCGATGCCCATCGCCCAGCTGACGCCCCCGCCGATCGGCACCTTCTCCACGAATTGCCATTGGGCGCCGTTGGGATCGAACGCGACCCACAGATAGATCGAAATCGCGAAAGCTATCAGCGTGCCGATCAGCGCGATCCAGCGCGCGCCTTCGTCGCGCACGAACAGGCACAGCGCGCCAGCAATCAGCGGCACGGCAATGAGGATGGTGAGCAGGGGGAGCGAGCTCACCTACTCCTCCCCCACAGGGGGAGGTGGCGCGAAGCGCCGGAGGGGGAACGAGCGAGAGGGCTCAGGCCCCCTCCGTCATGCTTCGCATGACACCTCCCCCGGAGGGGGAGGAGCTGCATTGCCCAATCCCGCCTCACTGCGCCCACCAGATCGCCCAGCTCGCAGCGCCGATCAGGCCGAGCAGCATCACCAGCGCGTAGGAATAGAGGTAGCCGGACTGGAACCGGTAGGCGATGCGGTTGCCGATGCCGACCGCATAAGCGAAGCCGTGCGGGCCAAAGCGGTCGATCGTGCCCTCGTCACCGCCGCGCCAGAACAGCCGGCCGAGCCACAAAGCGGGGCGCACGAAAATGACGTCGTACAGCTCGTCGAAATACCATTTGTTCGCCACGAACCGGTAGACACCCGGGAAGTAGCCGACGAACGCGTCGGCGGCGCCCGGCCGGCGGATGTAATTGTTCCACGCGATCCACAGGCCGATCAGCATCACGATCGTCGGCGACAGCTTCACCCAGAGCGGCGCTTCGTGCGCCGCATGGGCGAGGTGCTGGCTGAAAGCGATGCTCTGGCGCCAGAATTCGGGCGCGCGCTCGGCATCGACGAAGATGTTGTGGAACAGCTGCCCGGCGGCGAGCGCCCCGAGCGCAAGCAGCGCGATCGGCACGAGGATCGTCAGAGGGCTTTCGTGCGGATGGTAGCCGCCGGTGCCCGTCGGGACAGGGCGCGGGTCATGGGCGCTATCGCCATGTTCCTCGCCGGGGTCATCGTGCTCGCGGTGAAGCGCGTGCTGGATATGCTCGGATGCCGCCCAGCGCGCATCTCCGTAGAATGTCAGGAAAATCAGCCGCCAGCTGTAGAAGCTGGTCAGGAGCGCGGCGAGGACGCCGAGCCAGAAAGCCATCGTGCCGGCGACGGAGCCGCTAGCCCAGGCGCTCTCGATGATCGCATCCTTCGACCAGAAGCCGGCGAATCCGAGACCCGGTAGTCCGACGCCGGTGATTGCGAGCGTCCCGATGACCATCACCCAGAAGGTGATCGGGATCTCCTTCCGAAGCGCACCATAGTAACGCATGTCCTGCTCGTGGTGCATCGCGTGGATCACGCTGCCCGCGCCGAGGAACAGCAACGCCTTGAAGAAGGCGTGCGTGAACAAATGGAACATCGCCGCGCCGTAAGCGCCGACGCCGGCGGCGAAGAACATGTAGCCGAGCTGCGAGCAGGTCGAATAAGCGATCACGCGCTTGATGTCGTTCTGCGCGCAGCCGATCGTCGCCGCGAAGATGCAGGTGATCGCACCGACCCAGGTGACGACGTTCATTGCGATCGGCGCGGCCTCGAACATCGGCGAAAGGCGGCAGACCATGAACACGCCGGCGGTGACCATCGTCGCGGCATGGATCAGCGCGCTGACCGGAGTGGGACCCTCCATCGCGTCGGGAAGCCAGGTGTGGAGCGGCAGCTGCGCCGACTTCCCCATCGCGCCGACGAAAAGCAGCAGGCACAGCAGGGTCATGGTGTCGACGCGCATGCCGGCGAAGCCGATGGTCGAGCCGGCCATGCCCGGCGCGGCGCCGAGAATCGCCGGGATCGAGACCGTGCCGAAGACGAGGAAGGTACCGAAAATGCCGAGACTGAAGCCGAAATCGCCGACGCGATTGACGACGAATGCCTTGAGCGCGGCGGCATTGGCCGATGGCTTGTAGTACCAGAATCCGATCAGCAAATAGGAAGCGAGGCCGACTCCTTCCCAGCCGAAGAACATCTGGATCAGGCTGTCGGCGGTCACCAGCATCAGCATCGCGAAGCTGAACAGCGACAGATAGGCGAAGAACCGCGCCTGACCCGGGTCCTCCTCCATATATCCCCAGCTGTAGAGGTGGACGAGGCTCGATACGGTCGTGACGACGACCAGCATCACCGCGGTCAGGCTATCCACCCGAAGCGCCCAGTCGACCGTCATCGTGCCCGAATGGATCCAGTCGAGCACCGGCACGACCATGGGCTGGCCGTTCCCGGCGATATATTCGAAAAAGATCGGCCAGCTGAGCAGCGCTCCGGCGAACAGCGCGCCGGTGGTGATCAGCTTGGCCGCGGTCTTGCCGATCCACGGCCCGCCGAGGCCGGCGATGAGCGCGGCCGCGAGCGGAAGGAAAACGATGAACAGGATCGGGTGCATCAGCCTCTCATCCGGTCGGCCGCGTCGACCGCGATCGTGCCGCGACGGCGGAAGAAGATGACGAGGATGGCGAGTCCAATCGCCGCCTCCGCGGCGGCCACCGTGAGCACGAACATCGCGAACACCTGCCCCGTCAGGTCGCCGAGGAAAGCGGAGAAAGCCACGAGGTTGATGTTCACCGCGAGCAGGATCAGCTCGATTGCCATGAGCATGAGGATGACGTTGCGGCGGTTGAGGAAGATGCCGAGCACGCCGACGGTGAACACCACTGCGGCGACGATCAGATAGGCTCCCAGGCCGATCATGATCGGCGGCCTTTGAAACAGCGCCCGATCACAGCTTCATCCCCTCGCCTGTGCCCGGCCGGACCAGGTCGATCGCCGTGCCGGGATGGCGGCGCAGCTGGCGCCATGCCTTGGGCGTGCGCGTGTCTCCGCGGCGGCGGTGCGTGAGGACGATCGCGCCGACCATCGCCACGAGCAGGATCAGTCCCGCGAGCTCGAACGCGAACAGGTAACGGCTGTAGAGCATCTGTCCGATGCCGACGATATTGGGCACCCGCGCCGCGGGGATTTCGCTGCCGGCAAGCATCGGCCCAGCCCTGTGCGCGAAGACCGCGACGATCATTTCCGCAAGCAGCACCAGCGCGACGATGATCCCGAACGGCAGGTTGCGCGTGAATCCCGAGCGCAGCGAGGCGAAATCGATGTCGAGCATCATCACGACGAACAGGAACAATACGGCGACCGCGCCGACGTAGACGATCACCAGAAGCATCGCGATGAATTCGGCGCCGACCAGAAGCATCAACCCCGCCGCGTTGAAGAAGGCGAGGATGAGCCACAGCACGCTGTGGACCGGATTGCGCGCGAAGATCACCGCGATCGACGAAGCGATGGTGAGCGTTGCGAACAGGTAAAAAGCGATTGCGCCGATCAAAACCGTGCCTCGTCATTCCCGCGAAAGCGGGAACCTAGTTGAACCAGAAGACTGGGACCCCGCCTGCGCGGGGATGACGAATAGGAGGTCACTCGGGAGCCCTGTTTCACGAGGATGCCGCCGCCTAGCGATACGGGGCATCGGCGGCAAGGTTCGCGGCGATCGCCTGCTCCCACTTGTCCCCGTTCGCGAGCAATTTCGCCTTGTCGTAGAGCAATTCCTCACGCGTTTCGGTCGCGAATTCCAGGTTCGGCCCTTCGACGATCGCATCCACCGGGCACGCCTCCGCGCACAGCCCGCAATAGATGCATTTGACCATGTCGATGTCGTATCGCGTGGTTCGCCGGCTGCCGTCCTCGCGCGGCTCGGCCTCGATCGTGATCGCCAGCGCCGGGCAGATCGCCTCGCACAATTTGCACGCGATGCAGCGCTCCTCGCCGTTGGGGTAACGCCGCAGCGCATGCTCGCCGCGGAAGCGCGGGCTCTGCGGCGTCTTCTCGTACGGATAGTTGATCGTTGCCTTGGGCTTGAAGAAATATTTGAGCGTCAGCCAGTGCGCTTGGATGAAGTCCCACAAGGCGAAGGCCTTGATGCTGCGCACTATCATGAGTGGCCTCCGAAACGCGTGAGCATCAGCCACCCCGACACGAGGAAAACGAAGACGAGGCTGAGCGGCAGGAAGATCTTCCAGCCGAGCCGCATCAGCTGGTCGTAGCGATAGCGCGGCACGGTCGCCTTCACCCAGCCGAACACGAAGAAGAAGAACGACATCTTGATGAACAGCCAGATGATTCCGGGCACGAGGTAAAGCGGCGCCCAGTCGAACGGCGGCAGCCACCCGCCCCAGAACAGGATGGCGTTCAAGGCGCACATCAGCAGGACGTTGGCATATTCGCCGAGCCAGAACAGCGCGAAGCTCATCGACGAATATTCGGTCTGGTGGCCGGCGACGAGCTCGCTTTCCGCCTCGACCAGGTCGAACGGCGTGCGAAAGGTTTCGGCCATCGAGCTGATCAGGAACACCACCCACATCGGAAACAGCAGAATGTTGAATGCGTAGGCGTTGACGACACCGAGGCCATGTCCGCGCTGGGCGAGGACAATATCCGAGAGATCGAACGTCCCCGCATAGAGCACGACGGTGATCAGCACGAAGCCGATCGACACTTCGTAGCTCACCATCTGCGCGGCGGCGCGCAAAGCCGAGAAGAACGGATATTTGGAGTTGGACGCCCAGCCGGCGACGATCACGCCGTACACCCCGAGCGAGCTCGCCGCGAGGACGTAGAGCAGGCCGACGTTGACGTCGGCGAGCACCACGCCCGGCTGGAACGGGATCACCGCCCAGACGATCAGCGCCACCGTGAAGGTGATGACCGGAGCGATCAGGAACAGGCCCTGGTTGGCGCTGGTCGGGATGATGGTCTCCTTGAGGAAGACTTTCAGCCCGTCGGCGAAGCTTTGCAGCAACCCCCACGGCCCGACCACGTTCGGCCCGCGCCGAAGCGCCATCGCCGCCCAGATCTTGCGCTCGGCATAGATGATCATCGCCACCGCGAGCATCAGCGGAAGCGCGATCACGAGGATTCCGATGATCGTGGCGAGGAACCACGCCCAATCGTATTGCATGCCCCAGTGAACGAAGGTGTCGGTCATGCGCGCTCCCGTACCCCGGCGAAGGCCGGGGTCCAGCGAACAAATAAATCCTGGGCCCCGGCCTTCGCCGGGGAACAGTCCAGCTTCACTCGGCCGCCTCCTCGTAATGGAGGCCCTGCACCAGCTCCTCGGAGCAGCGGCGCATGGTCGGGCTGTTGCGGCAGATCGCGTTGGTCAGGAAGAAATCGGCGATCGAGTAGCTGATCGGGCCTTCGGCCTTGGAGTCGAGCTTAGGCGGCGCCCACGCGAGGTCGATCAACCCGTCGCGGCCGAGCTGCGGGAACTCCGCGACCATCTGCTGGCGGAGCTGGCCGAAGCTGTCGAACGGCAGCGTCTTTCCGGCAAGCTCGGACACCGCACGAAGGATCGCCCAATCCTCGCGCGCCTGCCCCGGCGGGAAGGCCGCCTTCTCGCCGCGCTGCACCCGCCCTTCGGTGTTGACGTAGGTGCCATGCTTCTCGGCATAGGCTGCGCCCGGAAGCACGAGGTCCGCCTGCCGCGCGCCATTGTCGCCGTGGTGGCCGATATAGACCTTGTAGGCGCCCTCCAGCCGATCGGCTGGCATTTCGTCGGCGCCAAGCAGCAGCGCCAGCTCGGGCTTCGCCGCTTCGATATCGTTAAGGCCGTTCGGCTGCGCAAAACCGAGCACCAGAGACGCCATGCGCGAAGCGGACGTGTGGAGGACGTTGAAGCCGTTCCACTCGCCCTTGATCAACCCAAGCGGCTGAACGAGCCCAAGCGCCGCGCCAAGCCCGCCCGCCGCAAGCGCACCGGGCCCGAGGATCACAGCCGGCCGTTCCGCCTTGGCGAACGCGTCCGTCACCGGCTTGGGCAGCTTGCCGAGCAGCTTGAGATCATCGCCGAGCCATTCGACCTTCAGTCCCAGGTCGACCTGTGGGCCCACGGCGAACACCTTGCCGCCCTTGCGCGCCACCTTGCGCACGCGGGTGGCAACCAGCGGCGCTTCCCAGCGGACGTTCGATCCGACCAGCAGTACCACATCGGCCGTCTCGATCCCTGCGATGGTCGAGTTGAACGCCACCGCCGACAGGCTCGTGCAATCGTAGGTGAGCCCGGTCTGCCGCCCTTCGATTAGGGTTGACCCCTGCCCTTCGAGCAGCTTCCTCGCCGCATACATCGTCTCGGCATCGAGCAGGTCGCCGGCAATCGCCGCGACCTTGCTTCCCGCCTTCTTCAGCCTTTTTCCGAATATCTCCAGCGCTTCGGTCCAGCTCGCCTCGCGAAGCCTGCCCTTTTCACGCATCCACGGCCGGTCTAGCCGGTTGCGGACAAGGGCGTCCACATGATGTCGCGTCTTGTCGTGGATCCACTCCTCGTTCACGTCCTCGTTGATGCGCGGCAGGATGCGCATCACCTGGCGCTGACGGACGTCGAGCCGGATGTTGGAGCCGACGGCGTCCATGACATCGATCCCGGGCACCCGCCGCAGCTCCCACGGGCGGAATTCGAACGCGTGCGGCTTCTGCAGGAGCGCTCCGACCGGGCACACGTCGGCGAGGTTGCCGGCCAACTCGCTGGTCACGGTCCGCTCGAGATAGGTCGTGATCTGCGAATCCTCGCCGCGGTACAGCATGCCGATTTCCGGCACCCCTGCGACCTCCTCGGCGAGGCGAATGCAGCGCGTGCACTGGATGCAGCGCGTCATCGAGGTCTTGATGACCGGCCCCATATATTTGTCGTCGATCGCCCGCTTGTTCTCCTCGAAGCGCGAGAAGCTGCGGCCGTAGGCCATCGCCTGGTCCTGCAGGTCGCACTCGCCTCCCTGGTCGCAGATCGGGCAGTCGAGCGGGTGGTTGATGAGCAGGAACTCCATCACCCCTTCGCGCGCCTTCTTGACCATCGGCGTGTCGGTGCGGATCGCCTGGCCGTCGGCGGCGGGAAGCGCACAGCTCGCCTGCGGCTTGGGCGGCCCCGGAGCGACCTCGACCAGACACATTCGGCAATTGCCGGCGATGGACAGGCGCTCGTGGTAGCAGAAGCGCGGGATTTCCTTGCCCGCGAGCTCGCAGGCCTGGAGCACGGTCGCGCCCTGCGGGACCTCGAGCTCGACGCCGTCGACGGTGACCTTAGGCATCGCCGCGGTCCTCCGGTTCGTCCTTCTTCCGCTTCACGGTGCGGTCGATCTGCGTGACGCGCGGGCCGCCACGGCGCAGCCCGCCGAAGGCGATCACGACGATCATCACGATCGCGATAATGATGATGATGGTCTGGGTGCTCATTCCGCCGCCTCCAGCATTGTCCGGCCCCTGCGCTCGGCGATGCGGCGCTCGAGCTCGGGTCGGTAGTGGCGGATCAGGCCCTGGATCGGCCAGGCGGCGGCGTCACCGAGCGCGCAGATGGTGTGGCCCTCGACCTGCTTGGTGACGTCGAGCAGCTTGTCGATGTCCTCGACCTCGGCATCGCCGGTGCGCATCTTCTCCATCACCCGCCACATCCAGCCGGTGCCTTCACGGCACGGAGTACACTGGCCGCAGCTCTCGTGCTTGTAGAAATAGGAAATGCGGCTGATCGCGCGGACCACGTCGGTGGACTTGTCCATCACGATCACCGCCGCCGTGCCAAGGCCCGAGCCGAGCGCCTTCAGCCCGTCGAAGTCCATCGGCGCATCGAGGATCTGCTCGGCCGGCACCAGAGGTACCGAAGAGCCGCCGGGAATGACGCACATCAAATTGCTGAAATCGTCGGCATTCTTGCCGCCGCGCACGCCGTGCCCGTGGCGGCTGATCAGCTCGCGGAAGCTGATCCCCATCGATTCCTCGACGACGCAGGGCGTGTTGATGTGGCCCGACAGCTGGAACAGCTTGGTGCCCTCGTTCTTCTCGCGCCCGATGCTCGAAAACCAGCTCGCGCCGCGGCGGAGGATGGTCGGCACGACCGCGATGCTCTCGACGTTGTTGACGGTGGTCGGGCAACCGTAGAGGCCCGCACCGGCCGGGAACGGCGGCTTGAGCCGCGGCCACCCTTTTCCGCCCTCGAGGCTCTCGAGCATCGCCGTTTCTTCGCCGCAGATGTAGGCTCCGGCGCCGCGGTGGACGAAGCAGTCGAAGTCGTAACCGCTTCCGGCCGCGTTCTTGCCGAACAGCCCCACCTCATAGCATTCCGCAACGGC
Source organism: Sphingomonas segetis (assembly GCF_009720245.1). GTDB lineage: Bacteria > Pseudomonadota > Alphaproteobacteria > Sphingomonadales > Sphingomonadaceae > Sphingomicrobium > Sphingomicrobium segetis. The sequence continues at coordinate 19,148 of NZ_WJSQ01000004.1, read as the reverse complement.
TTTGCGTAACACCTCGGTTTCACGGATGAATTCGCCGCGGATGTAGATGTAGGCCGCGCGCGCCCGCATCGCGAAGCTCGCGATCAGCGCGCCTTCGAGCAATTTGTGCGGGTCATGGCGGATGATCTCGCGGTCCTTGCACGACCCGGGCTCGGATTCGTCGGCGTTGATCACCAGGAAGTTGGGCTTCCCCGGCTTGGGCTCCTTGGGCATGAAGCTCCACTTCATCCCCGTCGGGAAGCCGGCGCCGCCGCGCCCACGAAGCCCCGACGCCTTGATCGCGTCGATGATCGGGTCCTGTCCGACCTGCATCAGCTTCGCCGTATCGTCCCAATCGCCGCGCTGCTGCGCTGCCTTCAGGAACGGCGACTGGAAGCCGTAGACGTTGGTGAAGATGCGGTCCTTGTCCGCGAGCGGTCCGGTGTAGCCCATCACTTGATCCGCTTCTGGCCGAAATGTTTCTGCGCCAGCATCAGCCCGCCGACCACCAGCGCGACGATGATCGCGATCTTGAGCAGTTTCAGCAGCAGCCCCACGAGGAGAATTGCGATGATCACGGCGATGACGAGGCCGATCATGCCGCGAGTCCCGCCGCCGCGAAGCGGCAACCAAAATTTTCCACACGAAGGCACGAAGAAGGAAGGAAGCCACGAAGGTGCGATTGGCGGCAAGCTCTTCGTGCCTTCTCTTTTCCCCTTCGCGCCTTCGTGTGCAAAAACACGACTTGAGTTCCCGCTTTCGCGGGAATGGCGAAAGAAGTGGTCGTCACTGCGCGCCCTCCCCTGCTGTCGGCGTCCACAGCGGGCGATAATCGTAGTTGCGCTCGGCCATTTTCTTGAGCGTGGTCGGCCCGCCAACCGGGCAACTGGTCTGGCGATCGATCTGCGGACCGGGCTTGGGCGTCTTGCCGGTCGCGAGCGCGTCGAGGATCGCGGTCATGCTCTCCTGGGTCAAATCTTCGTAATTGTCGTCGTTGATCTGGACCATCGGCGCGTTGGCGCAGGCGCCGAGGCATTCGACCTCGCTCAGCGTGAACAGCCCGTCCTCGGTCGTGTGGCCCTTCCTCAGCCCGCGCTTGTAGCAGGCCTCGAACACGTCGTCGGAGCCGCGCAGCATGCACGGCGTCGTTCCGCACACCTGCACGTGGAAACGGCCGACCGGCTCGAGGTTGAACATGGTGTAGAAGGTCGCGACCTCGAGCACCCTGACGTAGGGCATGTCGAGCTCTTTCGCGACGAACTCCAGGACCGGGATCGGCAGCCACCCCTGCGTATTCGTTTCCGCACCCACCTGCCGCTGGGCCAGGTCGAGCAGCGGGATCGAGGCCGACATCTGCCGCCCCTCGGGATAGCGCGCGACGATCTCCTTCGCGGCCTTCGCGTTCTCGTCGGTCCACCGGAAGCCTTCCCAGCGCGCGCGCTGCTCGGGACTGTCGAGGATGCCTGCCTGCCCGGACATCAGTTCCTCCACTCGCCGGGAGACAGCAAGAGCAAGGTCACCGATCCACCTCCCCGAACACGACGTCGATCGCCGACAGGATCGCGGTGGTGTCCGCCAGCATGTGCCCCTTCATCATGAAGTCCATCGCCTGGAGGTGCGAGAAGCCCGTCGGGCGGATGTGGCAGCGGTAGGGCCGGTTCGTGCCGTCGGCGACGAGATAGACGCCGAGCTCGCCTTTGGGGCTCTCGGTCGCGACGTAAACCTCGCCCGGCGGCACGTGATAGCCCTCCGTGTAGAGCTTGAAGTGGTGGATCAGCGCTTCCATCGAGGTCTTCATCGAGGCGCGGCTGGGCGGGAAGACCTTGCTGTCGGTGCCGATCGGACCCGGCGGAAGCTCGTTGAGGCACTGGCGCGCGATCTTCCAGCTCTGGCGGACCTCTTCGCACCGGACGAGGAATCGGTCGTAGCAGTCGCCGTTGGTGCCGACCGGCACCTCGAAGTCCATTCGGTCGTAGACTTCGTAGGGCTGCGCCTTGCGGATGTCCCACGGCACGCCCGAGGCGCGGATCATCGGGCCCGAGAAGCCCCAGGCGATCGCGTCGTCGCGGCGGACGATGCCGATGTCGACGTTGCGCTGCTTGAAGATGCGGTTGTCGGCGACCAGCGCGATCGCATCTTCGAAGATTTGCAGGCGGTTATCGAGGAACTCTCCGATCTTGTCGAGGACGGCGGGAGGGATGTCCTCGCGCACGCCGCCGGGCCGGAAATAGTTGGCGTGCATGCGCGCTCCGGACACATGCTCGTAGATCTGCATCAAATCCTCGCGCACCTCGAACAGCCACAAATTGGGCGTCATCGCGCCGACGTCCATGATATGGCTGCCGAGGTTGAGCATGTGGTTCTTGATGCGGGTCAATTCCGCCATCATCACGCGGATGTACTGGGCGCGAAGCGGGATCTCGAGCCCGAGCAGCTTCTCGATCGCGAGCACGAAACCGTGCTCCATGCACATCGGCGAGCAATAATCGAGCCGGTCGAAATAGGGCAGCGCCTGGGCGTAGGTCTTGTACTCGATCAATTTCTCGGTGCCGCGGTGGAGAAGCCCAATATGCGGATCGACGCGCTGGACCACCTCGCCGTCGAGTTCGAGGATCAGACGCAGAACGCCGTGGGCCGCGGGGTGCTGGGGACCGAAGTTGATCGTGTAATTGTTGAGCTTGTCGTCGCCCGGGGCGCGCGCGGTGGCGAGATCGGCGCCCTGTCCGCCGGCGCCGACATTGACCTCGACCTTGCGGGTGCGGGTGTCGGTCATGCGTCATTCTTCCTGTTCCCCGGCGAAGGCCGGGGCCCAGGCGGCGCTTTCGCGCCGTTCTTCGTCTTGGACTGGACCCCGGCCTTCGCCGGGGAACTGCCGCGTTTGCTGACTTCGCTCGCCGCCTTTGCGGCGCGCGGCTTGCGCGCTTCCTTTTGCGCCTGCGCGTCGGCAGGCGCGCCGCCGCCCGTATCCGACGGTTTGTCGGTGGTCTTGGGCGTCTCGGCCGGCGTCTTCACATTCTGCGGCGCAGTCCCGCCCGGTGCCGGCGCGGGGCTCGGCGCGCCCGGCCCCTCGCCAGTCGCCTTCTCGTCGCCCGGAAGCCGATATTCCGGTCCTTCCCACGGCATCAGGAAGTCGAAGCCGCGGAAATCCTGCGGCAGCGACACCGGCTCGTACACCACCCTCTTCTCGGCTTCCGAATAGCGCAGCTCGACATGGCCGGTCAGCGGGAAGTCCTTGCGCTGCGGATAGCCCTCGAAACCGTAATCGGTGAGGATCCGCCGAAGGTCGGGATTGCCCTCGAACATGATGCCGTACATGTCGAACGCCTCGCGCTCGAACCAGCCGACCACCGGCCACAGCGAAACGATGCTCGGCACCGGCGTGACCTCGTCGGTCAGCACCTTCACACGGATGCGGCGGTTCCTGGTCAGCGACAGCAAATGATATTCGACTTCGAACCGCTCCGGCCGCTCGGGATAATCGACCCCGGCGATGTCCATCAGCTGCTGATATTCGAGTCCCGGCGTGTCGCGCAGCGCGCGGCATACCTCGACGATGCTCTCGCGCCTCACGGTCAGCGTGACTTCGCCGACGAGGTCGTGCGCCTCGATCAAGGCATCCCCGAGCACAGCCTTCGCCGCGTCGACGACGCCGTCGTCCGAAGCCATTTTCGGGACGTGGGAGGCGAGCTGAACGGCCATCAGCGCTCGACCGTTCCGGTGCGGCGGATCTTCCGCTGCAGTTGCATGATCCCGTACAGCAACGCCTCCGCGGTCGGCGGGCAGCCGGGCACATAGATGTCAACGGGTACGATGCGGTCGCAGCCGCGCACCACCGAGTAGCTGTAATGGTAATAGCCGCCGCCGTTGGCGCAGCTGCCCATCGAGATGACGTAACGCGGCTCGCTCATCTGGTCGTAGACCCTGCGGAGCGGCGCCGCCATCTTGTTGCACAGCGTCCCGGCGACGATCATCACGTCCGACTGCCGCGGGCTGGCGCGCGGAGCAACGCCAAACCTTTCAAGGTCATAGCGCGGCATGTTCACATGGATCATCTCGACCGCGCAGCAGGCGAGACCAAAGGTCATCCACCACAGGGAGCCGGTCCGGGCCCAGGTGAACAGGTCCTCGGCCGTGGTGACCATGAACCCCTTTTCGTTGAGCGACTGGCGCAGGATTTCGAGCTGCTTGCGGTCGACCTCGCCCGGGACGAGGCCCGAGATGCGCGCGAGTTCCTCCTCGGTCGGCATGCGGTCTTCGGGGCCGCGGAGCATCACTCCCATTCGAGCGCTCCCTTCTTCCACGCGTAGGCGAGCCCGAGGCCGAGCTCGACGAGGAAGATCATCATCGCGACCCAGCCGGTCCATTTGGTAAAGCCGAGGCTCACCGCCCAAGGGAACAGGAACGCCGCCTCGAGGTCGAAGATGATGAACAGGATCGCGACGAGGTAGAAGCGCACGTCGAACTCGGCGCGCGCGTCCTCGAACGCCGGGAAGCCGCATTCATATTCGCTGAGCTTGGCCGCGTCGGGCTGGTGCACGCCGGTGAAGCGCGCGACGATCATCGGCAGCACCACGAACGCAGCCGAGAGGCCGACGGCAACGATCAGGAACAAGAGGATCGGCAGGTAGCCTGCGGCAACGCTGGCCAAAGGGGATACTCCAAGGGCTTCGAAAAACTTGGCGGCGCTTTAGGGCAGGGAGTTGCGGGCCGCAACATCTGGAGCCTTATCGAACCGCTCCGCCAACGAGCTTCTGCAGCTTGCTGTGGATCGCGCCCGAAGCGGCGAGATACTCGCCGCGCTCGAAGGCGCGGTCGGCGCCGCGATAATCGGTCACGAACCCGCCCGCTTCCTTCACCAGCAGCACCCCCGCTGCGGTGTCCCATAGGTCGAGGTCGTCTTCCCAGAAACCGTCCATCCGGCCAGCGGCCACCCAGGCCAGGTCGAGGGCGGCGGAACCGAACCGGCGCACACCCGAGACCTGCGGTCCCACGGCGGCATAGATTTTTGCCCAGTTGGACGCGTCGCCGCGTCCGCAGTGCGGGATTCCGGTGCCGACAATGCAGTCGGCAAGCTCGCGCCGCGCCGAGACGCGGAGGCGCGCATCCTGAAGCCACGCGCCCCGGCCCTTCTCCGCCCAGAAGCCCTCGTCCGTCAGCGGCTGGTAGACGAGACCCTGGGTGATTTCTGTGCCGCCATCCGGCTTCTTCTCCTCCACAGCGATCGAGATCGAGAAGTGCGGGATTCCGTGGAGGAAGTTGGTGGTGCCGTCGAGCGGATCGACGATCCAGCGCGGCTTGGCCGGATTGCCCTCGATCTCGCCGCCTTCCTCGAGCAGCATTCCCCAGTCGGGCCGTGCGGTGCGAAGCTCCTCGACGATCGTCTGCTCGGCGCGCTTGTCGGCCATCGAGACGAAATCGGCGGGGCCCTTGCGGCTCACCTGGAGCTGTTCGACCTCGCCGAAGTCGCGCCTCAACCGCGGCGCCGCCTTGCGCGCGGCGCGGGTCATCACGGTGATCAGGCCTGAGTGAGCGACCATCGATCAGTCCGCGCGGCGGACGTACTCGCGATTGTAGACGTCGACGACGATCCGCGTCCCCGCGGTGATGTGCGGCGGAACCAGCACCTTCACCCCATTGTCGAGCACCGCCGGCTTGTAGCTCGAGCTCGCGGTCTGGCCCTTCACGACCGCGTCGGCCTCGACGATCGTCGCCTCGACCTGATCGGGGAGCTGAACGCTGATCGGCTTTTCGTTGTAGAGCTCCATCACGACGTCCATGCCGTCCTGCAGGAACTCCGCTGCATCGCCGAGCAAATCCTCGGGAAGCGAAATCTGCTCGTAATTGTCCTTGTCCATGAACGTCAGCATGTCGCCGTCGTGGAACAGGAACTGGAAATCCTTGGTGTCGAGCCGGACGCGCTCGACCGTCTCGGCGGAGCGGAAGCGGACGTTGGTCTTACGGCCGTCGATGAGGTTCTTCATCTCGACCTGCATGTAGGCCCCGCCCTTGCCCGGCTGGGTGTGCTGGATCTTGACCGCACGCCAGATGCCGCCTTCATATTCGATGATGTTGCCGGGACGGATGTCCACGCCGCTGATTTTCATGTCTGTCTCGTGCCGAAAAGGTTGGGAAAGAGCCGCGCGGCTCCTACCCGCTGGTGTTTTTCCCGGCAAGCAGCGGGTATGGATTGATTGCCGTTCCGTCCCACCAGCGCTCCCCAGGGGCCATGCGGTTGATCGCGAAGTGGAGGTGGGGAGCCGATGCGTTCGCATCGCCGGTGTGGCCGACGCGTCCGATCACCTGCCCGCGCTTGACCTTCTGCCCTTCGGCAAGGCCCGGCGCGTAGGCCGAAAGGTGGGCGTAATAGTACATCCAACTGGGGTCGGTCGCGCGCTCGTAGATGGTGATCCCGCCGCCGCCGCGGCTGAAGAACAGCTTCTCGATCGTGCCGTCGGCCGCCGCGATCACCGGCGTCCCTTCCGCGGCCATGATATCGATGGCGTCATGACGTCGCCCGCTACCCCGCGCGGCATCGTAAGTATCGATGAGGTCGGTCGCCTTCACCCCCAGTACCGGGAGAGCCAGCCCGGCAGGGCCGACGACCACCTGCTGCGCGATCTCGACCGGCGGCGCATTGTCCGGCTTGACCGCAACCACGCTGCCGCTGCGCGCGACTTCCGCCCGCGGCTCGGGAGCGATGCTGTAGAACCAGATCCAGAAGGCGCTGACGACGACCGCGGTGAACACGGCGGCGAACAATGCGGTGGCGAGATATTTCAGCCCAACTCTCCGACAAAAGCGTTGTTGAGGTGCAACGATGCAACTGCCGTTCGTTTCCCAGCGCGATGAGTGAGCCAATCCGCATCGGTTGCTCGGGTTGGGTGTACAAGCACTGGCGCGGGCTCTTCTATCCCGAAGGCCTGCCGCAGACGCGCTGGTTCGCACGCTACGCCGAAGAATTCGACACGGTCGAAATCAACAACAGCTTCTACCGCCTGCCGAGCGGCGGCACGTTCGACAAGTGGCGCAAGCAGGCGCCGGCCGGCTTCTGCTACGCGGTGAAGGCGAACCGCTTCCTCACCCAGGCGAAGAAGCTCAGAGATTGCGAGGAGCCGATGGCGCGGATGATGGCCGCGGTGCGGCGGCTCGACGATCGCTTGGGACCGATGCTCTATCAGCTGCCGCCGAGCATGAAGATCAACCTCGAACGCCTCGAGGCATTTCTGAAGATAATTCCGAAAGATGTGACCAGCGTGTTCGAGTTCCGGGAGAAGAGCTGGTACGCGACGGAGACCTATGCGCTTCTCGACCGCTACGGCGCAGGCTGCGTGGTGCACGACATGCCCGGTTCCCGGAGCGAGCGGATCGCGCTGGGTCCGGTCGTCTATGTCCGATTCCACGGCGGCGAAGGAAAATATTGGGGTCGTTATTCCGACGAGGGGCTCCTTTCCTGGACCGACTGGCTGATCGAGCAGGCGCGGGAGGGCCGCACCTGCTGGTGCTATTTCAACAACGACATCCACGGCCACGCGATCGAGGACGCGCGGACCCTCAAATCGATGGTCCGGCAGATGAGCCGCTGATCACCTAACCTCGGCCACGCGCTCGCTCAGCTCGACCAGCGCCGGCTCGCCCCGCTCCTTGGAGAATGTGGCGAAGAACGGAATGGTGACGCGCAGGCCGCTCTCCACCCGCACCACGCCATGCTCGTGGTGGAACCCGCCGGTCATCGACACGAAAGTTCCGGTGCCGGGCTTCACCAGCACGTCCTGCGCCGGGAGATACAGTTCCCCGCCCTCGAAGCCTTCGTTCAGGTAAAGCACGCCGGACAGGTCGCGGTAGGCGAGCTCGTGTGCCTTGCCGTCCGGATAGGCGTTGTCGGCGTGGGGCGGCATGAACAGCCCGGCCTTCCAGCTCATCATGTGCAGGCCGTCTGCGTAGATCGGCACATTGAGCTTCCAGAAGCGCTTCATCTCGATGAGGCAGCGTCCCAGAGCCGCCATCATCGTCTTCGCCGCCTCCGGCCGGTGCTTCAGGACGTCCGCGTACCACAACCCGCGCTTGTCCCAGAGGGATGCGTCGTGGGATGCGCCGAAGACCAGCTCCTGCAGCTCCTCGAAGGTGCGGACCAGAAGCTCGCACTTCGCCTCGCTCACCAGCCCGTCCGCCACCAGGAAATCCAGCCCCAGCGCCTCGGCCTCGACGCGCGTGGTAACAACTTTGGTGGTCGGTCCCGGCGTGAAGCGGCCCTCCGCATCCAGGCTGGCGCGGCTGTGGATCGCCACCGTTCCGGAATAGGTCGCGATGCTGCTCAGCGGGCTATCCGCACCCCAGCGCGAATCCGGCTTCGGCGGCTCGACGGCGCTCGCCAGGATTGCCGGGTTTGGCCCGGTTTTCAGCCCGTCCGGGATCGACAGCACCGGCCGCGCGGGTGCGGGCTGTCGCGGCGGGCGAAGATCCACCGGCTCCTTGAGGCGCAGCTTGTTGAGATGCTCGGGCGCCAGCACGCCGTCGGGATGGCGGCCGACGAAATAATGCCGCTGCCAGGCTTCCTTGATCGCCTCCGGCTCGCCGGCGTGGAAGCGCCGCATGAATTCGTCGCGCGCGTTGCGGAACTGGTTGTGCCGCGCCTCCAGCTCGGGATCGTCCGATAGCCGATGGATCTGCAGCTCGGTGCTGGGAAGCGTGCGCTTGGGGATCGGCAGGAAGAAGCAGAACGGCTCCCTCTCCTCGAACCGGGTAATCCCCGGCTGGGTCAGCTGCCAGTTCATGGTGAAGGGATAAGGCAGCCAGTCGCTTTCGATGATCCCGGCGAGCGGCGCCGCAGTCGCCTTGGGGTCGTTGAACGGGCCGGTCGCGAGGACGCCCCAGCCCGGCTCTGTTTCGACCAGATAATCGAGGTGGAAGGTGACGATCCCGCGCGAGAAATTGGAGCGGCAGAAATGCGCCACGTCTGCTCCGCCCGGCAGCTCCCTGAGCCCGATCACCTGGATGTCCTCGACCGCCATGCCGCCGTTCCAGCGGATTTCGATCGGGATCGGACACAGCACTTCCCACCCCGAAGCGTTGGCGATCGACAGCGGCAGGCAGCGGTAGGCATGGCGGTCGGGGAAATCGTCCATCCACTGCCGCTTGGCGCGCGCCGGCCGTACCTCCGGAGGATAGTCGGTGAGGGCGTGGAGCTTCACCAGCGTCGACGGCTGCTCGGCGGCTACAGGCGCGGGCTTCTTCGTCGCCAAGCTGAACTCTCCCCTGCGGGCGAGAAGACTAGCGCAGGCGCTTAGGCGCGCAAGCTAAGACGAGGATGCGAGGACGTCGTCGAAGGCGCGCACGGCGGCCGCGGGATCGCTATTCCCCCAAACGGCCTGGCACACGGCGAGGAAGTCCGCTCCGGCTCGGACCAGCGGACCGGCATTGTCCGCCGCGATTCCGCCTATCGCCACGCACGGGATTTCAAACACGGTCGACCACCAGGTCAGGATCGACGGCTCCGGCCGGTATTCGGAAGGCTTGGTGGTGGTCGGATAGAAAGCGCCGAACGCGACATAGTCCGCGCCCTGCTCCCCCGCCTCCATCGCGAGGTGACGGCTGTCGTGGCAGGTCCTTCCGATCTGTGCGGAAGTGCCGAGCAGCGCCCGCGCCTCGCGCACGTCGCCATCCGACTGGCCGAGATGCACTCCGTCGGCGCCGATGCGCTTGGCGAGGCTGATGCTGTCGTTGACGATGAACGCCACGTCGGCATCCGAGCAGATGCGCTGCAGAGGCTCGGCGAGCCGCGCGAGCTCATGCTCGTCCACGTCCTTCACGCGCAGCTGAAAAGCCGCTGCGAGGCCTGGCTCGAGCGCGGCCTTGAGCCGATCCGGAAACCCGCCGCCGACGTGCTGCGGGCCGATCAGGTACAGCTTCGCGGGCTCCGTGCGCGAGGGTGCCGGGAAGTGAATCGGGTCGAACTCGGCTTCGTCCACGCTCAGGCCGGCACCGATGCAACCGATGCGCCGTAGATCTCGTCGATCGCGCGGCCGAGAGTCGCGTCGAACTGCGCTTCGTCCTGGTCCCGGCGCAGGTCCGAGAGCAGCGCCCGGCTGAAGCTCGCGATCATTCCGGGGTTCCGCGCCAGCTCACGGCACGCCTCCTCACGCGAAAAGCCGCCGGAAAGCGCCACCACGCGAAGCACCTTGGGATGGTCGATCAGCGGCTTGAACAGTCCGGCCTCGGCGGGAATCGAGAGCTTGAGCATGACGCGCTGGCCCTCGGGAATGGCGTCGAGGTTGTCCAGAATCGAACCGAGCAGGATGCGATCGGCGGCATCCCGCTCGGCGCTCTTGATGTTCACCTCGGGCTCGATGATCGGCACCATGCCGTGCGAAAGCACCTGCCGGGCCACGTCGAACTGCTGGCGAACGACCGCGGCGATCCCGTCGCTATTGGCGAGATTGATCACCGACCGTTCCTTGGTGCCAAACACGTCGAGCTGCCTGGCGCGTTCGAGCACCCCGTCGAGCTCCGGCATCGGCTTCATCATCTGCACGCCGTCCGCTTCGGCTTCGAGTCCCTTGTCGACCTTGATGAACGGCACGACGCCGCGATCGATCAGCGCCTGCGGCGTGGGCTTGCCGTCGACCTTGCCGTCCATCGTCCGTTCGAACAGGATCGCGCCGATCACCTTGCCGCTTCCGAAGCAGGGCGAGGTGATGATGCGCGAGCGCATTTCGTGGATCAGCTCGAACATCTCCTCGTCGGTGGACCACGCGCCCTCCTCGACGCCGTAGCCCTTGAGCGCCTTGGGCGTGGAGCCGCCCGACTGGTCGAGCGCGGCGATGAATCCGTCGCCGCGTTCGATCTTCGCTTCCATGTCCGCTCGATTCATCTCTTTCTCGTCCTTCAGCGCTTTGGGACCGGAGCCCAGGGCGGGCCCTTCAGCTCCAGATTGTTCCCTTCGGGGTCGGTCACGTAAACCGACGGGCCTTGACCGTCCGCGCCGTAGCGCGAAACGATCTCGCCTTCGATGCCGTGCTCGCGCAAGTGCGCGAGCACGGTCTTGGCGTCCCACGGCAGCACCCGGAAACAGATGTGATCGACGTTGCGGCCCTCCTTGCCCGGAGCCGCGCCGCCGCTTCGCCCGAGACGCTCGTCCACGGGCACGAAGTCGATCAGCGAAGTGCCGACGCGGAGCTGGTAAAGGCCGAGGATCTGCTGGTGTTTCTCGACGCGTGCACCCAGCACGTCGATGTAGAACCGCATCATCGTGTCGAGGTCGCGGACCCGGAGCACGACATGGTCGATGTTCTGGATGTTGATCATGCCTGTTCGAGCGCGGCGACGCCTGGAAGCGTCCGCCCTTCCATCCACTCGAGAAACGCTCCGCCCGCGGTCGAGACGAAGCTGAAATCCTGCGTCACGCCGGCACGGTTGAGCGCCGCCACCGTGTCGCCGCCGCCGGCGACGGACACCAGCGAACCCTCCTTGGTCAGCGCCGCCGCGGTCCGCGCCAGAGCGACCGTCGCGGCATCGAACGGCGGCACTTCGAACGCGCCGAGCGGCCCGTTCCAGACCAGGGTCCGGCAGGTCTTGAGCACATCGGCGAGCGCTTCGACCGCGGCCGGGCCGATGTCGAGGATCATCTCGTCGGGCTGGACCTCGTGCACGTTGCAGGTGCGGACCGACGACGGATTGGGCGTTAGCTCCTTCGCGACCACCACGTCGTACGGCAGGTGGATCGTGCACCCGGCCTGCTCCGCCCGGTCGAAGATCGCATTCGCCTCGCCCGTCAGCTCATGCTCGCACAGCGACTTTCCGACGCTCACCCCGCGCGCCGCGAGGAAGGTGTTTGCCATCCCGCCGCCGATGATCAGGTGATCGACCTTGCCGACGAGATGGCCGAGCACTGCGAGCTTGGTCGAGACCTTCGCCCCGCCGACCACCGCCGCTACCGGTCGCTCGGGATCGCCGAGCGCACGCCCCAGTGCCCGCAGCTCCGCCTCCATCGCGCGGCCGGCGAAGCTCGGCAGGAAGTGAGTGATGCCCTCGGTCGAGGCATGCGCGCGGTGCGCGGCGGAGAAAGCGTCGTCGACGTAATAATCGCCGAGCGCCGCCATCGCTTGAGCAAGCTCGGGGTCGTTTTTCTCTTCGCCGAAGTGGAAGCGGGTATTCTCGAGCACGCCGATATTTCCCGGAAGCATGGTCGTGACCGCGCGCTCCGCCTCCGGCCCTGCGCAATCCTCGATGAAACGCACCGACCGGCCCGCAAGCCGGTGGATCGGAAGCACCAGCTGCGCCGTCGACATGTCGGCCCGAATCTCGCCCTTCGGGCGTCCGAAATGCGCCAGCAGCAGCACGATCGCGCCGCGGTCGCTGAGCTCCAGCACCGTCGGCAACATCGCGCGGAGCCGCGTGTCGTCGGTGACCTTCGCTCCGTCCATCGGCACATTGAGGTCGACCCGGACGAGCACCTTCTTGCCCGCCAGGTCGTCCGGCAAGTCGTCGAGCGTCCTGAAATCATTCACGACGAGCGAATCTTCACGAATGTTCGCACTGACGTGCGTTCGGAAACACACCTCTGAACCAGAACACAAACGACCGATTTGCTCCCGTGACGCTGAACCGCATGGCCCATCCGAAAGCCCTTAGTCGCAAATACTGCGTGTAGGACAGAGGCTAGCCAAGCTGCCCCATCGCGTGCGCCGTATCGACCATCCGGTTCGAGAAGCCCCATTCGTTGTCGTACCAGCTGAGCACGCGCACCAGCTTGCCCTCGAGCACCGCCGTCTCGAGGCTGTCGATGGTCGCGCTGGCGGTCGTGTGGACGATGTCTACGGAGACCAGCGGCTCGTCGCTGTAGACCAGGATGCCCTTCAGCCGCTCGCTCTCGCTCGCGCTTTTCAGGATCTGGTTGACCTCGTCGCGGCTAGTCTCGCGCCCGGGCACGAAGGTCAGGTCGATTATGCTCCCGTCCGGGACCGGCACGCGGATGGCGGAGCCGTCGAGCTTGCCCTTCAGTTCGGGAAGCACCTCGCCAACGGCGCGCGCTGCGCCGGTAGTCGTCGGGATCATCGACATCGCCGCGGCCCGCGCGCGGCGCAGGTCCTTGTGGATCTGGTCGAGAATCTTCTGGTCGTTGGTGTAAGCGTGAACGGTGGTCATCAGCCCGCGCTCGATACCGAGCGTGTCGTTGAGCACCTTGGCGACGGGCGCGAGACAGTTGGTGGTGCACGACGCGTTGGAGACGATGGTCATTTCCGGCGTCAGCTTGTCATCGTTGACGCCGTAGACGACGGTGAGGTCGACGCCCTTGGCCGGCGCGGAGATCAACACGCGCTTCGCGCCGGCATCGATATGCTTCTGCGCGCTCTCGCGGTCGGTGAAGAATCCGGTGCATTCCAGCACGAGCTCGACGCCGTGGTCGCGATGCGGGAGCCCGGCCGGGTCCCTCTCGGCCGTGACATGGATGCGCTTGCCGTCGACGACGATGTCGTTGCCGTCGGCCTTTACCTCGCCCGGGAACTTGCCATGGACGCTGTCGTGCTTGAACAGCCACGCGTTGGCCTTGGCGTCGGCAAGGTCGTTGACGCTGACCAGCTCGAGCCCGCAATCGGGCCGCTCGAGGATCGCGCGCGCCACCAGGCGGCCGATGCGCCCGAACCCGTTGATTGCAACTCTCGTCATTCCATTCCTCTTTTCTTCATGAAGTCGGCGACGCGCGTGGCGACCTTGTCAGGCGTAAGCCCGAAGAAGTCGTAGGCGTCCTTCGCAGGCGCGGAGACGCCGAAGCGGTCGATGCCGATGCGGAGCCCGTGCAATCCCGTGTAGCGTTCCCAGCCGTAGGTCGTTCCGGCCTCGATCGAGACGCGAAGCAAATCGCGGTTGCTGACGTCGGGAAGCACGCTTTCGCGATATTCCCGGGGTTGCGCGTCGAAGCGCTCGGTGCACGGCATGGAGACCACATCGGCACCGATCCCCCGAGCTTCAAGCTGCGCCGCCGCGTCGAGCGCAATCTCGACCTCGGAGCCGGTCGCGAGAAAAATGACTTTCCGTGCGTTTTCAGCATGTTTTAGGCGGTAAGCCCCACGAGCGCACAAATTTTCGCCGACCACCTCGGTGCGCAGGGGGCGGACGTTCTGGCGTGTCAGCGCGAGGACCGAGGGCCCGTCGCTTTGCAGCGCCAGTGCCCAGCATTCCGCCGTCTCGGCCGCGTCGGCGGGGCGATAGACCTCGAGCTGCGGGATCGCGCGGAGGCTTTGCAGGTGCTCGATCGGCTGGTGCGTCGGCCCGTCCTCGCCCAGCCCGATACTGTCGTGGGTCATCACATAGATGACGCGCGCATTCTGAAGGGCTGAGAGGCGGATCGCCGGACGCGCGTAATCGGTGAAGACGAGGAAGGTGCCGCCGTAGGGGATCACGCCCCCGTGCAGCGCCATCCCGTTCATCGCCGCGGCCATCCCGAACTCGCGGATACCGTAATAGACGTAGCGGCCGGCATAATTTTCGGCGGTCAGCGGTTCGAGCGCCGTCGTCTTCGTGTTGTTCGAGCCGGTGAGGTCGGCCGAGCCGCCGATTGTCGCCGGGATCGCGGCGTTGATCGCCTCGAGCGCCATCTCGGACGCCTTGCGAGTCGCGACCGGCTTGAGGTCGGCGAGTAGCTTGTCGAGATAGGGCCGCAGCCAGGCATCGCTGACCTTGCCGTTCAGCCGCGCCAGGAACTCGTCCTTGCGGGGGCTTCGTTCGAGCCGGTCCTTCCACTGCGCATGGTCGATGGACCCGCGTTTGCCGGCCGTGCGCCAGGCGGTGAGCACGTCCCCGGGAACTGTAAACTCCTCGGGCTCGAGCCCGAGTTCCGCGCGCGCCGCCTCTACCTCGTCCCTGCCCAGCGCCGCGCCGTGCGTTGCCGCCGTCCCCTGCTTGTTCGGCGCCCCGAAGCCGATGATCGTCTTGCACCGGACGAGGCTCGGCCGCGGGTCCGCCAAGGCTTCCTTGATCGCGCGATCGACATCGTCGGCGTCCAACCCGTCGCATTCGGTCGTATGCCATTGCGCGGCCCCATGCCGGGCGACTACGTCCTCGTTGCGCGACAATGCGGTCGACCCGTCGATGGTGATCTCATTGTCGTCCCACAGCACGATGAGCCGTCCGAGCTTCAAATGACCCGCGAGCCCCACTGCTTCGTGGTTCACGCCCTCCATCAAATCGCCGTCTCCGGCGATCACGAACGTGCGGTGATCGACGAGTTCGTCGCCGTAGATGGCGTTGAGGTGCCGCTCGGCGATCGCCATGCCGACGGCCATCGCGACCCCCTGGCCGAGCGGCCCGGTCGTGACCTCCACCCCCGCGAGTTCGAAATTCTCCGGATGGCCCGCCGTCGGCGACCCGAGCTGGCGGAAGCGCCTGATGTCGTCGAGCGTCGGTCGGTCGTAGCCGGTCAGGTAGAGCAAGGCGTAGATCAGCATCGAGCCGTGACCGGCTGACAGGATGAAGCGGTCGCGATCGGGCCATCGGGGATCGGCGGCATCGAACTTCAGATGCCGCGTGAACAGCGCCGTGGCCGCGTCGGCCATTCCCATCGGCATCCCGGGATGGCCGCTGTTGGCGGCTTCAACCGCATCCATCGCGAGGGCGCGAATGGCGTTTGCGAGGCGGCGGTCGGTCGGCTGCATAGGCTCCGTCGAGGCTGCGGCGCCGCGCCGGATGGGCGGCCCGTGTCCGCCTTTGTCCGGTGAGCCGTGCCGCGTCAACGCTTGCCCGGAATCACTAAAGTGCGTAGCGGAATTCAAATGGATGACGGGGGTCTCTCAGCCGCGCTCGACAGAGCCGAACGGGCCATCGAGCGCATTCAGGACGCACTCGCCGCGCGCAAGCCCGAACCGGGCGGCCGCGACGAAGAGCTTCGCGCCAAGGTCCGCGAGGTGGTCGAGGAGCTCGACGAGCTCATCCGCCAGGCGGCCGCCTGATGGCCAGCCTGATCGACCTCACCATCGCCGGGCGCAGCTACCAGGTCGCGTGCCGCGAGGGAGAAGAGGATAATCTGCGCGCGGCCGCGCGGCTGGTCGACGGCAAGAGCCGCGAGGCGCTCGCCGGGCTTGGCACCTTGTCGGAGGCGCGCCAGTTCCTGTTCGCCTCGCTGCTGCTCGCAGACCAGCTGATCGACAAGAGCCCGGATGCCGCAGCGGCGGCGGCCACTCCTGCCCCGCCCGACCCGGCACTGGTCGAGCGCGCCGAAGCGCTCGCCAATCGAATCGAAATGCTCGCGGCGCAGCTTGAGAGTGAGCTTGCAAATCCCTAGATTGGAAGGCGACGGGTACTGCCGGGTGCGAGCCTTCGGAAAATCCCTGAGGCGATTAAATCCACTTGGGAGCTGACCCTGCTCCAGACCCTGGTTTGGAGCAATCGGCGCCCACCTGACGTTTTGGCGTCAGAGGATTTTAGGGCAAACGGCCATGGTGGTCCCGTCACCCCCCTTCGGCCCTCCGGAACCGCGGCCTGAAATGGAGCCGCTGTCGAAGGAGTCGCTCCGGCGCGCCGCGCTCGATGCGCGCAAGGCATTCGTGCGCACTCTATCCGACGGCGCAAAGGCGCGGCTCGAGCAGAAACTGGCGCAGACCCTCACCTCTCTGTTCGCTGGAGTTTCGGTCGTCGCCGGCTATCACCCGCTCGGCTCGGAGATCAGCCCCCTGCTGGCGATGGAGGAAGCGCGCGCGGTCGGCGCGATTGCGGCCTTCCCCTCCTTCTCCAACCCCGCAAAGCCGTTCCGCTTCATCGCCGGCGATCCGCTCGAGCCGGGTCCGTTCGGGATCATGCAGCCCGCAAGGCGCCACCCGGTCGTCGAGCCGGACCTCGTCCTGGTGCCGCTGATCGCGGTCGACGGCGCCGGGACCCGCCTCGGCCGCGGCAAGGGCCATTACGACCGAGCCCTGACCCGCCTCAAGAAGAGCGGCGCACGCCTGATCGGAGTCGGTTGGGCAATGCAGCGCCTGACGGAAGCGATACCAGCGGACGCGTGGGACGTGCCGCTCGACGGTTTCGCGTCTCCCGACGGGCTGGAGCTGTTCAGCCGCTGATTTCCACGGTCGCTGCGTTGGGCTGGTCGGGGATCGTCATGGTCAACGCACGAGCGCCGTGCACCGTCACCGAAATCGATTTCCACCACGGCGCATAGCTGCCGACGCGCTGCCCGAAATGCAGCGACAATCCCTTGGCGGTCGCCGTGCAGGTCACCGACTGGCGGAGGCTCGACCCTTGGATACTGACACCGTCGTCGAGGTAGATTTCGCCCCGGCAATCGTCGCCTGGATACACGTCGAGCCGGAGCGGCCCGTTCGGAGTCTCGGCCGTGCTCTGGACCAGGGGTTGGCTGGGAATGATCGCCCCCGGCCGAACGAACACCGGCAAGCGGTCGAGCCGCGGCATTTCGCTTACCTTCTCGCCGCTCAGCCGCGCCCCGCTCCAGTAATCGTACCAGCCCTCGTCCGGCAGGCAGACATCATAGGGGTAAGGCGACTCCGGCTTTGGCGAAGCGGCGATGAGCAGGTCGGCGCCGAGCGTGAACGCCATCGACTGGTCGCACGGCGCCTTCTCCATCGCCGGATAGTCGTAGAAGGTCGGCCGCATCACCGGATCGCCGGTGCGCGCGCTCTGCTCGGCGACGGCGTAGAGGTACGGCATCAGCCGGTAGCGCTCCTCGATGAACCTGCGGCGGATGGCGAGATGCTTCGCTCCGTCCGCCCACGGTTCGGCGCGCGGCGTATCCTTGGCGGAATGGGCGCGAAACACCGGCGTGAACGCACCGATCTCGTACCAGCGCGTGGCCAACTCGGGCGACGCGCCGCCGGTAAAGCCGGGGATGTCCGCCCCCGACCAGCTGAAGCCAGAGAGGCCGAGGCTCAACATCTGCTGCACCGCGAGCTTGAGATGGTCCCAGGTCGAGCTGTTGTCCCCCGTCCAGGTGACGGCGTAACGCTGCCCCCCGGCGTAGCTCGCTCGAGTCATTACGAACGGCCGCAGGTTCGGGCGCAGCTTCAGCAATCCGTCGTGAGTCGCGCGGCTGTTCTCCATCCCGTAAATGTTGTGGATTTCGGCGTGGGTCGCGGTGCGTCGCGCGAAATCGTCGCTGTCGATCCGATGCCTGACCGTCGGCGGCATGGTCTTTGTCGGCGTTTCGAAGATCGCCGGCTCGTTCATGTCGTTCCAGAAGCCGGCGATGCCGTCGGCCGCGAAGTCCTTGTAGAGCGACCCCCACCATGCGCGGGTCGCCGCCCGCGTGAAGTCAGGAAAAACCGATGGGCCCGGCCACACGGGCGCGACGTAGAGGCTGCCATCGGCGTTCTTCACGAAATGCTCGCCGGCCGCGCCGCTGTCGAAGGGGGCATACCCCTGGTTCGGGGCGTAAGCGACGTGCAGGTCGGTGATCGCGACCAGCCTGAACCCCTGCTCGCCGACGTCGGCTGCGAGCTTCTTGAGGTCCGGAAAGGTCTTATCGTTGGTGGTGAACGGTCGGTTGCGGTCCTGATAGTCGATGTCGAGCCATATCACGTCGGCCGGCACCCGTTCCTTGCGCAGCCGCGCCGCGATCGACCGCACCTCATCGGCGCTCATGTAGCTGTAGCGCGACTGCTGGAAGCCCAGTGCCCACAGCGGCGGCAGCGGCGCCTTGCCGGTGAGGTCGGCGTAGCGCCGCACCACGTCGCGCACGCTCGGCCCGGCGACGATGTAATAATCGATCGGCCCGCCATCCGCGCCGATCTCGATGGCCGAGGGGTCGCGGTGCCCGAAATCGAACCAGCTGCGCCAGCTGTTGTCGAGGAACAGCCCGTAGGCGCCACCCTCCGCACCTGTCGCGATGTAGAAGGGAATCGACTTGTAGATCGGGTCGGTCGCGCGGTTGAAGCCGTAGGCGTCGGTGTTCCAGTCGACGAAGCTCTGTTCTCGCCGGTCGAAATTCCCGGTCTTGTCGCCGAGCCCGTAAATGCGCTCGCCGAGCGGCAGCGCCTTGGTCAGCGTGAAGCGCGACCCGTCGAACGCGACCGGGTGCGGACCATCGGCGAGGATCGTCCGGCCCTGCAGGTCGGTCACGCTCAGCTGAAGCGTGGCGCGATCGATCCGCACGCCGAGCGCGCGCGTCCAGAACCCGCCGACCGCCTGCTGCACGGGAACGCGCTGGTGCCGCACCACGGCCGGGACCG
>NZ_WJSQ01000039.1 GCF_009720245.1 Sphingomonas segetis | reverse complement strand
TCGACCTGTTCGCCGCAGTCGGCGATGAGCTCAGGAAGCGAAAGCTCGACTGCATCCTCATCGACGAGGCGCAATTCCCGACCCAGCGCCACGTTCTCCAACTGTGCGAAGTCGCCGATCGCCTCGAGCAGCTTGGAGCGGCGAAAGCGCGCCTCGTTGCGGACGTCGCTGTCGGGGTTGCGCGCGAGCAGCTCGAGGATCTGCATCGCCTGGGCGGTCGAGCCGCGGGCAAGCAGCTGGTCGGCCAGGCGGAACATCTGCGGCGGGTTCAACCGGACGGTGCGCTCATCGCCGGCGATCGACGGCTCAGCGGCTCGAGCGGAAGTGGAGGAAACCCCGAGCACTGCGGCCACGACGAACAGCATGGCGAACAATGCGGTCCGCGGCTGCCGCGAGCTTCGGGCCGTGACGAGCATCACTGCTTGCCGACGAAAGCCCCGTCCGCCTGATAGGTCTGGCCATTGATCGGCGATCGATACGGAACCGCGAAGTTGCCGATCAGCTCCTCTGCATGCGGCCCGGTGAACAGGCCGCTGAAGCTGTTCACGCCGGGCAGATCGGTGTCGAATTTCCCCGAAAAGGTCGTGCTTCCCGTCGAATAGACTGTCTCGCGGAATGCGAAGGGGCCGAGTCCGTACTCGTTCCATTCGGGATCCAGCATGAAAGTTAGATTCCCGGATAGACTTCCGCGGGCGAAATCGAAGTTGAGCGTCATGTCTCCCAAGACGAGCGGATCGACCAGCGGCTTGTTGGTTTCCGATGTCCTTCCGTACGCGTACGCGCTGTATGAAGCGCTTCCGGTCACCGGCACGGCGCCAGCCGGGGTAGCGATCCCGACAGCTTCTACCCCGGTCAGGCTATCGTCGGTGAACCATTCGAGCGGCGCTGAATATTGGTAATTCAGGTACGGGATCGTCACGCTGATTCCGCCGCCGGAAGCTTCGACTTCAGACTTTCCGGTAAGCCCGATCCAGGTCTTACTTTGCGGAACCTCGATTTCATACGAGCCGGATGATGCGAGATACCGAACCTGCAGTTGATCGGCAGAACCGAGCCGTGGAGCGCCATCCCCGAACGTAAGGTGGCTCGCCCCCGCGACGGCAAATTGCTGGCTCGCCGTTGCTGCCGGAACAAGCACGAAGGCATTCGCAGGCGGCGGCGGCGGAGGCGGAGGCGGTGGCGGCGGTGGCGGCGGTGGCGGTGGCGGAGTTGAAGCTACACCTCCTCCTCCACCCCCGCCGCAAGCGGAAACCATGAGCGGCATTGCCGCGGCAGCGATTAGCAGCGAAGTCCATTTCATGTGCCTCTCCTGTGCTCGATGCCTGGGGCGCAGGCGCTACTTGCCGGCGACGAAGGCGCCGTCGGCCTGGTACGGCTGGCCGTCGATCGGCGACCGGTAGGGAAGCGCGAAGTCGCCGATCAGCTCCTCGGCGTGGGGGCCGGTGAACCGGCCGTTGAAGAAGTTCACGCCGGCGAGGTCGGTGTCGAACTTGCCCGAGAAGGTCGTGCTTCCCGACGAATAGATCGTCTCGCGCAAGCTGATCGGCGCCAGCGTGTAATCGTCATAATCCGCGTAGTTGAAGACGCTCGGGCTGATCCGTCCCGAAAGGCTTCCGAGGCCAAAGTCGAACGAGAGTTCGACGCCCCCCATGATCGTCACGTCGGAATCGGAGTGGGTTTCGGACGTCGATCCCCAGAGCTGACCGGTGTAGCTGGCGCTCCCGGTTACCGGAACCGCGCCCGCCAGCGTCGCGATTCCGATCGCTTCGAAGCCGGAATAGGTTGCGCCGTCGTTCCAGGAGAACAAGCTGGAATATTGGGTGTTTATGGTGGGGATCGAGAGGGTGGCCGCGCCTTGGAAGTAGTTGCTGTTCAGGGTCGACGCATGAATTCCTCCCCACTCGTCGCTGCCGGGGATCTTGACCTCGTACGAGTTGGACGATTCGACATAGCGAACCTGCAATTGGTCGGCGGCGCCGAACAGCGGGCTTCTGTCCCCAGTATCCGGGCGCGTTGCTCCCATCGCTACAAACTGTTGGCTCGTTGTCGCTGCCGGGATGAGCGGCGGTGGCGGCGGTGGTGGGGGAGGGGGCGCTGCCGGGGGTGGAGAATAAGCGACATGCCAGCCACCGCCGCCGCAGCCGGCCAGTGCGAATGCCGTCGCGAGAAAAAGCGCACGGATTGTTGAATTGCTCATGTTGCCCTCCCGCGCAATGAACTGGCTGGCTGCAGGCCGCATCACCTGGATCCCGCGAAGGCGCCGTCGGCCTGGTAGATCTTGCCGTCGACCGGCGACCGATAGGGGAATGCGAAATTACCGATCAGCTCTTCGGCCTTGGGGCCCGTGAACTGTCCGCTGAACCTGTTCAGCCCGGCGACGTCGGTGTCGAACATGCCCGAGAATGTCGTGCTGCCCGTCGAATAGACGGTGTCGCGGAAGTTCAGGGGATCGAAGGCGTAGCCCTGGTGGAGGTCCGGGCTGATACTTCCTGAAAGGGTCCCGAGTCCGAAATCGAACAGCAACCGGATAGACCCGTCGACGGCCGAATCATCGGCGCCTCCCGGTTGATATTCCGACGTGTATCCCGCGAGCCGGGCCGAGTAGCTTGCGCTTCCGGTTAGCGGCACGCTGCCTGCGGGCGTTGCCATCCCGATGGCCTCGTAGCCATGGACGGTTTCGTCCTTCGAGGACCATTCGAGCAGGCGTGAATATTGGTAGGCACCCGGCTGTAGCCACACAGTGGCGGTGTCGCCCGAGAACATGGCCGGGCTTCCCGGCTCGCTGCTCACATATGAAATGCCCGCCCAGGCCTGACTCTGAGGAAGCTGGACTTCGTACGAGTTGGATGACTGGACATACCGCACTTGCAGCTGCTCGTCGGCGGCCAGACGTGGCGTTTGATCGCCCTCGAACGGAAGACTGGCGCCGCTGACGGCGAATTGCTGGCTGGTCGTCGCCCCGACAATGATCGCCGGTCCTGGCGACGGCGGAGGTGGCGGCGGGGATGGGGGCGGGGGAGTCGAGGCGATACCTCCGCCTCCACCGCCGCCGCAGCCCGCCAGCGCGAATGCGGCCGCGAGCAAAATCGGATGGATTGCCGGCATTCTCATCAAAGCCCCCACGCATTGATCCAGTCCCGGCACGATACCGCCGCGCGCGAGCCGAAGCTTGAAGAGGAGCTGTAGATTTCTTGGAGAATCGACCCGTGCTATTATGCGCCATGCGATACCGGGTCGGCGAGCATGTTCTGGACCTGCGCAAGTTCGAGTTGCGCAAGGAGGACTG
Organism: Sphingomonas segetis; assembly: GCF_009720245.1. Classification (GTDB taxonomy): domain Bacteria; phylum Pseudomonadota; class Alphaproteobacteria; order Sphingomonadales; family Sphingomonadaceae; genus Sphingomicrobium; species Sphingomicrobium segetis. The sequence continues at coordinate 15,913 of NZ_WJSQ01000039.1, read as the reverse complement.
CCTGCTCTCCGCTGAGCCGCAGGTTCTTTCTTTGATCTTTCTCCTGGTCGAGAACCGCGACCGTCTCGTCAGCAAGGATGAGCTGGTCGCTACCATCTGGGGCGGGAGGGCGGTCAGCGACAGCGCCATCTCGAGCCGGATCAAGAGTGCGCGCCAGCTGCTTGGCGACGATGGTGAGGCGCAGCGGCTGATCCGCACTGTCCACGGGAAGGGGTTCCGGTTCGTCGGTGAAGTCTCTGCGTGCGAAGCCAACGCGTCTCCAACCCAGCTTTTCGATCCGCTGGACTCGAAGCCGTCGATCGCCGTGCTGCCGTTCGATTGCACCGACGAAAGATTGTCGATCATCTCGGACGGACTCCCGCACGACCTGATCGTGGGGCTGAGCCGCCTCAGATCGCTGACCGTGATCGCGCGGGGCTCTTCGTTTCGATTCCGCGGCTGGTCCGGGAAGCTCGAGCAGGTCGGCGCTACGCTGGGCGTGACCTATTGCCTGACCGGCACCGTCCATGCGGCGGGCAATCGCGTCGCCGTCGCGGTGGAGCTGATCGACGCTGCGACCAGCAGCGCGATCTGGGGCGATCTCTATCAAGGCGATCTCGACAAGCTGCACGAGATCAGGGACGCGATCTTCGCGCAGGTCATTTGCACCCTGGAACTGCAGATCTCGAGGCACGAAGCCGAGCGCGCGCGGCTTCGGAACCCGGAGGACTTGAATGCATGGTCGCTTTATCACCTGGGCTTGCAGCACGTCTTTCGGTTCAACCAGGCCGATAACGCGCAGGGCCTGAATTACTTCGAGCAAGCGGCGGCACGCGATCCCGGCTTCAGCCAGGCCCATGCCGGCATCTCCTTCGCTCGGTTCCAGAACGCCTTCATGCAATATTCGGACGATATCGAGCAGGAGGTGGTCGAGGCCCGGCGTTCGGCCGAGACCGCAACCGAGCTCGACGAGCAGGACCCGACCGCAAATTTGATGATGGGCCGCGCATTGTGGCTGGAAGACCAGCTGGAAAGCAGCGTCCCGTGGCTGGACCGGGCAATCACTCTCAGCCCCAATTACGCGCAGGCCATCTACTCGCGGGCGTTCACGCATATGCTGATGTGCGAAAATGAGTCGGGAAAGGAGAAGGCCCATGCGGCCCTCCGCCGGAGCCCGATCGATCCGCTGCACTATGCGATGCTGTCCTGCTCCGGCTTCAACGAGGCCATTCTCGGCAGCGAGGCTGAAGGCGCGGTCCTCGTCGATCGCGCGGCCCGCGAGCCGCGCGCCCATGTGATGATCGCCGCGATGGCCGCCATTTGTCATGTATGGGCTGGCAACAAGGAGGGCGCGCTTTATTGGGAGCGGGACGTCCGGTCGCGCGATCCCAACCTCACGGCCGACGTATTCCTGACGTCCTTTCCATTCCGCGAGGGGCCGGTGAGGACGCGGGTGACCGACGCACTTCGATCGCTCGATTTCTAAGCCGAGGGCGGCGCTCAGCCGTAACGTTCCGCGTCTCCGATGACGCCGACAAGAGTGGGGGAAGTGGGATGGCCGACAAGCCAGCGATCAGATCGACGACCGGCCGCGGAAAGCTGTTCCAGAGCATTCTCGACACGGTTGGCGACACGCCGACGATCAGAATCAACAATCTCGCCCCTGATCATGTGACCATCTACGTGAAAGCCGAGTTCTTTAATCCGGCATCCTCGGTGAAGGATCGGCTTGCGCTCAACATCATCGAAGAAGCCGAGCGAACCGGCGCCCTCAGTCCGGGCCAGACCGTCATCGAGGCATCGAGCGGCAACACCGGTATCGGGCTCGCGATGGTCTGTGCCCAGAAAGGCTACCCGCTGGTCGTGATCATGCCCGAGAGTTTCTCGGTCGAGCGTCGCAAGCTGATGCGCATGTTGGGAGCGAAGGTCGTTCTCACTCCGCGTGCCGAGAAGGCCTACGGCGCGTACCGCAAAGCTGTCGAGCTCGCCGAGGCCAAGGGATGGTTTCTGGCTCATCAATTCGAAACGAAGGCCAACGCCGATATTCATGAAAGCACGACGGGCCGCGAGATCGTCAACGACTTTGCGGACGCAAGGCTCGATTGGTTCGTGACCGGTTTTGGAACTGGGGGAACCCTGGTTGGCGTTGCGCGAGTTTTGCGGCGTGAGCGGCCGGAGATACGCATTGTTTTAAGCGAACCGGCGAACGCGCAGATGATCGGCAGCGGGATCGAACAACGGCGGACGCCTGACGGTGCTCCACTCGTGAGCCACTCGGCGTGGGAACCGCACCCGATCGAGGGATGGGCGCCGGATTTCATCCCGCTTGTGCTTCAGGAGGGGATCGATTCGCGCTTCTACGACGAGGTTATCCCGATCGCCGGTGCGGAAGGTGTCAAATGGGCCAGGGCTCTGGCGCAGAAGGAGGGAATCCTGACCGGGATTTCGGGCGGATCGACATTCGGCGTCGCGCGCCAAATCGCGGATAGAGCTCCCGCCGGCTCCGTCATCTTGTGCATGCTTCCGGATACCGGGGAACGCTATCTATCCTCGCCTCTCTTCGAAACCATCGAGGACGAGATGACCGCTGAAGAAAGGGATTTGTCGCGCTCCACTCCGTCGGCCCAATATGCAGCCGGAGACTGATCGGAAATTCGCATTGTCGCGGTTGAACTCGGGCCGGCGGAGAAGCGGCCCAGTTCCTCTGCCGAGCCGCTTCTCCACTTAGGTCGCAACGCCGCAAGGCATGGTCCGCAACACCACGCGCAGAGTTCCCGGCCCGCGTTAATCGGGGTTTTCCCGTATCGTCCGGCAAACTGATCCACCTGTAAGGCGCGAGACGGAGACTCGATGCACTTGGCCGAAAAACACAAGTCCGGAGCGTCTCCGAGAAGCGGCTCGGGCGGGTCCTCCTCCTGAGCCGCTTCCACCAGCATTTCGTTCCGCGGCGCTCGATCGCCGCGCACAAGGAAAGCGCTTCCCTGCGATCCTCGGTCGCGTAGCTGATGAAGACCGGGCCGGTCAGCCGCTCACCGTCGTTCTTCAGCTGCTCCGGCCGGTTCATCGGCCTAAATCATCCGGCAGAAGGGTGGCGAGTCCTTGGCCGAGCAGACGTCGGGCTTCGTGCGCGAGGTTTTCCAATAGTCGAGAAGGCCAAGCTTTTTGGCAACGGCTGGAAAGCCCGGATCGTACAGGACTCCGCGCGTGCTTCGATACCAGAACAGCCATGGTCTCTGGCTCGCGACCGCCAACGCCTCGTGGTTCGCGCCCAGCGCCGCCAGCATTGTCGCGACCCTGGTGCCCTGCTTCTCCTTGGGCAGGGCAAGAAGCGCATCGACGGCCTTCTTCTCAGCTTGGGGATCGCGCGATGCCAGCGCCCGGTATCCCGACAATAAAGCGGCTCGGGTCTCTTCGGACATTTGGAGCTTCGGGTTGCGGAGAGCGGCGATAGCGGCCGCATAGTCGCCGGTTTCGGTGCCTTCTACTGACGCGACCGCTTCGTCGAAGGTCGCATCCGTGGAGAGGTCGATCGCTGCTGCGAAATATGGCTTTGCCTCCTCTGCCCTGTCCGCCGCTACAAGCGCTTCCGCCAAAGCGAGTTGGGAGTCGGGCCAAAGGGCGAGCATGTCGGTGGCGGCACGCTGCTGTTCGATCGCATCACCGAGACGTCCCACATTGAACAACATGAGGCCGTAACCGTAATGCTCGCATCCGCAATCGAGCGGCTTGGCCGCGATCGAGGCTTTGTACAGCTTCTCCTTGCTGGCCCAGTCGTAAGGATCCTTCATCAGGTAAGTCTTGCGATCGAGTGCTTCACTGTTCTTCGGGTCGAGAGCGAGCGCCTTGTTTGCGGCCTCAAGCCCTGCGACGCGCAACTTTTCGGAGCGCCGGCTGTCCTCTTCGAACTGGAGAGCCTGCATGTAACCGGTCTGGACCGCGGACCACCCCCAGGAGAAATCGGGCAGCGCAGCGACAACGCGTTGCGCGGGAAGAAGAGTCTTGGTTCCCCCGTACGCCCAGGCTTCCTGGCAATATTGCATATAGTCCTTGAGGACCGCGTCGGGCAGCGACGTGTGATAGGTCGCGGCACCGGACAGGCCGCAGCGAATGACAATGCCGGCATCGACCGCGATCCTGTGAGGAATTTTCGCAACCTGATCGGCGGCGTAGTCGATGCTGTCGGACCACAGGATCGCGCCGGAACGCTCGTTCGTGAAACGGGTGATGACGCGAATGGAGTCGCCGACCCGGTGGATCGTCCCGCCGAGGGCATAAGCCGGCCCCGAACCGGGCGGAGGAGCCGAGGCGGCCGAAACGCCGATGACGCCGTCGGCGTTGAACGCCGCCGTGACCTCGGCGCCGACGGCCTCGCGCATCGTCGCGGGAAGGTCTGGCGACAACAGCTGGAAGCCGGCCAGGCGCACCGACATGCTGTGCGCTGCGGCTTGCGACGGCCGAAACAGCCACCAGCCCGCGGCAGCGATCACCAGCAGAAGCAGGCTCGCGACGGCCGCGATCCAGGTTCGACGTCGAGCGAAGAATGCCGTGTGGCGGCGTGCCTGTGCTGCTGCAGTAGTCGCGGCCGGATGGGCGCCTGAAATCTGCGCGATGCGGCTGACGAGCAAGTCGATCGAGCGGTCCCAACCTTCGAACGCGTCGATCCACTGGCGCGTCGAGAGCTCGTAGGCGAAAGCGTCGCTCGGCTCGACGTCCTCGATGCGCAGCGCCATCACCGGCACGTGGTAGCGGCTGGCCAGCGACAGCTCTTTCTTGATCTCGTCGCTGTTGTTGGCGGCGTCGGAGAAGACCAGCACCATTGCGCGGGCATTGCGGACGGAGCGGGCAATCTCCTCCTGATAGTTCAGCCCTGGCGCGACGTCGCGGCACGATATCCAGCACCGCGGTCCGCGGCGTTCGATCGCCTTGCAGATGGAGAGCGCCCGCTTGCGGTCGACGGTAGCGTAGCTGATGAAGACGGGCCGCGTCAGATCGCGCGCGTCACTCGTCACAGGCTCCGCTACATTCACGGCTACGCCCCCGCCGGAAAGGCATTGTCTACGGCGATTTAGGGCAGATGAGAAGTTAGGAAAGCGGGTAGCACGCGACCTCTTCGTAATGCGCGCCGTGGCGCGACAGACGGCTTTCGAACAGGATGAAATGGTCCGCGGCGAACGGCTCCGACGACAGGCCGCGCGTGCGTTCGAGGAAGGCGTGCAGCTCGCGCGTTCGGCAGCCTTTCCAGCGGGCGAGGGTGACGTGCGGGTGGAACGCGCGGCGCTCGGGCACGAGGCCGACCGATTGGCAGGCGCGCTCGACCTTGGCCGCAAGCGCTGCGAGCGGCGGCTTCGGCTCGATCCCGGCCCACAAAGCGCCCGAGTTACGCTGCTCGAACCGGCCGACGCCAGCGATACGGAGCTCAAGCGGGGCCGCGCGAACGCGGGTCAATGCATCGGCAAGATCGTCGGCGACCGGCCGCTCGACCTCGCCGACGAAGCGCAACGTGATGTGCAGCTGATCTTCGTCCTGCCAGCGGAAGTCCGCGCTGTCGTCCATGGCGTCGACCAGCAGGTCGCGGATCGGCTCGGGCGGGCGGATCGCGACGAACAGGCGGTGCATGGCTAGATTTCGTCGCTGAGCGCGGCGATCCAGCGCAAAGTCGTCGGCGACGTGTCCGCAGGGAGCCGATCGATGTCGAACTCGCCGACCCGTTCGACCTCCCAGGACCAGCGCGGCGGGCGGTAGCGGACGTCCTCGACGACCAGCAGCGCGGCGAGGTCGCGCTTGAAATCCACCGCCTCCTCGAGCTCGCAGGCGAAGCGGACGCGGCCGTAGGCGGTCATGCCGATCTCCTCGCGAAGCTCGCGGATCACGGCGGCCTGCGCATATTCGCCGTGCTCGCGGCCGCCGCCGGGCACGCGCCAGCCGGGCGCGTAGCGGAGCTTGACGAGGATCAGCTTGCGCTCGGGCGTCAATGCCACCGCGTGCGCTCCGAAGGTGCGCGGACGCCGCACGAACCATCCCGCTTTCAGCAGCTTGTGCGCCGCCGTGAGCGTAAGGCGGAGCGGGCGGTCGAACCAGGCCATGGGGGCTTAGTAGCGGCTGCGCGAGAGTGGTTCCAATCGGCGCTGGAGCGTGCAACAACTCACCCGTCAGCATGGGGGCGCTGAATGAGCGGGACGAGCAGGCTCACCGAACAGGAATATCTCGAGCTCCTTAGCCCGATGGCCAAGGAGCTGAGCGGCATGGCGCGCTGGGTCGCCGAGACCGACCAGCGCATGGTGATCCTGTTCGAAGGCCGCGACACGGCGGGCAAGGGCGGCTCGATCGACATGTTCGCGCGCCTGCTCAACCCGCGCCAGTGCCGCGTCGTGGCGCTCCCCTCCCCAAGCGAGCGCGAGCGCACGCAATGGTATTTCCAGCGCTATGCCGAGCATTTGCCGGCGTCGGGCGAGATCGTGCTGTTCGACCGCAGCTGGTACAACCGCGCCGGGGTCGAGCGGGTGATGGGCTTTTGCACGCCGGAGCAGGTGCAGGACTTCCTTAACGCCGCGCCGGAATTCGAGCGGCACCTCGTCGACGACGGAATCCTGCTGTTCAAATATTGGCTGTGTTGCGACCAGCAGGTGCAGGAGGAACGGTTCCAGAACCGGCTCAACAACCCGGTACGGCGGTGGAAGCTGTCGCCAATCGATATCAAGGCGCGCGAGCTCTACAACGACTATACCGAGGCGCGGGAAATGATGCTGTCGGCGACGCACACCGATTTCGCGCCGTGGACCCTGATCGATTTCAACGACCAGCCGCTGGGGCGCCTGACCCTGCTGAGGGACCTGCTCGACCGCGTCCCGGATACCGAGCTGCCGATGGCCGACATCGCCTGGCCGCCGCTCGAGGACGAGCCGATGCGGGAGCGCTACGGCGTGCTTCAGCCGATTGCCCCATATCCGGTCGAGGAGCTTGGCGTTGCGCGGGGCGGCGCGCCTGAGGAGCAAGACGAATTGGCGAAACGCGCCTAGGCGCTCGAATGGGGGGACTACAGATGCGTGCGTCGAAGCTGCTGCTGCAGATCACGATCTATTATCTGGTCATCGGCTTGGCCTTGTTCATCGCGCTTAAGCTCTGGCCCGACCTGCGCGGCTATCTGCCGCTCGGCGGGGTCGAGCAGCTGATTACCGATCCGGCCAAGAATCCGCTTCATGCGAGCGAGGCCGCGCGTTCGACGCATGTCGCAAACCTCGGGCAGAGCATCTTCTGGCTGGTGGTCGCGATCATCGCCGCGATCCTCGTGTCGCTTCCGGTCAGCTGGGTCTACATGACGGTGCGAGGCGGCCACGAATACGATCAGTCGCTGGTCAATACGATCATCGTGCTGCCGATGGTCGTCACCGGCATCGTCATCATCGTCCAGAATTCGCTCGCTCTCGCCTTCTCGCTCGCGGGAATCGCCGGCGCGGTGCGGTTCAGGAACTCGCTCAAAAGCTCCGGCGACGCCTTGTTCATATTGCTTGCGGTCGGCACCGGCCTGAGTGCGGGGATCGGTGCGATCGAGCTTGCCGGCGTGATCAGCATCGCGTTCAATTATTGCTTCGCGATGCTGTGGATCACCGAATATGGCGAGCGCGCCGGGATGAAGCGCTTCCTCGCCGACTATGACGGCATCGATCAGGCCGCGCCGCCGGAGCCCGACAAGAAGAAGTAGCGCGGCCCTAGCGGACGCAGCGCCGCAGCAGGTTCGCGTTCACCGCTTCGTCGCTGGCGATCTCGGCGAAGAAGCTGTCGAGGAAGCGCGTCGCCCGGCTCTGGGTGCCGGGCTCGAGCCCGGGCGTCGCGGTGACCGCGGCGATCATCTGCGGCCGCGCGTCGCGCATCTGCCGAGCGGCGGCGAGGACGTCGGCATTCTGCGTGCAATAGCCGCGATAGACGCGCTGGCGGACCGAGCTGATGTGAAGCTGCTCGGGCGGCATCGCATAAGGTGCGTTCACATAACCGGAGAAGTCGAAGTCGTACGGGATCGCGATCGCCGTGCCGGGCCCGAGCGGGCCAATCAACTCGGCGTTGTGGCAGCAGTCGGAGCCCGCTGGACCGGCGCGGATCGACCAGTCGTGGTTTGCGATCATGTGCTGGAAGAGCGTGTACCGCGCGGCATCGGCAGGGTTGAGGTCGCTAAGCGGGATCGTCTCGGGCGCGTGCGTCTCGCGGGTGCCGTTGCGCGCGGCGACGTCGCCGAGGTCCTCGAGGAAATAGCCGACGCGTGACACGATCGGCCGGCCGCTGTCGTCGCGATAATCGATGTTGGCGAGCCGCACGCGGAAGCTGTGCGGAGTCAGGAGGTTGTACATTTTGTACGCCGAATATTCGAGCAGCACATATTGCTGGAACGAAGGCGTGCTTCGGCAATGGGTGACGAGCTTGAGCTTCTTCTGCCCGGCGAAGATCGATGTCGCCGGCGGAGGCGTGGTGAACTGCACCCTGAGCGGCGGGAACTGGCAGGTGTCGGCCGAGCGACGGGTGATCCCGCGGGCGCTCAGCGCGACGGCAAGCGGTTGGCCGCTGGGATCGGTCAGGGTCCCCTGGACGGGGTTGCTCGAGCGGCTGCGGATCACGCCCGACAGCGGCGCCTGGATAGTGATGCGGATCGGGTCCGAGGCGGCGAAAAGGGGCTTGGGCTGCTGCGCCGCCGCCGGTGCGGAAAAGGCGAAAGCGCAGGCGGCGACGAAGGCGAACATCCCCCTCATGGAGTCCTCCCCACAGTGTGCGGGATCATCCTCCCGCCGATGATCTCGAGCCAGCTCAGAGGTCCGCCGTAGGCGCGCGAGATGCCGGTATCGATCCGCGCGAGCCGGCCGCCATCGATGATTTCGATGCCTTTGCGGTCGGGCGTGTGGCCGACGACCAGCCGCTGGGCGCGATAGGCGGTGAGTATCGTCCCAAGCTCCTGATCCGATGTCAGCGCGGGTGCCGGCGGGGCGGCTTTCGCGCGAACTTCCTCCGCGTCGGGGTCGCGCGTCACCAGCCCGCGGTACCACAGCGGGCCGAGCGGGTCGTAGAGGATCGTCGCCGGGCTGCCGTCGGCCGACGCCATGGCGCTCGCGACCCGCCGGTTGATCTCGTCGAGCGAGAGCTTCGAATATTCGGCGCTGAGGCCGCCGTGGACGAACAAAGTGCCGTCGATCTTCACGACCGCCGGGTTATGGGTGGCCCAGCGGCCGAGCTCGCCGGACGGCAGCCACGCGAGCTTGTGCTCGACCCAGCCCGGCGGGTGCTGCGCCATCCACGCGTCGCGGACCTGCTGCGCGGTGACTGCAGGGTTGGTCGCCTTCGCCGCCTGCTCGAGCGCGGCGCGGTTCTGCTCGTAGACCCGGTCGCGGACCGCGGCCGAGTTCGGCGTCGCGAAGGCGGCGAATTCTCCCGGCGTGGTGTAACGGAAGTCGCCGAGCAGATTCATCGCCTCGTGGTTGCCGAGAACGACCACGACACGCCCGCCGGCGCGTGCCGCATCTTTCTGAAGCTGCTGGAGGCTGCGGATGATCTTGAGCGAATCCGGCTGGCGGTCGACGATGTCGCCCATCTGGACGAGAGTCGTTCTGCCGCCGGCCCAATGGCCGCCCGAATCGATGAGGCCGGCCGCGCGCGCGATGGTCAGCCACGCCTGATAGTCGCCGTGGAGGTCGCCGACGGCGACGATTCGCTTCGGTTGCGCGGCTGAAGCCGCGGATACGGGCACCAATGCGAGCAGGACCGCAAGCGCCAGCAGCGCAATGCGGAAAACCCGCTCGAGCGGGGACCGTCCGGTCAGCTCCCCCATGCGCCCACTGTCGCATTGCGGACGCTGACGGGCAATGCCGTTCATCAACTTTGCGAAAACCCGCTTTTAACGCGGTGCGGGTCGCTCTAAAGTTGCCGCGCTGACTCTCGGGGGAACGAGATGGCCACTTTAGCCCAACAGCCTTTCACGCCGGCGCCTGCGGTCGGCGACGAGCGCCTCTTCCTGCGCGGCGCGATCGTCATGGCGATCATCATCGTCTGCGGATTCTCATTCCAGTATCTGATGGGCCGATCGACCTTCGCAGCGCCGTTGCGCGTCCATCTGCATGCGTGGCTGTTCATGGGCTGGGTCGGGATCTACCTGCTCCAGAACATTTTCGTCGCCACCGGGCGGATGCACCTTCACCGGCGCCTCGGATGGATCGCGGCCGTCTGGATCGCGCCGATGATCGTCATGGGGTTCGTCGTGACGGTCACCATGGTGCGTATGGGGCACGTGCCGTTCTTCTTCCGGCCGCTGCAGTTCCTGGTTTTCGATCCGTTGACCGTCCTCGCTTTTGCCGGACTGACCGCTGCCGCGATCAAGCTCCGGCGTCGCACCGAATGGCATCGCCGCCTGCATTTCTGCGCGATGGCGCTGCTTCTCGGACCAGCCTTCGGGCGGCTGCTGCCGATGCCGCTGCTGCAGCCATGGGCGTGGGAGGCGTCGTTCGCTGCCTGCATGCTGTTCCCGGTGGCTGGCGCCTGGGCGGACGCAAGGCGCAGCGGCCAAGTCCATCCCGCCTGGAACTGGGGCATCGCGACGATGCTTGGCGCTTTCGTGGTGATCGAGGCGATCACGTACAGCGTGGCCGGCCAGGCGATTTACGGCGCGGTGACTGAGGGCTCGCGGGGAGCCGCTGTGGCGCCGCTCGAATTCGCGCCGCCGCCGGCGGGCCCGCTCATGACCGGCCGAAGCTGACCGGCGCGGGCTTCCGCCGCAGGACAAGCAGCAACGACAGGCCCACGGCGGCCGTGACGTCGTAAGCCAAGCAGAAGCCCGGCCACCATAAGGGGACGGCTCGGCCCTCCAGCACCAGGTGACGGACAAAGTCGAAGGCGCCGTGTGCGGCGAGCCCGGCGACGACGATCCACATGCTCGTTCGAAAGCCGATCACGGCGACAGTGGCGAACGCTGCGAAGATGGCCGATTCGGCTAGCAAGTCCCCGCCACCCATGACGGCGAAGAGCAGATAGTAAGAGGCGATCACCGTCAGCACGACGGGGTAGAAGGCCCGGTCGCGGTCGAAGCCGACGAGATGGGCGAACAGGCCCACCAGCACCGCAAGGCCGATCCCGATCAGCCCAGGCATGGGACGGGATCGTCAGGCAGGGACGGCCTTGCCGGCTCGAGCGCCGGTCTTCGGCGCTGCCTGTGGCTTCGGAAGCGGCTCGAAGCTTCGGGTCAGCGCGCTTCCGACCTCGCCGGCGAGGCCCACGCCGTAGAAGCCCAGAATGATCGCCATCGCGGCGGGGCGCTGCCAGACCGGCAGCTCGACCTGTCCGCCGCGCGTCCAGATGCGCCACCAGGCCTTGCCGACCTTGCCGCCGAAGAATTGAAGAGCAAAGCCGAGCCGGCCGAGGCGCGAGCGGGTCGCGGTCTGGAAAGCCTGGTAGTCGCGGTCCAGGCCCATCGTCCACGCCCGCCACGCGAGGAACCTGTATCCGGGATGCGGCGCATGGACCGTCATCGCATCGGCGGTCCGGGTGTAATCGTAGCCCTTTGCGGTGAGGTCGCGCAGCCAGAAGCCGCATTGCTTCTTGAAGGCGGGCAGGTCGGGGAAAGGGTTCTCGCGGAAGAAATCCGTGCGGACCGCGCAATTGTTCGCGTGAATTTTCTCGCGCTTGACGGTCTTGGTGCGCTCCGAGCGAAGGTCGAAAATCCAGCCGAGCGCAAAGGTCTTGGAGAGCAGATCGTCGTAGCCCAGCACGGTGAACCCGCCGACCGCCATGATCTTCGGGTCGGCGAAGGGTTTGATCAGATTTTCGAGCCAGCCCGGCTGTGGCGCGGCGTCGCTGTCGAGCATGATCGACAGGTCCGTCTTTGCCTGGCCGATGCCGTAATTCTTGAGCTTGTAGTAAGTGAGCCCGTCGGTCGGGACGATCTCCAGCTCGGCGAGCTCCCTGAGCCGGGGCGCCATTGCGGAAAGCGTCGTCTCGATGATTGCGGGATCGACCGCGTTCCTGTCGTAGAGGTACATGATCCGCGGCCTGGCGCTCATCCGAGGAGCTAAGTCGGCGATTTCGCGCTCGAGCGCGGCCATCGCCGCGCCCGTCCATTTGTCTTCGACGTCAATCGCGTTTTCCCATTCGATGACGATGGTGACCGCGGGAAGCGCCGGTGCGGCTATCCTGGTGGCTTTTCTGGGCATGGCGGGAGCAAATATAGGTTCAGCGGGGCGTCAGGCCAGCCCGCTATTATGACCCAGGACGGGTGCCGTGACCGGATTCGCTTGAAGTCCCTCTGCGCATCCACGATATATCGACGGTAGCGAACGGGCCCTTTGCCCGCGCGACAAGGAGATGAAATGGCCAATTGGCAAGACCCGCGTACGACGACCGGGGTGAATCCCGCCGCTGCGACGGTGGGGGTCCCGCGCGCCGCCCGCGATGCGGGCCTTCGGTCGTACATGCTTTCGGTTTACAACTACATGGCATCGGGCGTGCTTCTGACCGGCATCGTCGCGTTGCTGTTCGCGCCTTACGCCGGGCAGGTGCTGATCGGCGCCAACGGCCAGGGCATGAGCCCGATCGGCTGGATCGTCATGCTGTCGCCGCTCGCGATCGTGTTCGCGATGAGCTTCGGCATGAACCGCATGGCGACCGGGACGCTGCAGATCCTGTTTTGGGCGTTCGCCGCGCTGATGGGCCTGTCGATGTCGACATTGTTCCTGGCGTTCACCGGGGTGTCGATCGCGCAGACCTTCTTCGCGACCGCCGCGGCCTATCTGGCGCTGAGCGTCTATGGCTACACCACCAAGCGCGACCTCAGCGGCATGGGCACGTTCCTGATCATGGGCGTGGTCGGAATCCTGGTCGCGATGCTGGTCAACATGTTCCTGCAGTCGAGCGCGATGGCGCTGGCGATCAGCGCAATCGGCGTGCTTCTGTTCGCCGGCCTGACCGCCTACGACACGCAGCGGATCAAGAGCATGTACTTCCAGGTCGCCGGGTCGGACATGATGGGCAAGGTCGTCATCATGGGGGCGCTGAGCCTGTACCTGGACTTCATCAACATGTTCCAGTTCCTGCTCTACTTCATGGGCGACCGCCGCTAACCGGCGCAGCCGAACGAAAGCTGAGGGCCGGCGGAGCGATCCGCCGGCCCTTTTTTTGATCCATCGCATTCGGGGCATCCGTAGAAGTGCGTAGCGACATGGTCGCGGACGAGCACCATCTCTTCGCCCGAAGGATACGTGAACGGAGGATCAAATGAACTTCTGGCGTGCCGGCTCGATGGCTCTTGCTGGGGCAGCCCTCATCGCGGGGTCACCGGCGATGGCTCATTGCGATGGCCTTGACGGACCCGTGGTCGGCGCCGCCCGGACTGCGCTCGACAGCGGTGATCCCAACGCGGTGCTGGTCTGGGTTCAGCCGAAGGACGAAGCGGAAATCCGCGCCGCGTTCCGGGATGCGGTCGCAGTGAGGAAGCTCGGCCCGGCGGCGCAGCAGCTCGCCGACCGCTACTTTTTCGAGACACTGGTGCGTGTGCATCGCGCCGGCGAAGGTGCTCCGTACACCGGCCTGAAACCGGCAGGGCGTGACCTGGGTCCGGCAATACCACTCGCCGACGCGGCTCTCACGACCCGATCCGAGCGCGAGCTCACCGACTTCGTCGCCAAACAGGCGACCGATGGCATTCGCACGCGCTTCGCGGACATTCAGCGCAAGCGGAATTTCCGAAGCGAAGACATCGCTGCCGGCCGTGACTACGTCGCGAGCTACGTCAGCTTCATCCACTATGTCGAAGGCCTCCATCAGGCGGCGACCGGCTCCGCTGAGGGCCACTACGCTGACGCGGAAGCCGGCTCCGCCGCGCACGCAGAGTGAGCGGTTGAAGAGCGAACGGAAGGAGCGTCGGATGATCGAAGGTTCGCCCCGCATAAGGGTATGGGATCTGCCGCTGCGGCTGTTTCACTGGCTGCTCGTGGCGGCGATCGCCGTCGCCTTCCTTTCGGCAGAGGAGGACAGCGCCCTCAACCAATGGCACGTGGTTGCCGGATGGCTGGCCGGAATTCTGATCGTATTTCGGCTGGCGTGGGGCTTCGTCGGCGGCGAACACAGCCGCTTCAGCGATTTCATCCGGCCATCCCGCATCGGTGAGCACCTGAAATCCCTTCGACACGGGCACCCCGAATCTTCGATCGGGCACAACCCGCTCGGAGCTGTCGCCGTTATCGTTCTGTTGGGCCTCACGGGCCTGGTGGTGGCGACGGGAGCCTTCGGTGGTGAAGCCGCCGAGGAGGCCCACGAGCTCATCGGCTGGACTCTGCTGGCGATGGTCGGCGTTCACATCCTCGCAGTCATCGTCATGTCGGTCTTCGAAGGCGAGAATCTGGCCAGGGCGATGGTCGTCGGAACCAAGGCGCGCGTGCGCCACCCGGCCGCGCACGACGCCCGTCGCCCTGGCGCGGCTGGTCTCTTGTTCGCACTGGTGGTCCTGGGGGCCGCGATCTACGGCGTCCTCAGCTACGACCCGCAAGCGTTCACGTTGCGGACGGCGGAAGCGTTCGAGCATCGAGCGGGCGCCACCCATGCGCTCTCGCCCGAGACGCGCCGGGACGAGGACTGACGGCTGCAGCGCATGCTTCGCGATCCGGTCGAATCAAGACCTGGGCCGGCTAAGACTGGGCCGGCTAAGACTGGGCCGGTTGGGGCTGGGCCGGTTGGGACTGGGCCGGCTGCATCTGTTGCTGGGCTTCGTCGTCGCGCTCCGCGGCGCGCTTGTAGGCGTCGCGGCCCTGGAGGCGGTCGCGGTAACGGAGCAAGCTGTCGCGTTCGGGAAGCTGCCCGAACTGCAGCGGGAACATGATCTGCGAGCCGAGATAGACGTCGGCGCCGGTGAAGCGGTCGCCGCAGACATAATCGCGCAGGCTGAACAGCTCGTCGAGCACGGCGACGACCCTGTCGAAATTGCCGTAGCCAAACATCCGCTCGCGCTCGGGCGTCGGCTCCCACCCCATGGCCTTGTTGGACACCGCCGCCTCGACCGGCCCGGCGGCGTAGAACAGCCAGCGGTAATAATCGGCCTTCTCGTCGTCGCGCGGGCCGAGCCCCGCCTGCGGGAAAGCGTCGGCGAGATAGGCGCAGATTGCCGCGCACTCGGTCACGACATGCTCGCCGTGCCTGATCGCCGGCACCTTGCCCATCGGGTTCACCGCCAGGTAGCGCTCGCTCTTCATCTGGTCGTAGGGGACGATTTCCGTCTCGTACGGCGTGCCCACCTCCTCGAGCATCCAGCGGACGATGCGGCCGCGCGACTGCGGGTGGGTGTATAAGGTGAGGTCGGCCATTTCGCTCTCCCGGCTTTGTGGAACGAAAGGCGAACTACTCCTCGCCGAGCGCCTGCTCAAGCATGTCGAGCATGACCTTCAATGATTTCACCCGAACCGAGCCGCGCCCTATCGCACCGAAGTGCTCGACGCGATGGGCGGTGGGCCTGCCGCGGCGCGCCAGCGCCATGTGGACGAGGCCCTGCTCGTGGCCTTCGCCCGCCGCGCCGGCAAAGCCCGTAACTCCGAGGGAGATGTCGGCGCGCGAGCGGGCGAGGGCGCCTTCGGCCATCGCCCGCGCGACGACTTCCGACACGGCCTCGTTCTTGTGGAGCACTTCGAGGTCGATCCCGAGAAGCTCGTTCTTGGACGCTTCGCTGTAGGTCACGAAGCCGCGCTCGAAGCCGTGGCTCGCGCCTTCGATGTCGGTCAGTAGCGCGGCGAGCATCCCGCCGGTGCAGCTTTCGACGGTCGCGACGGTGAGCTCGCGGTCGCACAGCGCGTGCATCATGCGGTCGGCCTGCTCGTCCAGGTGATCCGGAAGAGCAGGCTCGAGCGTTTCGCTCAACCGCGCTCTCCCTTGCGCGGCTGGTCGGCGGCTGGAGCGGGGGCGGGGGCGGGAGCCGCGCCGCCGCGCT
>NZ_WJSQ01000038.1 GCF_009720245.1 Sphingomonas segetis | reverse complement strand
CTCGTCGGGCGGGCTCGACCCGCGCCAGCAAATCCCGGTCGGCCCGGGATACCAGGTGCCGCTGCAGCGCGCGCCACACCAGCCGGTCGACCAGCGGGTCCTCTAAAGTCGCGAGGGCGGCCCTCCCCCCGGCGGCATCATCGATCAGCCAGTCGGGATAATCGCGGCCCGAATGGGGCACCGACAGCAGCACCGGCAGCGGGCCGCGCGGCGCGTGGACGATCGGGGAGGAAAGCGGCGTCACGTCAGCTATTGCGCCAATCTAGAGGATTTTGTGCCAGTTTAGGACTGCTCTCGAGGGGCTGCAACGCACGAGCCGCTTATTCGCTTCTGGCAAAAGCCAATTCGTGAGAGCATAGAGAGGCGATGGCGCGGATCCTCTTGGCCGAAGACGACACGTCGATGCGCGAATATCTGCAGCGCGCGCTGCAGCGCGTCGGCTACGAGGTCGAGGCGGTGGGCTGCGGTACCGAGGCGATGCCGCTGCTCGAACGCGAGCGCTTCGACCTGCTTCTGACCGACATCGTCATGCCCGAAATGGACGGGATCGAGCTGGCCCAAAAAGCGAGCGCGATCGACCCCGCCATCCGCGTGATGTTCATCACCGGCTTCGCCGCCGTCGCGCTGCAGGGCGGCCGCACCGCGCCCGAGGCCAAGCTGCTGTCCAAGCCGTTCCACCTTAAGGACCTCGTAATGGAGGTCGACCGAATCTTCCAGGCCGAGGACCAACACGGGCGCCTCTAGCGGTCTGGCTCAAAGTGGTACTGAGCCAAGGAAATTCGGAACGCACGTGTTCCGCTGCGATGCCCTTTTCCGATCGATTGGATGGGATGACGATGCGCCTTGCGCGGCTTCGTTCGCGCCCTTAAATGCCGCGCTTCCGAGGGGCCTTGCGCCCGACGGTCGGTGGGCGTGTAGCTCAGTGGTAGAGCACTGTGTTGACATCGCAGGGGTCGCAAGTTCAATCCTTGCCACGCCCACCATTTTTTCCTGAGAAATCCCACTTTCCAGCGCTCCTCGCCTGAGGCGCTTGGGTCAATCTCCGGCGTAGCTCCGGTGATGCAGTGCACAATCACGCCTTCCTTCCGATCGTCACGACGTTGCTGTTCGGCAGCGCGAACGCGCCGGGGCAGAGCGCCTCGATCTCGTCGATGATGCTCTCGGTCGCGGCCAGCGCCGCGCCCATGTTCTCCATCGAGCGCAGCGCGTAGTGTGAAAGGTAAGGACTCCGACCTTCTTCCGCGATGCCGACATGACCGGACAATCCGCGCGAAATGCCAGGGTTCCGCCGTCCCAACCTAGATAAACTTGTCTGGTTCGGACGTCCGCCGCCGGTTGCGCTGGAGGCGCGCTTGTGGCGTGCGGCCAATGCATTTAGCTTGCAGTTACCCATCGTGATCCTGCGTTCGCTTCCTTTCCGGAAACTCCCGGGCGACCGGCCCGCGCTAGGCGTCGCGGTCGGCATTGCGTTCCTGCTGCTCGCGTCGGTGCTGCGGTGGCTTCTCGGCGGGATGAGCGAAGGCTTCGGCCCGATGACCTTCCTGCCGGCAATCCTGCTCGCCGGGCTGTTCGGCGGCATCCGCATCGGGCTGGCGTTCGCGGCGGTCTGCACGTTCATCGCATGGGTCTTGTTTTTCCCGCCCTACGGCACGTTCACGCTCGCGACGCCGCACCGCATCTCGATGCTCATCTTCGTTCTGACCGCCTCGCTCGAGCTGTACGTGATCTGGAGCCTCAACGTCGCGATCCACGCGCTCGCTCTGTCGAAGGAGCGATCGAACACCTTGTTCCGCGAGTTGCAGCACCGGGTCGCCAACAATCTTCAGTTCGTCTCCGCGGTCCTGTGGGCTCGGCGCAAAGCGCTTCCCCCCGACAGCCCGGGAATGGAGGCACTGGATGCGGCGAGGGGTCGGCTCCAGATGATGTCGCGCGTGCATCGCCGTCTGCACGACCCGAAATCCGTCGAGGCTCCGATCGACGAATATCTGCGGGACTTGTGCACGGACCTCATCCAGGCGAGCGATACGCCCGGCGTGCGGCTGACCGTTAACGCCGACCGTGTCGTGCTCAACCTCGAAGCATTGATGTCGGTCTCGCTGATCGTCGCCGAGCTCGTCACCAACAGCCTGAAACATGCGTTCGCTGGCCGCGTCGACGGCGCGATCACCGTGAGCGTCGGCTGTTCGAAAGGGCATTGCACTTTGTCGGTCGCCGATGACGGGCCCGGGATGCCGGCGAGCTTCGACAAGCACGGCACGGGGAGCCTCGGCCAGGGAATCCTGCAAAGCCTCGCGCGTCAGCTCCGCGGCACAATTTCCTACGAGAGGGATGGAGGCACGGTGGCGAAGATCGACTTCCCGTCGGATTCACGGTCGGCCGTGCCGCGGAAAGCAGGGGACGGCTGATCCCGCCCCGGCCGAGGTGTCAGAGGCACGCCTCGAGATACGGCTGGTCGAAACCGAACTGCTTGGCCTTTTCGAGCGTGTAGGGGCGCAGGCCCATCGAACGGAACTCACCGAGGATCTTCCCGTCCGGGGTCTCGTCGAGATATTCGAACTTGAACAGTTCCTGGGTGACGATGACGTCGCCTTCCATCCCGATCACTTCGGTGATGTTGGTCGTGCGGCGAGAGCCATCCCGCAGACGTTTGACCTGAACGATCAGGTCCACAGAGTCCGCGATCTGGCGGCTGATCGCCTCCTTCGGGACCTTGATGTCGCTCATCATCACCATGTTCTCCATACGTGCGAGGCATTCGCGCGGGGAGTTGGAGTGGAGCGTCGCCATCGACCCGTCGTGGCCGGTGTTCATCGCCGCCAGCAGGTCGAAGCATTCCGGTCCGCGAATCTCGCCGAGGATGATGCGATCGGGGCGCATGCGCAGCGCGTTGATGACGAGGTCGCGGATGGTGATCGCGCCCTGACCCTCTAGGTTGGGCGGACGGGTTTCCAGCGGCAGCCAGTGCGGCTGCTGGAGCCGAAGCTCGGCAGCGTCCTCGATCGTGATCACGCGCTCGCCGGGGTCGATCATCTTCGACAAGGCGTTGAGCATTGTCGTCTTGCCCGAGCCGGTACCGCCCGAGATGACGACGTTCATCCGGCTCGCGCCGGCGATCTTGAGCACAGTCGCCATCTTCTCCGACATCGAGCCGAAGCCCTTCATCATGTCGAGCGTGATCGGCTTCTCGGAGAACTTGCGGATCGAGATGGCGGTGCCGCGAAGCGACAGCGGCGGGATGATGACGTTGACGCGGCTGCCGTCCTGGAGGCGAGCGTCGCAGAGCGGCGAGGTCTGGTCGATGCGGCGGCCGACCTTGTTGACGATGCGCTGCGCAATCTGGAACAGATGCTCCTCGTCGCGGAACTGGATTTGCGCGATCTCGAGCTTGCCCTTGCGCTCGACATAGGTCTGGTCGGGGCCGTTGACCATGATGTCGCTGATTGCCGGGTCGGCGAGAAGCTCTTCGAGCGGCCCGAGGCCGAGCAGCTCGTCGACCAGCACCTTCTCGAGCGCGAACTGCTCGCGGCGGTTGAGGTTGATCTTGAGCTCGTTCAGCACCTCGCTGATGATCGGCCTGAATTCCTCGGCGAGCTCGTCCTTGCTGAGCGTCGCGGCCGCTTCGGGATCGACGCGTTCGAGAAGCCGGGGAAGCACCTGCTCCTTGATCCGGTGGACCGAGGCTTCGAAACCCTCGCTCTTGCTGCTGGCCGCTTCGCCGCTTGCATTCTGGCGCGCCGTGAGGCGGTCCATCGCTCCGCTCAGACTGGAGCCGTTTTCGTCGGCCGCCGCATCCAGCGATTGCGCGAGATGCTCGATCGGCGGGAACTGTTCGCCGCCGAGTTCCGATTCCGACGACGTCGACTGGGTGACGCCCGGCCCGCCCTTCATCGGCTTGGCGACGCCGAAGCTGGGGCGTCCGCCGCTGCCGATTCCACCACGCTTGCCGAATGCGCTCATGCCGTTGCCTGCGCCTTGCTGCTGATTACGGCGAGGGTGAATAAGCGGGAAACTTTTAGAAAAAGCTAATTGCGGTCAATTGGACGCATTGCAGCCGCAGGGGCGGGCAGGGCATGCGCTCACCCTTTCTTTAACGGTCATCGCTAATGCCTGCGCAATGAACACGGAAACTGCGCTCGCCCATGACATCAAGGCGTGGAAGGCCCGGCTGGGCATCTGCGCCGCCGTTCTCGTCGTGATCGGCCTGTGGGCGGCGACCCTCAAGGCGCCGGTGATGGCGCTGAACCTTGTCCAGACGCAGGACGTGCCGGTTCTCTGCATCCTCGGCCTGTCGACGGTCCTGGTGGCGCTGTGGAGGCCGCGATGGGCGCTGCCGGCGCGCCTGCCGTCCGGCAGGTCGATGCTGTTGGCCGGCCTCCTGCTCGCGGCACTCGTCGCGTGGGGCTCCTATGGGCTGCTCGGCAATTTTCCGCTGTCGCGCGACGAGCACATGGTCCTGTTCGACATGGCGGTTTACGACCAGGGGCGGCTGGCGACGCCGATCGCGCCCTGGTGGCAGCCATTTGCGCTCGCCATGGAGCCGAACTTCCTGCTCAACGCCGATCAGCCGAGCGGATTCGTCTCGGCCTATCTGCCGATGAACCCGATGCTGCGGCTCGCCTTCTCGAAGGTGGCCGATCCGGCCTGGTTCAACCCGCTGCTGGTGGTGATCGGAGGAGCGGCGCTGCTCGACATCGCAAAGCGGACGTTCGGAGAAGACCGGCGCGCACGCTGGGTAGTCCTGCTCGTCTATGCCTTGTCCGCGCAGCTTCTGGTTACGGCGATGACGCCATTTTCGATGACCGGGCACCTCGCGCTGAATCTCGTCTGGCTTGCGGCATTCCTGCGCGGCGGCAAGACGGGCCATTCGGTCGCGATCGCCGCCGGTTTCGCCGCGACGGGTCTGCATCAGCTGGTCTTCCACCCGTTCTTTGTCGCGCCCTTCCTGTTGTGGCGGTTGAGGCAAGGGCAATGGCGGCTCGTTGCCGGCTATGCCCTCGCCTATGCGGCGATCGTCCTGTGGTGGGCGGTGTTCCCGCTGTTCGTATCGCCGTTCGTCGCCGGGCCGCTCGGCCGCGCGACCAACGCCAATGTCATTACCGACAAGCTGATCCCGCTGCTTTTCATCCACGATCCTCGCACGATCCCGCTGATGATGCTGAACCTGCTTCGTTTCACGGCCTGGCAGAATTTCGCGCTGGTTCCGCTGCTCATCGCCGCGGTTCCGGTCGTGCTTCGCAAGCGGGGGTTCGCCGGCGCTCTCGCGCTCGGGATCTTCGCCTGGCTGCTGTTCCTGACCGCGATCCTGCCCGAGCAGGGGCGGGGCTATGGATACCGCTACCTTCACGGCTATCTCGGCAGCTTCGCGCTCCTCGCGGGCTTCGGCTATCGTGAGCTGGAACAGCGCATCGGCCGGCAGGCGGACGGCGTGGTTGTCTTGATGAGCGGCCTGACCGTGGTCGCCGCGCTGCCGCTGCTGTTGGCGGCGAGCTACCGGTTCATGCAGCCGCACCTTGCGATGGAGCGTGTGATCGAAGCCCAAAAGACGCCGTTTGTGCTGATCGACGATAATGGGTCGAAGGCGCGCGATGGTGGCTGGGCGGAAGGTGCGGGCGACCATGTCCGCAATCTCCCCGACATGAGCAACCGTCCGCTCCGTTTCTCTGCGGAAGTCCTTCCGGCGGAGCTGCTTTCACGGCTGTGCCGGGTAGGGCCGGTGACCCTGATCACGAGGGCCGACATCAACAAGGCCGGGCTCGGCGAGCTCCCGGAGAGTAGCCCCAAATTCGACGCGCTCGTCCGCGCAGCGGCGCGAGACGTGCCGGGATGCATCCGCAAACGCTCCTGAGCTGCCGATCACCGTCCCCTGATCCTCGTGGGTGGCGGGCGTGGAAGTGCACTGCGTAGCCCATGAGCGGTGCTGCCGGGCGGCTTCGACGCGACAGCATAGACAGGCGCATCCACAGGTCCGCCGAACCCGGCTATGGGCGGCACCGCCGCTGCCATGGCAGGCGAATGCATTTGTTGCGGATGTGCCGAGGAGCCGTCCGGCAGCCTCATGACGCGAGCATTACAGCTTTGGGCGGACGGCCCGGGCAACATGGCGAGGGGGCCGGGCCGACGCGCGGCCGGGTTGCCTCAGGCCGCGATGCTGACCTGGTCCACGGCCTTTGCAGGCGCGCTGTGGCCGGCCATGAATTGCGCCTCATTGCCACCGACGATCGCAAGCAGGAAGCCGCC
Organism: Sphingomonas segetis; assembly: GCF_009720245.1. GTDB lineage: Bacteria > Pseudomonadota > Alphaproteobacteria > Sphingomonadales > Sphingomonadaceae > Sphingomicrobium > Sphingomicrobium segetis. The sequence continues at coordinate 13,450 of NZ_WJSQ01000038.1, read as the reverse complement.
GAGCACGTTCTGAAAGCCGAGAGTCACGCACAAGGTCCCGACGACGGCCGGCACGACGCTGTAGGTCGCGGCGAAATCGCGCATTTGCCATTGCCACACGACCATGCCGAGCACGGCGATGCCGGCCGCGATGAACAACCCTCCGCCGATCAGCATCGACTCGAGGTGCACTCGGCGTGTCAGCTGCCGGGTGAATGGATTGGGCAGACGATATCCTGCACGCACGCCGTAGATGTTCCCGGCGGCGGCGAGGATTCCCGACATGTGGCTGAGGCCCAGCATCGCTGCCGCAAGGATCGTCCAGTAATTGCCGATCCGCGGGAAAGAGCCCGGCGCAAACTGGTGCATGACCGCAGCGAACAGCAGAGCGATCGAGACGATCGAGCCCACCAACGCCGGAACGCCGAACACCCAGGTAGGCGAGAGCATGAACAGGTAGCGAAGGTGCCGCCAGCCGTCGCGCCACGGCCGCAGGTGCGGCGGCCGGTCGCGGAGGTCGGGGAGGAGTTTCACGGGAGTCTCGGCGATGCGCAGGCGCTTGAGCGCGGCCTTGATCACCATCTCGCTCGCGAATTCCATGCCAGCGCCGCTAAGGCCGAGCTCGAGGAATGAGTCCTTGCGGATTGCGCGCAGTCCGGAGTGCGCGTCGCTGATCCCCGGGCGGAAGAACAGCTTGAGGATGCCGGTGAGGACCGGGTTGCCGATGTAACGGTTCTTCCACGGCATCGCGCCCGGCGTGATCCCGCCCTTGAAGCGCGAGCCCATGCACAGCTCCGCGCCTTCCTCCAGCTCGCCGATCATCGCGACGCCGTCGGTGAAGTCGTAGCTTCCGTCGGCGTCGCCCATCAGGATGTAGCGGCCGCGCGAGGCCTTGCCTCCGCCGATCAGCGCCGCGCCGTAGCCGCGCTCGGCGACAGGCACCACGCGCGCGCCGAGACCGGTCGCGAGCGCCTGGCTGCCGTCTGTCGACCCGTTGTCGGCGACGACGATTTCGCCGCTGAGGCCATATTGATCGGCGATCCGGCGCAGCGCGTCGTTGGCGTTGGCGATGCAGTGCGGGAGGCACTGCACTTCGTTGAGGCACGGCATGACGATCGTCACGTCGACGCCCGTGGCGGGCGCAATCGACCGCGCATGCTGAAACTGGCTGGCCGGCTCGTGCCGCATCGACTTCCCCCGTTGTCTTTCGACGAGGGTTACGGGCGACGGTCTAAGGAAGTGTTAATTATGTTTCGAAACAATTCGCGCCTGAACGCAGCACCGCATCGACGGGGCAGCAGGCGCTCGATCTCGGGATTGCGCGGAGGGGGCAGGGGTTGATTCACGCGGAAATTGCGAAGCCTGGGCCGGCGCTGCGCGGCGTAGCGGTGCCGCTCGCATGCGTCCTCGCCGCGTTCGCGATGACGGCGGCGTTGAGCGCCCCGGGCCTGCTGCCGCGCTATTACTTTTTCCATCAGGATATCTTCGTTCTCGGCGGCTTGCTGGCGCTGCTCGTTGCCGGGAGCGTGCTTCGTGGCGGAGCCTCCGCGCCGATGCGCCGGACAGCCGTGCCGACGATCCCGAAAGTGGCCGTCGCGGCAGCAATTTGCGCGATTCTGCTTTGGGCAGGCACCCACCTGCTGTTCGGCGATTACGCGCTCTCGCGCGACGAGCAGATGGTGCTTTTCGACATGGCGGTGTTCCGCCACGGCCAGCTTGCCGCTCCTCTTGCCGCCGAGTGGCGCGGCTATGCGGACGCACTGACTCCCGCCTTCCTGCTGCCGCTGCCCGGCAATGCGGCCTGGGTGTCGTCCTATTTGCCGGTGAACGCCATGCTCCGGTCGCTGTTCGGGAGCCTGGCCGATCCCGCCTTGATGAACCCTTTGCTCGCCGCTGCCGGCGCGGTCGCGACGTTCGATTGCGCACGGCGGCTGTTTCCCCGTCATCCGGGGGCGCAGGCCATCGCCCTGCTGATGTATGCGACCTCCGCGCAAGTGCTGGTCACGGCGATGACGCCGTTCGCGATGACCGGACACCTCGCCCTCAACATGATCTGGCTTTCGCTATTCCTGCGCGGCAAGCGGGCGGCGCATGCGGCGGCGATCGCGACCGGCTTTCTCGCGATGGGGCTGCACCAGGTGATTTTCCATCCGCTTTTCGCCTTGCCGCTGATCGATCATCTGCGGCGACGCGGCGAGTGGCGCACAGCCCTCGCTTACCTCGGCAACTATGCGCTGTTCGGGCTGTTTTGGCTTTCCTATCCGCATCTCGTTGCCGCATCGACCGGCCTGGTTTCGCAGTCCGGACCGACCGCCGCCCTCGGCGGCTTTTTCGTCGAACGCGTCTTTCCGCTGCTGACGGCGCGCGATCCGCACACGATCCCGCTGATGGCCGCCAACCTGCTCCGTTTCGTCGCGTGGGAGAATCTGGCGCTCGTCCCGCTGATTCTGCTCGGTTTGGGCGCCGTCCGCCGCGGCGAGGGTCTGGCGCGGGCGCTCGCCGCAGGCATCATCCTGACGACCGGCGCGATGACGGTTCTGATCCCGTATCAGGCGATCGGCTGGGGCTATCGCTACCTCCACGGACTGATCGGCGGCTGCGCGCTTCTCGCTGCTTACGGCTGGCGCGATTATTCGGACCGGTCGGAAGTGCGGGCTTTTGTCGTCGCGGGCACGTTGGCGACCCTGGTCGGCGCCATTCCCTTCCTAGTGTGGCAAGCGGAAAGCGTCACCAAGCCCTATGCGCGCGTCGACCGGATGATCGACGGCATCGACGCCGACATGGCCGTGGTTGAAACCGAAGGCCCGGTCTTTCGCATCGACGAGGTGCGCAACCACCCCGACCTGAGCAACCGTCCGATCCGTCTGGCGAGCCACCTGCTCTCGACCGCGGACATCGCCATCCTCTGCGCCCGGGGCAGGGTTGCGTTCGTGGATGCTGGCCGGATGTCGGAGCTGCGCATCGGACTGAGCGAAGTCCGGGGCTCAGCACATTTGCGTGCGCTGCGTGCCGCGGCACCCGAGCGCTGCCGCGCCGCCGGCTTTTAGCCCGCGCTCTCCGCGAGCACCGTCAGGCCGCGGTCGCTGACCTCGGCGAAGCCACCGGTGACGGGGATGCGCTCGGGCTGCGCGCCCTGGCTGCGGTAGACGGCGATCTCGCCGTTGCGGAGCGTCGTCATGTAGGGCGCGTGGCCGGCCATGATGCCGGACTCGCCCTCGACGCCGGGAACGACAACCATGTGGACGTCATCCGACATCACCAGCTTGTCGGGGGTCACCAGCTCGAAATGCAGTTCGGCCATATTTACGCCTCGTGCGCCAGCTTCTCGGCCTTGGCGACCGCTTCCTCGATCCCGCCGACCATGTAGAAGGCCGCTTCGGGGAGGTGGTCGTACTCGCCGTCGACGACCGCCTTGAACGAGCGGATCGTGTCGTCGAGCTGGACGAACTTGCCGGGGATTCCGGTGAAGACTTCGGCGACGTGGAACGGCTGCGACAGGAAGCGCTGGATCTTGCGCGCGCGGCTGACGGTCAGCTTATCCTCTTCCGACAGTTCGTCCATGCCGAGGATGGCGATGATGTCCTGCAGGCTCTTGTAGCGCTGCAGAGTCTCCTGGACGGCCCGCGCGGTCTCGTAATGCTCCTGCCCGACGACGCGCGGCTCCAGCACGCGGCTGGTCGAATCCAGCGGGTCGACCGCCGGGTAGATGCCGAGTTCCGAGATCGCGCGGCTGAGCACGGTGGTTGCGTCGAGGTGGGCGAACGAAGTCGCCGGCGCCGGGTCGGTCAAGTCGTCCGCCGGCACGTAGATCGCCTGGACCGAGGTGATCGAGCCCTTGTTGGTCGAGGTGATCCGCTCCTGCAGAGCGCCCATGTCGGTCGCGAGCGTCGGCTGATAGCCCACCGCCGACGGGATGCGGCCGAGCAGCGCCGACACTTCGGAGCCCGCCTGGGTGAAGCGGAAGATATTGTCGACGAAGAACAGCACGTCCTGGCCCTCCTCGTCGCGGAAATATTCGGCGATGGTGAGGCCCGAGAGCGCCACGCGGGCGCGGGCTCCGGGCGGCTCGTTCATCTGGCCGTAGACCAGCGCCACCTTGGAGCCCTCCGGCGTCGGCTTGCCGTCCTTGTCCTTGGCGATCACGCCCGCGTCGAGGAACTCGTGGTAGAGATCGTTGCCCTCGCGGGTGCGCTCGCCGACTCCGGCGAACACCGAGGTTCCGCCGTGGCCCTTGGCGATGTTGTTGATCAGCTCCTGGATGAGCACGGTCTTGCCAACCCCGGCGCCGCCGAACAGGCCGATCTTGCCGCCCTTGGCGTAGGGCGCGAGCAGGTCGATGACCTTGATTCCGGTGACCAGGATCGAGCTTTCGGTCGACTGGTCGACGAACGGCGGAGCCTCGGCATGGATCGGCGCCGATTGGGCCGCTCCGATCGGGCCGAGCTCGTCGATCGGCTCGCCGATGACGTTCATGATCCGGCCGAGCGTCATCGGACCCACGGGCACGCGGATCTCGGAGCCGGTCGAGCGGACTTCCTGGCCGCGCGTCAGCCCATCGGTCGAGTCCATCGCGATCGTTCGAACGACGTTCTCGCCGAGGTGCGCGGCGACTTCGAGCACCAGCCGGTTGCCGCCATTGTCGGTCTCGAGCGCGGTCAGGATCGGCGGAAGCTCGCCCTCGAACGCGACGTCGACGACGGCGCCGATCACCTGGCTGATACGGCCGGTAATGTTGCTCGGGGAGGTGACGTCCGCGGGTCCGGAACCGGTGGTGGAGGTCGCGGTCTCCTTGCGGCTGCGGCTGCGGGTTTTCGGCTCGGCTGCGGTGGCCATTTCTTTCTTCCTTGCGTTCGGTCTGGTTAGAGCGCCTCGGCGCCCGAAATGATTTCGATCAGCTCGGTGGTGATCACCGCCTGACGGGTCCGGTTGTACTGGATCGACAGGCGGTTGATCATGTCGCCGGCATTGCGGGTCGCATTGTCCATCGCGGTCATCTGCGATCCGTAGAAGCCGGCCTGGTTCTCCAGCAAAGCGCGATAGACCTGCACCGCGATGTTGCGCGGCAGCAGGTCGGCGAGGATTTCCTCCTCGTCCGGCTCATATTCGACCGCTGCCGGCGCTGCCGCCTTGTGCGCGGCAACCGGTTCGGCTGCCTCGTCGGACGGGCGGCGCGGCGCGACGGGGATGATCTGCTCGACGGTCGGCTCCTGCACCAAGGTCGAACGGAAATTGGCATAGGCGAGGTGGACCACGTCGATTCCGTCGGTCGCGTAGCGGTCGACGATGTCCTTCGCGATGCGCTGCGCGTCGGCGTAGGTCGGGTTCTTCATCTCGCTGGTGTCGTACTGGGCGATGATCGAGCGGCCGTAGAGCCGCTGGATGACCGGGCGGCCTTTGCGTCCGACGATGTAGAACAGGACCGTCTTGCCCTGCGCGATGAGGTCGTCGGCCTTGCGGCGAGCGGCGCGGACGATGTTGCTGTTGAACGCCCCGGCCAGCCCGCGGTCGCTGGTCGCCACGATGATCAGGTGGGTGTCGTCCTTGCCCGTGCCGGCGAGCAGCTTGGGGCTCTGCGGTCCAGGCGTGATCCGTGAGGCGAGGCTGGCGACGACGTCGGTCATGCGCTCGGAATAGGGCCGCGCGGCCGTCGCATTCTGCTGGGCGCGGCGAAGCTTCGACGCCGCGACCATGTTCAGCGCCTTGGTGATCTTCTGCGTCGACTTGACCGAGCCGATGCGGATCTTGAGGGCCTTGAGACTTGCCATTCGTTCCCTGCTTTCGCCATTCCCGCGACAGCGGGAACCCAGTTCCTTGTCTCGCTGGGCCCCCCGCGTTCGCGGGGATGACGAGTGTTAGTTACCCAAACTGCTTGCCGAACTCGGTCAGCGCGTCCTTGAGCGCGGCGGCGGTGTCGTCGTCGAGCGTCTTGGTGTCGCGGATTTTCGCGAGGATTTCCGGCTTATCCGAGCGGAGGAAGCTCAGCATCGCCGCTTCGTAGCGCACCACGTCCTTCACATCGACGCTGTCGAGGAATCCCTGCGTACCCGCGTAGATGGAAGCGACCTGCTCCTCGACCGGCATCGGATTGAACTGCGGCTGCTTGAGGAGCTCGGTGAGGCGCGCGCCGCGGGCGAGCAGGCGCTGGGTCGACGCGTCGAGATCGGAGCCGAACTGCGCGAAGGCGGCCATTTCGCGATATTGGGCGAGCTCGAGCTTGATCGAGCCGGCGACCTTCTTCATCGCCTTGGTCTGCGCGGCGGAGCCGACGCGGCTGACCGACAGACCGACGTTAATCGCCGGGCGGATGCCCTGGTAGAAGAGGTCGGTTTCGAGGAAGATCTGACCGTCGGTGATCGAGATGACGTTGGTCGGAATATAGGCCGAGACGTCGCCGGCCTGGGTCTCGATGACCGGGAGGGCGGTCAGCGAGCCCGCGCCATGATCGTCGTTCATCTTCGCCGCGCGCTCGAGCAGCCGGCTGTGGAGATAGAAGACGTCGCCGGGGTAAGCCTCGCGGCCCGGCGGGCGGCGCAGCAGCAGTGACATCTGCCGGTAGGCCACGGCCTGCTTCGAAAGGTCGTCGTAAACGATCACGGCGTGCATGCCATTGTCGCGGAAATATTCGCCCATCGCGCAGCCGGTGTAGGGTGCGAGGAACTGCAGCGGCGCCGGCTCCGAGGCCGTCGCGGCGACGACGATCGAATATTCCATCGCGCCATTCTCTTCGAGCGCGCGGACGATCTGGGCGACGGTCGAGCGCTTCTGGCCGATCGCGACGTAGATGCAGTAGAGCTTCTCCGCTTCGTCGCCCGACTTGTTGATTTCCTTCTGGTTGATGAAGGTGTCGAGCACGACCGCGGTCTTGCCGGTCTGGCGGTCGCCGATGATCAGCTCGCGCTGGCCGCGGCCGATCGGGACCAGCGCGTCGAGCGCCTTGAGCCCGGTCTGGACCGGCTCGTGAACCGACTTGCGCGGGATGATGCCCGGCGCCTTGACCTCGACGCGGCTGCGCTCGGTGGTCTCGATCGGTCCCTTGCCGTCGATCGGGTTGCCGAGCGCGTCGACGACGCGGCCGAGCAGCGCCTTGCCCACGGGCACGTCGACGATCGTGCCGGTGCGTTTGACGGTCGAGCCTTCCGAAATCTCGGCGTCCGAGCCGAAGATCACGACGCCGACATTGTCGGCCTCGAGATTGAGGGCCATGCCCTTGGTCCCGTTCTCGAATTCGACCATCTCGCCGGCCTGGACATTGTCGAGGCCGTAGATGCGCGCGATTCCATCGCCGACCGAGAGCACGGTGCCGACTTCGGAGACCTGCGCTTCGGCGTCGAAATTCGCGATCTGGTCGCGGATGACGCGGGAGATTTCAGCGGCGCGGATGTCCATGGTTCTTGCTTAGCCTTTCATTGAAGCCTTTTGTCAGGCTTTCAGCCCTTCATTGCCTGGGCGAGACGGTTGAGTTTGGTTCGGATCGACGCGTCGATCTGCTGGCTTCCGAGTTTCACGATGATCCCGCCGAGAAGCGAAGGATCGACGGTCGAATCGATATTGACGTCGCGGGCCGCGCGGGCGCGGAGCTGCTGCCTGAGTTGGGCAAGCTGATCGTCGTTCAAGGGCCGCGCCGTGACGACTTCGGCGGTGGCCTCCCCGCGATGCTCGGCCGCGAGCCGGCGGAAGGCGCGGATCACGTTGCGGAGTTCGCCTTTGCGGCCGTTCCTGGCGAGCACGCCGAGGAAATTGGCCGTGATCTGATCGAGGCCGAGCTCCGGCGCGAGCGCGGCGAACGCCTTGCCGGCTTCGTCGCGCGAAACCAGGGGGCTCGCGACCAACTCGTTGAAATCCTTCGAGTCGAGCAGAGCCTGGCCGAGCGCGTCAAGGCTCTTGCCGATGGCTTCGATCTGCCGCTGATCCCGGGCGAGGTCGAACAAAGCGGACGCGTAGCGCCCTGCTAAGCTGGCCCGAATGCCGCCGGAATTATCCACGCGCGAAAAGCTCCAGAAACGGAATGTTGCCCCGATGCGAAAAACGGGGCGTGAAAACGGCTTGCGCCGCACGCCCCCGACCGGTTGGCGCGGCCCCTAGCAAGCACGTTGCGGCGATGCAACCGCCTGCTTAGCGCTTTGCCCCGCAAGCAGCGAGATCGGCCACCACCGGGAAGTGATCCGAAGCGACGCGGCCGCTGTCGCCATGCCAGGCAAGGACCGCATAGCGGTCGACGATGATGCCGGGCCCGACCAGTACGTAGTCGATTCGGGGACTCTTCACCGGCAGGGCGTCGAAATTGTTGAATGTGCCCGTCGGGCCGAGCGGCGGCGATGTGGAAGCGCCCCGCGAATCGCGCAGGCCGAGCGCGGAGGATGTCAAAACCTGATACGCCGGCGAGCCGGGCTCCGAATTGAGGTCGCCGGTCACCAGGATGGATTCGCCCGGACGGCGGTGAGTGGAGAGGAAGCGGAGGATTTCGCGGGCACCCTCGAGGCGCGCGGTTTCCCCCTCGTTATCGAGATGCGTGTTGAGCGCGAGGATGCGGTGCCCGTCACCGCGCCGGACGAGATGTGCCCAGGTGGCGATTCGCCGATAGGCCGCATCCCATCCTTTCGAAGGCACGTTCGGCGTCGGTGACAGCCAGAACGTGCCGCTGGATTCGACGCGGAATGTCGAACGATCGATTGCAAGGTTGGAAAATTCGCCCGCGGACCGGCCATCGTCGCGGGCGGCGCCGAGGAAATCATAGCCCGGGAGTGCCTTTTCCAGGTCCGCCTTTTGCCCGGCGACGACTTCCTGCAGGCCCAGGATTTCGGGGTGCATCAGCTGGACCTGACCGATGAACTCGGATCGCCGCGCGGACCAACGGTTTGGGCCGTCGGACTCGAGATCGAGCCGGATGTTGTAGGTCATGACGCGCAGCGGCGGGCAGACCCGTGGAGAAGGGGCGGCCGACACGCTCGCCAGGGCTGCCATCAGGATTCCGAAGCCGACCACGGCTTTCTCTTAGGGAGCAGCCCGGTTTGACCGCAACCCAGCGGAAGCATCGACGCGCGAGGTTTGCGTAGGAAAGCACGCATGACCTACCGAATCACCGGGCTGGACGCGGCGCCTTACAAGCCCCTTTTCGCTCTTTCCGACGCCGAGCTCTCCGGGCGCGGCATTGTCCGCATGACCGTCACGGAAAAACCGGGCTTCCCGTGCCGCGTCAGCCTTGTCGACCGCGACGTCGGTGAGACGGTGCTCCTGCTCAACCATTTGAGCCACGACGTCGCGAACCCCTACCGCGCCAGCCACGCGATCTTCGTCGCCGATGTCGCCCGAGCCGAGTTCGTCGATCAGGTGCCGCCGGTGTTCGAGAGCCGGGTGCTGTCGCTGCGCGGATTCGACCGCGACGGGATGATGGCCGAGGCGCTCCTCACTCAGCCGGGAGAGGCGGATGCCGGCATCCGCAGGCTGTTCGACAATCCCGCGGTCGCGACCGTTCACGCGCACAATGCGGTCCGAGGCTGCTTCTCGGCCAGAATCGAAAGGCACTGACATGGCCACCCTTGCGCCCCTTTCCGAGCGGTCTAGATCGCATCCGATGGCGACCGTCACCCGCCTCGATCCCGACACCGCCTGGGCGGCCTTCATGCGCCGCGACCGCAGCTGGGACGGCCAGATCATCGGCGCGGTGAAGACCACCGGCATCTATTGCAAGCCGAGTTGTCCGGCGCGGCGGCCAAAGCGCGAGCACGTCGAATTCTTCGCTTCGGGCGAGGAGGCGAGGGCCGCGGGCTATCGTTCCTGTCTCCGCTGCAAGCCGGACGAGGTCGGCCGGGACCGGGAGGCGGTGGCCGCCGCTGTGAAGCTGATCGAGCAAGCCGAAGCCGCGCCGGGCCTTGCCGAGCTGGCCGAGGCGGTCGGCTATGCCCCGCACCACTTCCAGCGCATCTTCAAGCGTGATCTTGGGGTCTCGCCGGCCGAATATGCGCGCGGGCTGCGCAATCGCCGGACCGAGCAGGCGCTCAAGGCGAACGGCCGGGTCACCGATGCGGTCTACGACGCCGGGTACCAGAGCCCGAGCGGCTTCTATGACGATGCAAAGGAGAGGCTCGGGATGACGCCCTCGGCGTGGCGCGACGGCGGGCGCGGCGAAACCATCCGCTGGACGACGTTCGACAGCCCGCTCGGGCAGATGCTGATCGCCGCGACGTCGAAAGGGATTTGCCGGCTGACCTTCGACGACAGCGACGCGTCGTTGCGGCGGCTCTTCCCTAACGCGACGATCCTCGGCGACGAAGGCGGGTTGAAGGCGCTGGTCGAAGGAGCTCTCGCGGCGATCGAGCGGCCGCTCGCCATGCCCGACCTGCCGATCGACGTCGCGGGCACCGCTTTCCAGGAGGCGGTGTGGCGCGAGCTCAGGAAAATCCCCGCCGGCGAAACGCGCAGCTATGCCGAGATCGCCGCCGCGATCGGCGCGCCGAGGGCAGTCCGCGCCGTCGGCTCGGCCAACGGGGACAATCATGTCTGCGTGCTGATCCCTTGCCATCGCGTAATCCGCAGCGACGGTTCTCTCGGCGGTTATGGCGGCGGCATCGACCGCAAGAAGAAGCTGCTGGCCGCCGAAGGCCACGCCGTCGCGGAGCCGGAGCTACCGCTCGCCGATTAGTTGCTTGCCAGCGCCCGCCGTTTCGGCTGAACAACAGCCGTAAGGGGGAAGGCAATGCAGGAAGAGATCGCGGCGGAAGCCGAAGCGCAAAAATCGCGGTGGCGGCGGATCGTCGATTATCCGCTGATCGCGATGGTCCTCGCGATCGTCCTCGTGATCCTCTGCTTCACCGCGGGCATGCTGATCGCCCAGTATCTCGTGCCGCCGATCCCCGGCTTCACGCTGCCGATGAAGTTCGACCTCGTCTCGATCCCGATCCTGCTGCTCGCATATTATTTCGTGATCCGCCGCATGGGCGAGCACCCGCGCGACGACTATCGCGACCCGCAATGGGCGCGGCATCTGGGTCTCGGCCTCCTCGCCGGCCTGGCGGTCTTCTCGGCCGCCGTGGCGGTCGCGGCGATACTCGGCATCTACCGCATCGTGGGCGCCGGCGACGCGAGCAATCTGCTCCCGGCGTTGCTCGCATCCGCGATCTTCCCCGCCGTTTCGGAGGAGCTGATCTTCCGCGGGATCCTGTTCCGCTGGATCGAGGAATGGGGCGGCAGCTGGGCGGCGCTGCTCGTGACCTCGATCCTGTTCGGCTGCGCCCACCTCCTGAACCCCCACGCGAGCCCGATCGCGGCGCTCGGAATCGCGCTCGAGGCCGGCATCATGCTCGGCGCGGCCTACATGCTGACCCGAAGCCTGTGGTTCCCGATGGGACTGCACGCCGCGTGGAATTTCACGCAGGGGGAAATCTACGACATCCCGGTCTCGGGCACGAACGTCCACGGCCTGGTCGACGCCCGCCTCAGCGGGCCGCCGCTGCTGACCGGCGACGGCTTCGGGCTGGAGGCTTCGCTCATCGCGATTGTCGTTGCGACCGTGTTCGGGTTGTGGTTGCTCCGGCTCGCCATCCGCAACGGCGAGCTCGTGCAGCCCCGCTGGGTGCGGCGGCGGCGTCTGCGCGAGGCGGCGGCCTAGTCGCCCTTCTTCGCCTCCGCCTCCTGCCGCGCCATCTCCTTCGCGAGAGCCGTGTACGCCTCCGCGACCTTCTTCGCCTCGATCAGATCGATCACCTCGTGCAGGTTCTTCTGCGTCTTGGATTCGTGCGGGTTGAGCGCGAGTGGGAGCAAAATGTCGCGCGCGAGCTCGCCCTTGCGCTCCGACAGCAGCTGCCGCGAGAGGATGAGGCGCAGATCGCCATAGTGCGGCGCGGCGAGATAGGCCTGCTCGAGCCCGATCAGCGCGCTCTCCGGGATCCGCTCGCCAGCATAGAAATAGCTCAGATAATTGTAGAGCAGCGGCGCCGGATGCCGGGTGTCCTCGTCGTGCGCCTTGGCCAGCGGAATTCGCGCGGCGGCGAGCAGCTGCTTGTTCTTTTCCTCCTTGCCGCGCTCGACCAGCGCCCGGCCCTTGGCGATCAATCCCTCGATGCCGTCGGGACGCAGCTGGATCGCGCGGCCGGCCGCAGCCTCGGCCGCCTGCAGGTTCTCGGCGTCGAATTCGGCTTCGGAGAGCGCGAGCTGTACCGGGTAGCTGTTGGGATAGCGCGCCGCGGCGTCGCGAGCGTCGCCGGCAACGCCGGCCGCCTCCGACCGCAGCACTCGGGCTTTGGAACGGAGCTCGACCCGGATCGCCGCTTCTTCCTGGTCGCTCAGCTTGCGCAGCGTGACTCGCGGCGGCGCGGTATTCGCCGGGCGTACGTCGGCGCCGTAGAGCCGGCCCCTGTTCTTGTAGGCGCCGATCTCATGATCGAGCTTGTCGAGGTCGCCGAACGCCTTGGTCGCCGCCTGGGGGGAAGGGACGCCCGAATCGACCAGCTTGAGATAGGTCTGCAGCTGCCCTTTGCGGCTCGGCTCGAACGTCAGATAGTGGTTCATCAGCCAGCCGACCGTGTAATAGCCGTACCAGTCCTCGAAATCGGGCTTGGCCGTGCTTGCCAGCAGGCTCTTGGGGCTGACCGTCATCATGCTGTGAAACAGCGCGTCGGCGCGCCAGTTCGGCGGATTGCCGACGTGGAAGGTCCCGTCCGGCTTGAGGTCGATCGTCGCCAGCGTCTCGGCGAACGCCTCGATGTACCAGCTCGGGTAGCCGGCCGGGAAATATTTGAACATGAAGTGGTGGGCATATTCGTGGAACAGCACCGACTTCGGGTCGAGGTCGGTGCGGCTGTCCCTCTTGATGATGCTGCCCAGGTCCTTCGAATCACGAACCGGAGTGAAGGCGACCGGCGTCAGGTCGGGGCGATAGAAGCCCGCGGCGGGAGCGTGCGCCAGCCGGCCGATGTCGTCGACGTCGCCAAAGCGGAAGATGGTGACCCGTTGCCAATCGGCGGTAATCGGCTCGAACTTGGTGCTCTGCAGCGAGCGCAGCGCATTGTCGTAGCGCTCCAGCTCGGTTGCGAACTTGCGCGTGTCGCCCTCGTCGTCCTGCGAATAGATGATGAAGTGATCGGTCCGCGCTTCCCACCATTCGGCATGGGCCGGAGCGGCAAGGAACAGGACGGAAATGATGAGAAACAGACGACGCACGATGATGACCCCTCCCCGGCAAGCGTGGCTGCTAGCAACACCTTAGGTGTTGAAACAAGAGGAAAATCCTTGAACTCCGCCTTAGTGATCGAGATCAAGCTTCGCCTAGAGGAAACTGTACGGGTCGACGTCGACGCCGACCCGGACCTTTGCGCCCCACTCGATCCCGGCGAGCCAGTCGCGGATGACGTCCTGGACGTCCAGGCTTCGGCGGGCATGCACGAGCAGCCGCTGGCGGTGGCGCCCGCGCAGCATCGCGAGCGGGGCGGGGGCCGGGCCGAAGACGGCCATCCCGTCCACCTGCGGTGCCGCATTG
>NZ_WJSQ01000037.1 GCF_009720245.1 Sphingomonas segetis | reverse complement strand
GACCCGCTCGCCGACAAGCTCGGCGCGGCGGTCGGCGCGAGCCGCGCCGCGGTCGACGCGGGCTACGCGCCCAACGATTACCAGGTCGGCCAGACCGGCAAGATCGTCGCTCCGCAGGTCTACATCGCGATCGGGATCTCCGGCGCGATCCAGCACCTCGCCGGAATGAAGGATTCGAAAGTGATCGTCGCCATCAACAAGGACGAGGAAGCGCCGATATTCCAGGTCGCCGACATCGGGCTCGTCGGCGACCTGTTCAAGATCGTGCCGGAGCTGACCGAGAAGCTCTAGTCCCCGACGTGCTCGGGCTTACCCTTGCGCTTGGTCGACGCCATTTTCTCGAGCTCTTTCTCGGACATGGATTTCTCCATGCTCTTGGCGGCGCCCTTGAGCTTGCTTTCGGGCGTGTCGCCGCGTTTCGCCGAAAGGGCGGCGCCGGCGGCCTTCTGCTGGGCTTTGGATTTGGCTGGCATTGTCGCGTCTCCTCTTCAGGATCCGCGGATGAAACGCTTGAGCTCGACGAACGCTTCGTCGTCGGGGACCTGCCGCCGCGGATGCTTGCAGAATGCCAGGCCGCGGGATGGATCGGGCCGCCGAGACCGCGGTCTTTCGCGGGCTCCATCACGCGCACGTCGTGCCCGGGATGCACTGCTCGGGATGAAGTGTGCTCGGCGCGCGGCCTGCTGCTGCGCGACGGCCATCTGCCCGCGTCGGGCGAGGTCGAAGCTACGCCACCGACGAGCTCATCCTCGCGAACGGTGTACGGACGCGCATCGCTTGCTCGTGGGCCTGCTCGAAACGGCGCGGGCGCTGGATGCTCTCTATGCATCCGCAGCCCCCGGCCCTGCACGCGGTTGATCGGCTGTTTGCCTTTGCTCGTCGTTGGGCACTATCTCTCTCCCGATGCATCGCGTGATGATCAGCGAGCCTGGAAATGACGCAGCGAGCCGCCTCGCCGCCGCTGTCGCGGAGGTGCGGATCCTTTCCAGATTGCCAGCTCCCGTCCGGCAGCGGCTGGTCGAGGCATCGCGGGTGGAACGGTTTGCGCCGCGCGCGGAGCTGTTTCGCGACGGCGAACTCCCCGCACACTTGCACGTCGTGCTCAGCGGCCTCGTCGACCTGTCATGCTCGTACAGAGGCCAGGAATGTACCGCGTTGATGATGGCCGCGGGCGACGTCTTCATTCCTGCAGCGGCGCTCTATTCCGAGCCCTATTTGATTTCGGCCAGCGCGCTCACTGCCTCCCGCATCCTGATGATCGATGCCGACGTTGTACGGCGAGAAGCACGAAGCTGCACTGAGCTGGCACTCGCGCTTGCCCGGGTGCTTGCCGGCCAGTGGCGGGTGGCGCTCAAGATCATCCTCGACCTCAAGCTTCGTTCCCCCTCGCAACGGCTCGCGGCCTTCCTGCTGCGGCTGCATGACGGGGCGCAGCCGGGCCCGCCCGCCGCGCTCCCCTTCTCCAAGCGGCAGCTCGCGTCGCGCATCGGCATGCAGCCCGAAACACTGTCACGAACGCTTCAGACGCTCGCCGCCAACGGCCTGCACCTGCGCGGCCGTCAAATCATCGTCACCAACCGCGCCGCCGCCGAAGAATTCTGCGGTCCCGATCCCTATCCGCCGGCAAGCGAATATGAGCTGGGAGTGCACGCGCTTTGAGTTGATCTGCGGCTCCGTCCCCGGTGCCTATTCGAAAAGGATGGTGAGGAGCAGAGACGAGTCTTCGTGAGCGGTTAGCGCGTGCCGCTCGCCGCCTTCGAGATAAAGCCAGTCGCCCGCGCGCATTTCCACCGTTCGGTTCGCCTCGAGCGTGATCGCGCCTTCGATGCAGAACAGGCTTATGTGCCCCTCGACCGAATGGGGGCGGATGCTCGTGCCACGCGGCAGCATCAGTTGCGCAGCCTCGAACCGGTTGGTCTTCACAAGAGCATGCGTCTTCGATTTTTGGTTCGATGCGGACCCGACCGGCCCGAGATGCACCACTTCCCCCGCAGACACGTGAGTCAAAGCCAATTCAACGCTCCTTCGCGGTGGGGGCGATCGGCTCCGCTTCGAGCCGCTTGACGACGTCGTCGATGAGGCCCTTGTGAACCTGCGAGAACCGGTGCTCCGCTGCGTCTTCCCCGTCGGTGACGCAGACGCAATATACGCGCGCTATCGCTTCGCTCGCCACCTCGCGGAGCGAACGTTCGCCGTGGGAACGTTGCAGTTCCCGCGCGGCCTCCAGTGCCTGCCGCGCCGCCACATCGGTAATGGCTTCTCCATATTCCACGGCATTCCTTTCACTTGCGCCTGGACGAACCCGCCGAGGCATCGCCTCGGGGGATCGGCATCGGGCCGATCTGCGCACCGCAGGGCCACAGCGCCGCGATGTCCTGAGCGTCGATGCTCTGCATGGAGTCAACTCGATTGCTGCCCATTTGCTCCTCCGATCCGGCGGCAGACTAGCGCATTCGGTCTGCTCACTCGCTAAGGGTTTTCGCGTAGGTGGGGGGCAGGCCGGCGCCGGGCTTCCCTCAGGCAGGAAGGTTGCGAAAAGGAAAAATGGTGCCCAGGGGCGGAATCGAACCACCGACACCGTGATTTTCAGTCACGTGCTCTACCAACTGAGCTACCTGGGCTCTCGGGACGGGCGAGCCGCCCGCTCAAGCGAGGCGCTCCCTACCGGTCGCCCTCGCCGCTGTCCACCCTGTCGGGATGGGCCCGCGGTCCCGGAATTCGATAGCCTTCGCCGAGCCATTTGAGGAGGTCACGGTCCTTGCAGCCGGCGCTGCAGAATGGCGTGTGCTCCGGATGCTCGGGCTTGCCGCACAGGGGGCAGGTCTTCGGCTTGTCAGAGGATTTCCGCATACCCGGCCGACATGGGGAGAGTCGGGTCCGAGCGCAACTCGACCGCGCCGCCGATCTGCCGCGCGAGCGCATCAACCCAGCCGTCGTGACCTTCGAGCGCCTTGACGACCGCGGGATGGGCGACGAGTCGCTTGCCGCCGGGCCTCTCGAACGCGGCGCGCCGCAGAAGCACGCGAGCCTCGAAGCCGGCGGCATCTTGCGCGAGCTCCAACAACGATGCGCGGGCGCGCGGTCTTACCAGCTGGACGAAGCCGAAGCCGTTGACTGCCGTCCGTTCGAACGGTTGCGGAAGCATGGCGTCGATCGCCGCCGCGGCCCGTAGCCGCGCGGCTTTGCTGCCGACGGTCGGCAAGTCGACGCCGATCGAGCCGCCGACCTCGAGCCGGCGGATCGTGCGTGCTGCCTCCCGGGCACCGGCGACTGCAAGCTCCTCGGCCGGAAGATCGCCGTCGACATCGATCAAGGTCATCGCAGGTGTGGGCGAAACCCTGAGCTCGCCGCCGGCGAAACGCACGATCCCGCTCCGCGCCTCCTCAAGCAGGTCGTTCCAGCCCACTTGGGCGAGCTCGTCGTGCGGAGCGGGGAAGGACAGCTCGCGTCCGGCGAGTGGCGGCGCGGTGCGGAGCTCTTCCGCGGTGACCCTGGCGAGCGGCCGCTTCCAAGGCTCACTTCCCGGGATCGCCTCGCGCGTCACTTCGATGTTGAGCAATGCGCCCTCGGTGACACCCTGCGCCCCGCGCGGCAGGAGGTATTCGGCTCCGCCCGCGGCGCGAGCGACCGCATTGCGGCCATTCGCGCCGATGCACGTCAACTTCGCGGCGATAACGGCACCCGTCCGCACCTGCCCGCCGAGTTCGACGCGCGCTTCGACAATCTCGCCATCTTCGACCAGCACCGCGCGGGTTTCTCCGATCCCGCGCTCGATCCACCATTCAGGCAATCGGATAACCCGCGCTTTTCAGCAGCACACGCGTTTCGGCGAGCGGCAGGCCGACCACGTTGGAGTAGCTGCCGGCGATGTGGCGGACGTAGACTTCGCCATAGCCCTGAAGCGCGTAGCCTCCGGCCTTGCCGCGCCATTCGCCGTGGCTCGCATAATAGTCGACCTCCTGATCGCTCAGCCGCTTCATCGCGATCATCGTCTCGATCAGCCGATCGCGAACGCCCCTGCCGGGAACGGCAAGCGCAACGCCGGTCAGGACTCGGTGCCGCCGACCGGAAAGCAGCCGCATGCAGGCGCGAAGGGTCTGCTCGTCCTCGACCTTCGGAAGGATCCGGCGGCCGACCGCGACGACGGTGTCCGCGGCAAGCACCAGCGCATCGGGCTCCTTGGCCGCCACCGCCACCGCTTTTTCGCGGGCAAGCCGCAGCGCATGCTGCCGCGGCAGCTCGCCCTTGGGCACGTTCTCGTCGATGTCGGCTGGGATGACCGCGTCCGGCTTGACGCTGATGCGGGCGAGCAGGTCGAGACGCCGGGGGCTCGCCGAGGCGAGGATCAGCCGCATCCGCGCCGCTTAGCCGGTATAGCCCGGCGGTCCTGCGCGGCCTGGCATGAAGCGATAAGTGATTCGGCCCTTGGTGAGGTCGTAAGGCGTAAGCTCGACGAGGACTTCGTCGCCCGTCAGCACGCGGATGCGGTTCTTGCGCATCTTACCGGCGGTGTGGCCGAGGATCTCATGGCCGTTCTCGAGCTGCACGCGGAACATCGCATTGGGCAGCAGTTCGACGACTCGCCCACGCATCTCGAGCAGTTCTTCCTTGGCCAAAAGATCGATCTCCCTCTGGGTAAAAGTCGCGGAGGCTTAGCGGCGGAGCAGCGAAATGTGAATTCATTTCAGTCGAATCCCCGGATACCAGCCGCTCCTGGCCAGGAAAGCCTTCGGGCGCTTCATCTCGAGGATTTCGCGCAAGGCTTCACGCTTGTCAGGAGCGTGCTCGTAGTACGCCTTGACGATCCGATAGCCGACCCAATAGCCGAGATCGCCGGGCTCCGTGAGCGTTCCGTTATCAATCCAGTCGGAAAGATCGGTCTTGTCCTGATCGGCGAGAAACCGGCTCTCGATTTCCTTGCCGGCGGCCATGTCGACAGGGGCATAGGGGGAGTGGAACGCGCGCTCTCCGGCGATCAGCGCAGCCGTGAAATCGGCTGCTCCTTCGATGAGAGACGCGGCCAGCACCGTCGGCTTCGGATTGTCGAAAAGGGCTGGTGACTGAAGCGCTTGCTGGACGTGCGTATATTCATGC
This sequence comes from Sphingomonas segetis, assembly GCF_009720245.1. Taxonomy (GTDB): domain Bacteria; phylum Pseudomonadota; class Alphaproteobacteria; order Sphingomonadales; family Sphingomonadaceae; genus Sphingomicrobium; species Sphingomicrobium segetis. The sequence continues at coordinate 15,102 of NZ_WJSQ01000037.1, read as the reverse complement.
GCGATCGTATGCACGAACCGGTCTTCGACGTTGGGATTGAGGTAGTTTACCGCGCAAAGCGCCTCCAGACCGATCATCACCCCCGTCGAATCCGCCACCCCGACCGGTTTCCCGCGGCTGATCGCGATCGTCACCGGCGGGAATTTTGCCTCGGGGTAAATCTCGCCCAATCTCACGAGCGCAGCCGTCGCGCGCGATCGCACGCGCGGCAGAGCCGTCATGCAGCGTTTCGCATCCGAATAGATCGCGGGATGGGCGGCAATCGCCTTGGCGATGGATGAGCCGGTGACATTTCGAATTTGCGCGAGGTGACGCAGGCCAGGCGAGCCAATGTCAATGTAGCCGTCCTGGAGACGCTCCGCGGTCGGATGCCCCCGTGCTGCGTCGTAGATCTTGTAGAATCGCGCGACATCTTTCGTGCGAACGATCGGACCTGCAGCTTGCCGCGCCGCGAAAGACGGCGAAGCGAGGGCCAGCACCCCCGCCAGCATCAATGCGCTTCGCTGCATCGCGCCGGCGGCACTCGGGACTTCCTTCATATCGTCAGGATCGTCGAGCCGGTGGTCTTGCGCGCTTCGAGCTGGCGGTGGGCTTCGGCGGCGTCCTTGAGTGCGAAGCGCTGCTTGACCTCGACCTTGATTTTGCCGGTCGACACCATCTCGAACAGCTCGCCGGCGCTTTGCTCGAGCTGCTCGCGGGTCGCGATATAATGGAACAGGGTGGGGCGGGTCAGGTACAGCGACCCCTTCTGCGCGAGCAGGTTCGGCGGGATCGGCTCGGGCGGGCCCGAGGCATTGCCGAAGCTAACCATCAGCCCGCGAACCTTGAGGCAGTCGAGCGACTTGAGGAATGTGTCGCGGCCGACCGAATCATAAACGACGGGCAGCTTCTGCCCCGCCGTGATCTTGCTTACCTCGGCGACAAAGTTCTGGCGCGAATAGACGATCGGGTGAGCGCAGCCGTGGGCGCGCGCGAGCTCCGCTTTCGCCTGTGTGCCCACGGTGCCGATCACGGTGGCGCCGATCGCGGCGGCCCACTGGCACATGATCAGGCCGACACCGCCGGCGGCTGCGTGGACGAGGATCGTGTCGCCTTCGTGCACCGGAAAGACCGAGCGCAGCAGCATCTGTGCGGTCATCCCCTGGAGCATCATCCCGGCGGCCTGCTCGGCGGAGATGCCGTCGGGCAGCTTCACCACGCGGTCGGCGTCGATCAGGCGCTGCTCGGCATAGCCGCCGATTGGCCCCGCATAAGCGACTCGGTCGCCTGGCTTCACATTGACGACGTCAGCCCCGACCGTTTCGACCACGCCTGCGCCCTCGACTCCGGGCGTGAAGGGCATCTTCTGCTTGTAGAGGCCGCTGCGGTGATAGACGTCGATGAAGTTCAGGCCGGCGGCTTCCTGCCGGAGCCTGACCTGCCCTAGTCCGGGCTCCCCGACCTCGACCTCCTCCCACTCGAGGACGTCGGCTTTGCCCGCCTGATGGATTCGGATCGCGTGCGGCATAATGGCCGCCTACCCGGGGACAGTCCTTCGGTCGAGGGACTGTCCCCAAATATCCGGCAGATCAGACCGCGGCGTGCGCCGCGAGCGCCGCGAGCAGCAGCAGCGCGACGATGTTGGTGATCTTGATCATCGGGTTGACGGCCGGGCCTGCGGTATCCTTGTAGGGATCGCCGACCGTGTCGCCCGTGACGGCGGCCTTGTGCGCTTCCGAGCCCTTGCCCCCGTAATTGCCGTCCTCGATGTACTTCTTGGCATTGTCCCACGCGCCGCCGCCCGACGTCATCGAGATGGCGACGAACAGGCCCGAGACGATGACGCCCAGAAGCAGCGCGCCGACCGCGGCAAGACCATTCTCCTTGCCGGCGACCGCGCCGATCGCGAAATAGACGACGATCGGGGCGAGCACCGGAAGCAGCGAGGGAATGATCATTTCGCGGATCGCGGCCTTGGTGACGAGGTCGACGGTGCGCGCGTAGTTCGGGCGCACCGACCCGTCCATGATGCCGGGATTATCGCGGAACTGCTGGCGGACTTCCTCGACCACCGCGCCGCCGGCACGGCCGACGGCGGTCATGCCCATCGCGCCGAACAGATAAGGCAGGAGCGCCCCAAGCAGCAGGCCGACGATGACATAGGGGTTCGACAGGCTGAACAGAGTGTCGAGGTTCGCCGTGACGCCGATTTCCGGGCCGAACTCGCGAAGATCGGCGGTGTAGGCGCCGAACAGCACCAGCGCGGCAAGGCCGGCCGAGCCGATCGCATAGCCCTTGGTCACCGCCTTGGTCGTGTTGCCGACCGCATCGAGCGCGTCGGTGCGGGTGCGGACGTCCTCTTCGAGGCCGGACATTTCGGCGATTCCGCCGGCATTGTCGGTGACCGGGCCGTACGCGTCGAGCGCCACGACCATGCCGGCGAGCGCGAGCATCGCCGATGCCGCGAAAGCCACGCCGAGGAAACCGGCGAGCTGGAAGCTCGCGATCAGGCCGACGATGATGACGATCGTCGGCAGGGCCGTGGATTCGAGGCTGATCGCCAGGCCCTGGATGATGTTCGTGCCGTGGCCCGTCTGGCTTGAGCGCGCGATCGACTGCACCGGGCGATAGTTGGTGCCGGTGTAATATTCGGTGATCCACACGATTAGCGCGGTCACCGCGAGGCCGATCAGGCTCGAATAGAACAGGTCCATGGCTGTGAAGGCGCCGCTGACGCTTCCGGTCGCGGCATCGACCGTGCCGCCGATCTGCGCGTTGAGATCCGGGAGCGAGACGTAGAAAGCCGCGTAGATCGCCGGAATTGCGAGCAGCGTCGCAGTCCAGAAGCCCTTGTAGAGTGCGCCCATGATTGAGCCACCCTTGCCGAGCCGCACCATGTAGGTCCCGATGATCGAGGTGATGATGCAGACGCCGCCGATCAGCAACGGAAGGATCATCAGAGGCATCAGCAGGGGCGAGGAGCCGAGCGCGAGCGCAACCGACACCATGGTGATGCCGACGGTTACGACATAGGTCTCGAACAGGTCGGCGGCCATGCCGGCGCAGTCGCCGACATTGTCGCCGACGTTGTCCGCGATCACGGCCGGGTTGCGGGGATCGTCCTCGGGAATTCCGGCCTCGACCTTGCCGACCAAGTCGGCGCCGACGTCGGCGGCCTTGGTGAAGATGCCGCCGCCGAGACGCGCGAAGATCGACACCAGCGAGGCGCCGAGCGCGAGCGCGGTGAGCGCAGTGATGACGGCACGATCGTTGGGCGCATAGCCGCCCGGACCGGTCAGGTACCAGAACAGTACGGCGATCGCGAGCAGGGCCAGACCCGCGACGAGCAGGCCGGTGACGGCGCCCGCGCGGAACGCCGTGGTCAGCCCGCTCTGCAGGCTGTGGCGCGCGGCTTCGGCGGTGCGGACGTTCGCCCGCACCGAGATGTTCATGCCGATGAACCCGGCCGCGCCGGACAACACCGAGCCGATCACGAACGCGACCGCGCTGAGGCCGCCGAGAAAGAAGAAGATGATCGCCGCGACGACCACGCCGACGATGAAGATGGTGGTGTACTGCCGCTTCAGATAGGCCGCGGCGCCTTCCTGAATCGCGGCGGAGACTTCGATCATGCGCTGGTTGCCCGGCGACATGGCGAGCACCTGGCGGCTGGTGACGATGCCGTAGAGCACGGCGATGATGCCGCAGACGATGGCGACATAAAGCAGGTTAAAGCCGGAATTCATGGGTTACGCTTCCCCGTTTCTCGTAGGCAGGCAGGTGCGCCCGGAAACGGCGCCGCCCGGAAAACGCGCGGTCTTTAGGGGGCGTTTGCGCGGCTGGCAACCGCGCGGGTTGAACGGCTTAACGGATCAGCAGGGCGCAAGCCATGCCGCAGGCGACGCCGCTAAGGCCGACCAGCCACTGGCGAAGCGGATAGCCCGCGACGGTGATCGCTCTTATGCTCAAACCCCAGCCTCTCAGGCAGATCGATGGGCGCGCCGCCGCTGGTGAGGGAAAGGGAATCCTCGCCAGCGGTCAGCGCCCCGACGCGGGTGATCCTCGTCGCTTTTGGTAAAGGAAGCGTTGTCGCGTCCAGTTCCGACGGGAGGGCGGCAAGGAGCGCGTAATCGTCGCCGCCGGTCGCAGCGAATAGCCGCGCGTCCACGTTCGACCCGCGGTCGGCAACGAATTCGCTCGACAGCGGCAGCGAGTCGAGATCGATCGCGATCGTGCAGCCGCTCGCCTGCGCCATCCGCCGGGCATCGAGCAGGAGCCCGTCCGAAACGTCCATCATCGCGTGTGCGACCGGGGCGACGACCTGGCCGGCGCCAAGCTGCGGAATCGGCCGCCGGTAGATATCGACCAGGGGGCCAGTCGCCCGCGCAGCCGCCCGAAGCTGGGCGAGCCCGGCGGAAGCATCGCCGATCGTGCCGACCAGCCACAGGACGTCGCCCGCCTGGCCGCCGGAACGATGCGGCACCTGCAGACCTGCCCGGCCGATCGCTGTCAGACCCAGCACCCGCGGCGCCCCTTCGGGGAGCGCGATCGTGTCGCCGCCGATGACGGGCAGCGCATAGCTCTCGCAGGCATGCTCGACCCCGGTCAGGAACTCGTCTTCCCACGCGCCGTCGCCGGACAGGGTCAGCGACAGCACCGCCCCGGCGGGGCTCGCGCCTTTGCCGGCGAGATCGGAGAGATTCACCGCGACGAGCTTCCAGCCGACGCTGGCCGGGGGGTCGGTCGGGAGGAAGTGGACGCCCTCGGCAATGCTGTCGTGTGTTATGACGAGGCCGTCGAGGAGCGCGACGTCGTCGAGCAGGCCGCGGGCTTCAGGCGCCGTGGCGATCCGGCGCAGACGTTCGATGGCTTCGAATTCGCGCACTATGCCTGTGCCGCGCGGGCCTCTTTCGCGATCGCGTCGAGCAGGCCGTTGACGAAGCCGCTCTCGCGCTTGTCGTAGAAGGCGTGGGCGACGTCGACATATTCGGAGATGACGGAGCCGACGGGCACGTCGGGCCGCGCGATCAGCTCGTAGACGCCTGCGCGGAGAATCGCGCGCATTGGCCGGTCGAGCCGCTCAAGGCTCCAGCCTTCGGCGAGCCGGGCGGTGATGAGCCCGTCGATCTCCTCGCGTCGGGCGTCCGCGCCTGCGACGATGTCGTCGAAGAAGTCACGTTCGGCTTCGTGGTACGTCTCGTCCTCGATCGTGGCGCCGATCCGGTGCTCATGGAATTCGTGGAGCAGCCGGGGCAGGGGAGTGCCTTCCATGTCCTGCTGGTAAAGCGCCTGCACCGCGGCAAGCCGCGCCGCAGAACGCGAACGGGAACGGGTCTGGGTCATTTCGCGGCGGCACTAGCCTCCGCGTCCGCTGCAAGGAAGGGCTCCAGCTTCCCCGCGACCTGATCGGGTGCTTCCCACGGCGCGAAATGGCCCGCGTCGGGGATATGGAGCATCGTCAACTCGTCCACGAGGTTGTCGAGTCCGTCGAGTTGGAGCGGAAGTAATGCGCTGTCCTTCACGCCCCAGATGACAAGCGTCGGTATTTCGACGTTGCGCACGGCCTTGAGTAGCCAGTCGGGCACCGGGACGGTCAGGCCCGACGGCGGGACGACCAGGCTCGCCGCGCGGTACCAATTGAGCATCGCGGTGAAGGCGCCGGGCTGCGACCATTCGGCGATATATTGCTGTCGTTCGGCGTCTGGGATGAGCGAAAGGTCGGCCTCGCGCCCGAACGTCCTGTCGAAGAACCAGCCGAAGCCCTGCGCCTTCACCACCTGCTCGAAGCCGGGCGTCCGGAAGGCTGTGATATATTGCGAGGCGGCGCGTTGCTCGGCGCTCTCGATCAGGCTCTTCTGGAAGATCACAGGGTGCGGCGCATTGACGATCGCCAGCCGCGACAGACGCCTGTCCCCGCGCAGCGCGGCGCCCCAGGCAATCGCTCCGCCCCAGTCGTGGCCGACGAGCGCGAACCGGTCGAGCGAGAGCGCTTCGGCGAGCGCGAACACATCGTCTATCAGAACTTCGCCCTTGTATGCTTCGACCTCCGCTGGCCGGTCGGAACCCCCGAAGCCGCGCTGGTCGGGCATCACGAGGTAGAGGTCCCGCTCCAGCCGCGGGGCGATTTCACGCCAGGTGCGATGCGATTCGGGAAACCCGTGGAGCAGGATCACCGGCGGGTTGGACGGGTCGCCGGCCAGCGCAACGTTGAGCGTCACGCCGGTGCCGAGCGCAATCCGCCGGAACTCGGTCACGGATAGCTGACCGTCTTGGGGAATTCCGGAAGCGGGATGAACTCCTGGTCGTCGCCGGGGACTAGCGGCAAGCGCAGCGCCTTCCAGTCTGCCTTCGCCTGGTTGATGCGGTCGCGCGAGGAGGACACGAAATTCCAGAAGACGTAGCGGCGGGTCGAGAAGGCCTGACCGCCCATCAGCATGATTCGCCCACCGCCGGCGCTCGACAGCTTCGCCTCGTAGCCCGGCTTCAGCACGTACAGGGTGAACCGGTCGAGCGATTGTCCGTCGAGCTCGGCCTCGCCTCCGACCACCATCAGCGCCCGCTCATCGGCGCCGGATTCGATCAAAAGTGAGCCGTTCGGGCCCAACTCGATATCGGCATAGATTGTTGGCGAGTCGCACCGCGTCGCGGCGCTCGCACCCCATAAGGTGCCCATCAGCACCCGCGCCCGTGCGCGCCCGTCCTCGATCAGCGGCAGCCCGCTTGCTGGAACGTGGTCGAACGCGGGATCGACCTCCTCGCGCCCGTCGGGAAGCGCAAGCCAGGTCTGCATCCCGTAGAGGCTCGGTCCCTGCGGTCGAAGCTCCTCGGGCGAGCGCTCCGAGTGGACGATTCCCCTACCGGCCGTCATCAGGTTGATCGCGCCCGGTTGGATCACCTGGTGGGAGCCGATGCTGTCGCGATGCTCGATCGCGCCCTCGAACAAATAGGTGACGGTCGCCAGATTGATGTGCGGATGGGGACGAACATCCATGCCGCGTCCGGCGGGAAGCCGAGCCGGCCCGAACTCGTCGACGAAGATGAACGGCCCGACCATCGTCCGAGTCTTCGCCGGAAGGGTGCGGTTCACCTTGAAGTCGCCGAGGTCGTGCGTGACCGGCACGATCACCTGCTCGAATGTCGTTTCAATCGTCGCCATCATTCCTCTCCCGGCGCGCTGGCGCGGATCGACAGGGCATGGACCCGGCTTTCCATCAGCTCGCCGAGCGCGGCATAGATCATCCGTTGGCGCTGCACACGGTTCTTGCCCGTGAAGGCCAAGCTTTCGATGCGCAGGCTGAAGTGGCTTTCGCCGGCCGGATTATAGCCGCCGTGGCCGCGGTGCTGCTCGCTGTCGTCGGTCAGCTCGATGCGTGTGGGCTCGAGCGACGAATTGAGCCTGCGAAGCATTTCAGCCGCGACGGGACCGGTTTCTCGGGCGTTCATTGCCCTTATATAGAGACGTTGAATGGCGACGAAACAATCCAGGCTGCACGGGCGGGTTGAGGGAGCGAGGGCGAATTGCGCCGTCCCGGGTTGCGGCGCGCCCGGCGAGTTCAAGGCACCGCTCCAGCCGGCCAATTTCGACGGGCCGGGCGCGTGGCGTTTCCTGTGTCTCGACCACGTCCGCGAGCACAACGCCAAGTACAACTTCTTTCAGGGGATGAGCACCGACGAGATCACCCGCGCGCAGCACCCGCTCGCCGGCTGGGATCGGCCGAGCCGCCGCTTCGCCGCCAACGGCGCCGACCCGCCGCCCAGGTGGAGCGACTTCGCCGACCCGCTCGATGCCATCTCGGGGCGGTTCGGACGCGTGCGTGAAGCGGCTCGGCCATCGCGCTTCAACAAGCCCGAGCTGCAGGCATTGTCGGTGCTCGGCCTTGGCGACGACGTCGACCGCCATGCGCTGCGCCAGACCTATTCGACCCTTGTCCGCCGCTACCATCCGGACAAGAACGGCGGCGACCGATCGCACGAAGCGCGGCTCACCGCGGTGATCGAGGCCTATCAGCTGCTGAGAAAGTCGGCGGCGTTCGCTTAGTCGCGGTCCGGCGCTCCGAGAGGGAAATAGGGGCGGTACGGCCGCGCGTCGTCGACCACTCGCGCTACCTGTGGATGCGCCAATAGCCGCCTACGATAAGCTTTGAGCTTCGGGCGACCATCGCCGATCTCCTCAACCCAGTCGGCGTAAAAGAGCGCGGGTGCGGCGGCGCAATCGGCGAGCGTGAACGTGTCGCCGGCGACCCACGCGCCATCCGGCAAGTTCGCTTCAAGCCAATCGTAAGCGACGTGCAGGTTTTTGCGTCCCTGCTCGGCACCATAGGCGTCGCCCATTCCTTCGGGTCTGAGCGCTTGGTTCACCGCAGGCTGCATGTTGCCCTGGACGTAGAGGTCGAAGAAGCGATCGAGGAAACGGACTCGGCGGCCTAGCTCGCCGTCGGGAATCCACGTGTTGCGTCCCGGATGATGCGCCTGGAGATGCTCGATGATGCAGGTCGTCTCGATCACCGCCTCATCGTTGTCGAGGAGCAACGGGAACCTGCCGAAGGGCCATATCTGTTTGAGCTCGGCGTAATTATCCTGGTTCTCGGGAACCTGACGAAATTCGAACTCGGTTCCGTCCGCGTACAGCGGGATCAGCACCTTCCAGGTGTAGGACGAAAAGGGGTGGCCGAAGAGCGTCAGCATCACCAGGAGCCCTCCCGGATCTTCTCACGACGCTCCAGCTCCGCCTCGCTAGGCTCCTTCGTCTCGAACGTGCCGGTCCGAACATCGCCCGCCGGTTCGTAGGTCGTAATCACGACGCCCTTCGGCGAAACAAAGTGATCAAGGAGCCTCAGCTCCCCGGCCTTTTCCGGACCGTCGATCAGCCGTTTGCCCGTCCCGAGCACGACCGGGAAGGTGATGAGGACAAGCCGGTCGACCAATCGGGCGGAGAGCAGGGGCGGGTAGAGCGTGCTGCTGCCCTGGATCAGAAGGTCGCGGCCGTCGCTCCTCTTGAGCTCGGCGACGGCTTGCGCGGTATCGCCCGACAGCCTGCTGCTGTTGTCCCAGGTGAGCGGCTCATCCGAATGGGTGAGCACATATTTGTCGATCCGCTGGAATTTCTCGCCGATCGGATTGTCGAGATTGTAAGGCCAGTATGCCGAGAAGATGTCGTAGGTCCGTTTGCCCAGCAGCAGGTCGTACTCGCTGGTGATGATGCCCTCGAAAGGACCCATGTCCTCACCCCAGTGAGGCGGGACCCAGCCGCCGAAGCGGAAGTCGCTCGTCGGGTCCTCGTCCGGGCCGCCGGGCGCCTGCATCACGCCATCGAGCGACACGAAGGCGGCGCCGGTCAGCTTACGCATCGGCGGGCACAGCTTCGGCGAGCCCGGCGAGCTGCTCGGCGACCGCGCCCCAGCCTTGCTCGAACCCCATGGCGCGGTGCTTTTCCATGGCTTCGTGCGTCCAGTGCCGCGCGGTCCCGCGGTAAAGGGTGCCGTCGCCATCCGATTCGATTTCGAAAATCCCGACCATGAAGGGCGTTTGCGGCTTCCAGCCCGCCGAAAAGGCGTCGGTGAAGGCGAAGCGGCGCCCCGGTTCGAACTCCAGGAGAACGCCGCCGACGCTATCCTCGCTTTGGCAGTCGGCCTCGCCGTTGGGGCCGCGCATGATCAGGTGGAACGCCGCGCCCGGACGCCATTCGAGCTTGTCGATCGTGGTCGTCCACGGCTTAGGGCACCACCATTCGGTGGTGCGGTCGGTCATGATCTGCCACACCCGGGACGGCGGCGCGTCGATGCGACGCTCGACCGAAAGATCGTAGCTCACGCGTCCACTCCTTCGACGGCGGCCTTGATCTTCGCGACGTCGATCTTGCCCATGTCCATCATCGCCTCGAAGGCGCGCTTGGCGACCGCCTTGTCGGGGCTGGTGGTCGCTTCGAGCAGCACGCGCGGCGTGATCTGCCATGAATAGCCCCACTTGTCCTTGCACCAGCCGCACGCGCTTTCCTCGCCGCCGTTTCCAGTGATCGCATTCCAGTATCGGTCGGTTTCCTCCTGGTCTTCGGTAAGCACCATGAAGCTGATCGATTGATTGGGTTTGAAGTTTGGCCCGCCGTTGAGCCCCACGAAGGGGCGGCCGAGGAGGGTGAATTCCACGGTGAGCTCGTCGTCCTCCTGGCCGCTGGGGAAGTCCGACGGCGCGGCATGTGCCGCGCCGACATGCGTGTCCGGGAAAACCGATGCATAGAACTCTGCCGCCCGACGCGCCTCGCCTTTGTCGAACCACAGGCAGGTGATCATCTCGTTGCTCATGCCGTCCTCCCTCAAGCCTTGCCGACGAGGGCGAACTCGGCGCCCTGCGGATCCACGCCGACGACGATATGGTCGCCGCCGGGGACTTCCATCGGCCCCATGACGATGGTGCCGCCATTAGCCTCAGCCATTTCCTTCGCCCGTCCGACGGACGGCACGCGGAAGTAGAAGCGCCAGTGCGGATGCTGTGCGCCCATCGTTCCGGAGATGGCGCCGAGGGTCAGGCCCTGGTGGTCGATGAAACGATATTCGCCATGCTCGCCCATCGGCATGAAATTGTCAGTGGTCCAGCCGAACTGCTCGCCGTAGAACCGCCGCGCGGCGACCGGGTCGCTGGTCGACAGCTCGTTCCACGCGCAGCGGCCCTGGTCGGTGGGCGAAAAGACCGTGCTCGGCTCGTTCTCGCGTCCGGCCGGCGGAATCGGCTTCATCACGTAGAAGGGCGCGCCCTGCGGGTCGGCGACCATCGCGATGCGGCCGACGCTGGGGATGTCCGTCGGGCCCATCAGCGCCTTGCCGCCGGCGGCCTCGATCTCGGCCACTTTCGAGTCGACGTCGCCGACATTGAGGTAGCCGAGCCAGGTCGGACGTGCGCCATGCTGCTGCATCTCCGCGGTGAGCGGCATCACGCCCCCCGCCATGCCGCCGTCGCGCGTGTTGATCATGCGGTAGCCTTGATATTCTTCGGCGCCCTCGCCGAAATTCCAGCCGACGACCGCGTCGTAGAAGGCTTTCGCGCCCTGCGCGTCGGTGGTCATCAGCTCGTACCAGATGAAGTCGCCGGCCGGGTTCGGGCCGGTGCGGTTCTCCTGGTTCGCCGCAGGCGCGGACGCCTCTCGAACGTCAGACATGGTTCGATCTCCTTCGTTCCTGAACTGTGAACGCGCCGATCAGGCGGTGATCGGGGACCCTTGCGACGCGGCTGCCTGCTGCTGCGCGCTGTCGAGGATCTTGTCGAAGCCGCCCCAGAACATGCGCTGCCCGGCGAAAGGCATCTGGCCTTCCGGCTTCAGGCTCTCATCGGCCATGATCGCCTTCCAGGCTTCGTCGCGCGTCGCCTTGTCGGGCCATTCGATGAAGGAGAAGACGACCGTCTCGCCGTCCTCCGCCTTCACGGCGCGATAGAAATCGGTGACCTTGCCGTGGTTCACGTCGTCCGCAATCGCTTCGATGACCCGCGCCGCGCCGTGCTGGCGGAACACCTTGGCCATCTTGGATGCAAGCTCGCGGTAGGCGTCGCGCTTGCCTTCGGGGACCGGGACCACGAATCCATCGGTGTAGCTGCCGCCGGCCGTGCCTTCCTCGACGATCGAGTCGAAGCCGCCCATGATCATGCGCTTGCCGTCGAACGGCATGTCCTTGCCCATTTCTTCCATGGCCGGATCGCTCATGAACTTCTCGTTGGCGGCATCGCGCGCCGCCCGGTCCGGATATTCGAACCAGGAGAAGACGATCTTCTCGTCCGGCCTGGCATCGACCGCCTTGCGGAAGTCGGTGACCTTGCCTTCGGGGACGTCGCTGTCCCATGACTCGACCATCCTCCGAACGCCGACGTTCGCGACGAGCGGCGCAAACCTGGTGGCATGCTCCTGATAGGCGGCCTTGTTCGCCTCCGGCACGGGCACGATGAATCCTTCGAAATAGGTCATGCTGCAACTCCTTGCGGTTCGTGCTCGCGGAACGCCGCGAGCTGGTCTTCGAGCGCGCGCCGGAATGCCGGGCGCGCTTCACCACGCTTCACATATTCGGAAAGGTTGGGCGTGTCGGCGAGGAGCCGGCCACGGTCCGCCAGGCGCAAGACGGTGACCATGACGAGATCCCCGATCGTGAACCGCTCGCCTTCCAGCCACTGCTTGTCGCCGAGACGGTCGGACAGTTGCGCCAGCCTCAGCCGGGCGAGCGCGTCGGCCGTCGGCTTGCTCGGCTCCGCCCATTCCTGATCGGCCCAGACGACGTCGAGCAGCACTCGGTGCTGCACGAAGGGCTCGACGCTGTTGAGCGCCGCATAGGTCCATTGGATCGCGGCATATTTGCCCTGCGGATCGCGCGGAAGGAGAGCCTCGCTCTTCTCGCCGACATATTGGAGGATCGCGCCGCTCTCGAAAATATGGACGGCGTCGTCGCGGAAGCACGGCACCTGGTCGAACGGCTGGTCGTCGCGATAGCCGGCGGGCCGCTCTAGCCCGATCAGCCGGACACGATAATCGAGCCCCGCCTCCTCCAGCGCCCAGCGAATCCGCAGATCCTTGACGAAACCCTGGGCGCCTTCAGGCACCCAGCTAAATGCGGTGACCTCGATGTCGGCATTGGGGTTGATCGGCATTGCTCGCGCTCCCCTCAGATTGCCGTGCCGAGGGCTTCCTGGACGGCCTCGGCGCCGCGCTGGGCAGCGGCCGGGTCCATCCACATGATCTCAAAAATGTGGCCGTCCGGATCGGCGACGCTGCGCCCGTACATGACCCCATAATCCTGTTTGGGCGCCGGATCAGCAGTGCCGCCGATCGCTTCGGCGCGCTCGACAGCCGTATCGACCGATTCGCGGCTGTCGGCGGACAGGCAGATCAGTACTTCGCTGGCGCTGTTCGCATCGGCGATCGGGCGCGGCGTGAACTGGCGGAACTTGTCGTGCGTCAGGATCATCACATGGATCGTGTCGCTGAACGTCATGCACGCCGCCGTGTCATCGGTGAACCTGGGCTCGTTCACCGCGCCGAGCACTTCGAGGAAAGCGCGCGATTTCTGCAGGTCGCTCACCGGCAGGTTCACGAAGATCATGCGGCTCATCTGTCCCTCCTGTTCCGACTCGATTCGCTTGCTTTTTGCCGACCCAAGTTATAAATTGCAACCATGAAGTTAGAAAAAACTACTAAGCATCGGCAAAAGGAGGAAAAACGGCGCTTCGACGACGCGTGCGGCCTTGCGCATGCGCTCGAATTGCTCGGCGAGCGTTGGGCTATGCTGGTGCTTCGCGAGCTTGCCTACGGCCCGCGCCGCTTCTCCGAACTGAAGGCCGACCTCCAGGGGATCAGCGCCAATGTGCTCACCCAGCGGCTGACCGAGCTCGAGTCTCGCGGGCTCGTGCGCAAGGTGCGGCTCCCGCCGCCCGCGTCCGTCCAGGTCTATGAGGCGAGTGAATGGGGTCTGGAAGCGGTGCCGACGATCGCCGCGCTCGGGCGCTGGGCTGCGCGCAGTCCGCTCCACGATCCGACGCTCAGGATGAGCCACGTGTCCGTGATCATGTCGCTTCAGACTTTGCTTTCCCCGGAGCTTGCGGACGGCCTCGACGCGCGGGTCGGCTTCCGGTTCGGCGAGGCCGATTACGTCACGACGCTCCACCGCGGCCGTCTGCAGGTAGAGCGCGGAGAGGTGCATGACTGCGACGTGGTCTTCACCGGCGCCCCTAGCGCCATCGCCGCAGTGATCCACGGCGGCGCACCTCTTGAAACAATCGACGTCGAGGGAGACATGGCGCTCGCAAAGCGTTTTCGCACGCTCTTCCCGCTTCCGCCAAAAATTGGCTGAACATTGAGGCGCGACCGCGCTTCACCTAAGGCAAGCACGATGACCGACCTCCCCAACGCAGATCCCGAAAGCCGCGCGGAGACGCTGATGGCCTCGCCCGACAGGATCGTGAAGGTGCGCGAGGCATTCGGCGTCGATTCGGACATGGAGGTGCCGGCCTTCAGCGAAGCCGACGAGCGCGTGCCCGACCTCGACCCGACCTACGTCTTCGACCCCAACACCACGCTCGCCATTTGCGCAGGTTTCGCGAGGAACCGCCGCGTAATGGTCCAGGGCTATCACGGCACCGGCAAGTCGACCCATATCGAGCAGGTCGCCGCGCGGCTCAAATGGCCGATGATCCGCATCAACCTCGACGCGCACATCAGCCGCATCGACCTCGTCGGCCGCGACGCGATCGTGCTGCGCGACGGCCAGCAGGTGACAGAGTTCCGCGAGGGACTGCTTCCCTGGGCCCTTCAGCACCCGGTCGCGCTGGTGTTCGACGAATATGACGCCGGCCGTCCCGACGTGATGTTCGTCATCCAGCGCGTGCTCGAGGCGGAGGGCAAGCTGACCCTGCTCGACCAGAACCGCGTCATCCGACCCAATCCGTGGTTCCGCCTGTTCGCGACCACCAACACGGTGGGCCTCGGCGATACGACCGGCCTCTATCACGGCACCCAGGCGATCAATCAGGGTCAGATGGACCGCTGGAACATCGTCACGACGCTCAACTATCTGCCCGCTGCGGTCGAGGCGCAGATCGTGCTCGCCAAGTCGGGCGAATATGACGACCCGAACGGCAAGGCGATCGTCGAGAAGATGATCAAGGTCGCCGAGCTGTCGCGGCAGGGCTTCATCAACGGCGATATCTCGACCGTGATGAGCCCGCGGACGGTGATCAGCTGGTCGCAGAACGCGCACATCTTTGGCGACGTCGGCTACGCCTTTCGGGTCAGCTTCCTCAACAAGTGCGACGAAGCCGAACGGCCGCTGATCGCCGAATATTACCAGCGCGTGTTCGGCGAGGATCTGCCCGAGAGCGTGGTGGGGAAGGCCTAGCCGAGGTCCAGCGCGTGGCGGACAGAATCGACATCTTCCGCCGGGTGCTCGCCGGAGCAGCCCGCGCGATCGCCCACGATGCGGAAGTTGACGTTGCGTTCGCCTCCGATGTCGCGCCCGCGTCGGGCAAGACGGCCGGCCTCAATTGCATGATCCTGTCGCTGCTCTACCGATACGGCCCCGACCAGTGCAAACTGATCATGATCGACCCGAAGATGCTCGAATTGAGCATGTACGACGACATCCCGCACCTGCTGGC
>NZ_WJSQ01000036.1 GCF_009720245.1 Sphingomonas segetis | reverse complement strand
CGGCGGCCGAGGGCAAGGCCGACGCGCACCGTCGCCGCCTGCCCCAGGCCGAGCGGCACCATGAACGTGAGCGCCGCGACCTGCAGCGCGACGGCATGCGCAGCCACAGCCGGAGCGCCGATCCAGCCCATGAAGTAAGCGGCCAGCGCGAACACGCCCATCTCCAGCGCCATGGTGATCCCGATGGGCCAACCGAGGCGGACCATCGCCCTGGTGCGCTGCGCATCGAACCTCCAGAAATTGCCGAAAAGGTGGAAGCGACGGAAGCGCCGCTCGCGAACGGTGATCAGGATGAGCGCGCCGCAAATGATCAGCCAGGTGAGCGTGCTGCCGACCCCGCCGCCCGGCAGCCCCAGCGCCGGCAGTCCCAGGCGGCCGAAAATCAGTGACCAGCTGAGCACCGCGTTGAGCGCGATCCCGGCAAGGCTGAGCCACAGCACCACGCGCGGCCGCTCGAGCGCGGAGACGAAATTGCGCAGCAGCTGGAACAGCAGCCACGGCGCGGTGCACCACATGTAGGTGCGCATGAAGCTCTGGCCCTGGGCGGCGAGTTCCGCCGACTCTCCAAAGGCCTGCATCAGCCAGCCGATGTGCCACAGCACCAGCCAGTAGGGCGGAAGGAAGACGACCAGCAGCCACAGACCGGCGCGGAACGTCCGCCGGACGTCGCGGACCGCGTTGGAACGCTGCCCCAGCGCCGTCGCCATCATCGGCGACGAAGCGGTCAGGAGGCCGAGCATGAACAGGTTGAAAGTGAAGGTCAGGTTGAGCGCGAGCGTCGCCGCGGCGAGCTGGGTTGGACCGAGCCGCCCCATCAGCAGCACGTCGGTCGCCTGGATCGCCTGCTGGGTCACGTTGGCGAGGATCAGGGGCCAGGCGAGCGCCATCGTCGCGCGCAGCTCGGTGAACCACGGGCTGTTCCGGTCCGCCTGTGAAATCCTTGCCCCGCGGTTCATCGTTAGTCATTGCGAGGAGCAGAGCGACGAAGCAATCGCAATGCTCTGCCCCGATGAGTTCTGGGTGGCGACCGGAGTCGCAATGGCGGGCGTTCTACGCTAGCAACCCGCGCAAATCTTCGAGGGACCCCAATGAAGTTCGTGCACGCAATCTGGAAGCTGCTGGTCGGGATCAAGGACGCGCTGGTCCTGATCCTGATGCTGCTGTTCTTCGCCGGGCTGTACAGCGTGCTGTCGGCGCGGCCGGCGCCGATCCACGCCGGCGTGCTCGACCTCAACCTCAACGGCAGCGTGGTCGAGCAGCCCTCGCGGGCGAGCTGGTCGGACGTCGCCAGCGGCAATCGCCTCGGCGAATATCGCCTGCGCGACCTCGTCCAGGCGCTCGAAAAGGCGCGCACCGACGACCGCGTCAAGGCGGTCGCGCTCGACCTCGACGGCTTCACCGGTGGCGGGCAGACGACCATCGGCGACCTCGCCGAGGCAGTCCGTGCGCTTCGCGCGTCGGGCAAGCCGGTCGTCGCCTACGGCGTCGGCTACAGCGACGACAGTTATGCGCTCGCCTCGGCCGCGTCCGAAATCTGGCTCAACCCGCTTGGCGCGGTGCTGATCGCCGGGCCGGGCGGAAGCAATCTCTATTTCAAGGGCTTGCTCGACAAGCTCGGGGTGACGGCTAACGTCTATCGCGTCGGCACCTACAAGTCGGCTGTCGAGCCGTTCATCCGCAACGACATGTCGCCCGAAGCCAAGCAGAACTACATGGCGCTCGACCAGGCGACGCTCGAGAGTTGGCGAAACGAAATCGGGAAGTCGCGGCCGAAGGCGAATATCGACCTGTTCCTCAAGGACATGAACGGCGCCGTGGCGGCGGCCGGCGGCGACATGGCCAAGGCCGCGCTCGCCAATGGCTTCGTCGATCATATCGGGACCCGCCGACAGTTCGAGGACCGGCTGGCGCAGCTCGGCGGCAAGGACGGCAAGGCGGACGGAGAGAGCGGCAGCTTCGCGCGCATTGAGCTCGCCTCCTATGTCTCGGACGTCGTCGACCAGAAGCCCAAGGGCCCGATCGGGATCGTGACCATCGCCGGCATGATCGTCGACGGCAAAGCCGGCCCGGGCACCGCCGGCGGCGACACGATCGCGCAGGAGATCGAGGACGGGGTCAAGGACGGAATCAAGGCGCTGGTGGTGAGGGTCGACAGCCCCGGCGGTTCGGTCCTCGCGTCCGAGCGGATTCGGCAGGCGCTGCTCGAGGCCAAGGCGAAGAAGATCCCGGTCGTCGTGTCGATGGGCAGCGTCGCCGCGTCGGGCGGCTACTGGGTCTCGACACCGGCCAATTTCATCTATGCCGAGCCGTCGACGATCACCGGCTCGATCGGCGTGTTCGGAATCATCCCGAGCTTCGAGGGGACGCTGAAAAAGCTCGGAATCGGCGCCGATGGCGTCAAGACGACTCCGCTGTCTGGCGAGCCAGACCTGTTCAAGGGGCCGTCACCCGAGGCCGACCAGCTGATCCAGACCGGCGTCAACTCGATGTACGGCCGCTTCCTCGCGATCGTCGCCGAGGCGCGGCACAAGACCCCGCAACAGGTCGACGCGATCGCGCAGGGCCGCGTGTGGGACGGCGGCACCGCGCACCAGCTCGGCCTCGTCGACGGCTTCGGCGGAATCGACGAGGCGGTCGCCAAGGCGGCGCAACTCGCGAACCTGGGCGACGAGCGCTCCGTGCGCTACCTCGAGCCGCCGAAGAGCTTCAAGCAGGAGCTGCTCGAAGCGCTCGCGAGCGAGCAGAGCGACGACAGTGCGGTGCCCGAGGACGCCTTCGCATCGCTCGCCCGCGCGCCGCGGCAGCAGCTCGGCGCGATGATTGCCGAGGTCCGCTCGATCCTCACCGGCCCGAGCATCCAGGCGCGCTGCCTCGCCTGCCCGCCGGTCGCACCCGCGCGGCTCGACACCCGCGACCTCAGCCTGCTCGAGCTGATCAAGGGATGGCTGTCCTAGTCAGGCTTGCCGGGGCGCAGGACGCGGCGCCGATTGCGGCCATTTACCGGCCGTACGTCGCAGAGAGCAGGATCAGTTTCGAGGAAGCGCCGCCCGACGGCGCCGAGATGGCGTGGCGCGTGCGCGGCGAGAGGCCGGGATTCCATCCCTGGTTCGTGGCGGAGGAAGACGGCGCGCTGCTCGGCTTTGCCAGCAGCGCTCCTTTTCGGACTCGGCCCGCCTACCGCTGGACGGTGGAAACCGGCATTTATCTCGCCGCCGAGGCGCACGGGCGCGGCGTCGGAACGGCGCTGCTGACGCCGCTGATCGAGACGCTGAGCCGGCAGGGCTATGTCGCCGCGATTGCGGCAATCACGCTGCCCAACGAGGCCAGTATCCGCCTCCACGAGAAGCTCGGCTTCTTCCACACCGGGACGTACCGGCAGGTCGGCTACAAGTTGGGCGAGTGGCTCGACGTCGGGCTGTGGGAGAGGGAGCTGGCGCCGCGGACCAGCAGGCCGTCTGAGCCGGTGCCCTACTCGTCATCCCGGCCTTGAGCCGGCAGGCCCCGGATCAAGTCCGGAGTGACGAGTTGCACTCGTCAAATATGAATCGGCTTCCCGGTCACCGCCATCGCCGCTTCCTTGAGCGCCTCGCTGTGCGTCGGGTGGGCGTGGCAGGTGTAGGCGATGTCCTCGGATGTCGCGCCGAACTCCATCGCCAGCGCGGCTTCGGCGATCATCGTGCCCGCGACCGAGGCGATGATCCATACGCCGAGCACGCGGTCGCTCTTGGCGTCGGCGATGACCTTGACGAAGCCTTCGGGCTCCCGGTTCGTCTTGGCGCGGCTGTTGGCGAGCATGGGAAATTTCCCAACCTTGATCTCGCCGCCCTGCTTCGCTTCTTCCTCGGTGAGGCCGACGCCGGCGATCTCGGGCATGGTGTAGACCACGGACGGGATCACATCGTGGTTCACGATTCCGGTCTGTCCGGCGATGTTCTCCGCGACGGCGATGCCCTCGTCTTCGGCCTTGTGCGCCAGCATCGGGCCGGGAATCACGTCGCCGATCGCCCAGATACCCGGCACCTTGGTGCGGAATTCGTGGTCGGTCTCGATCTGGCCGCGCTGATTGGGCTGCACTCCACTCTTGTCGAGCCCAAGGCCTTCAGTGTTGGGACGCCGGCCGATGGAGACGAGCACGACGTCCGCCTCGAGCGTTTCCGCCGCGCCGCCATTGGCGGGCTCGACGGTGAGCGTGACGATATCGCCCTTGCGCTCGGCCTTGGTCACTTTGGTCGACAGGCGGAACTCAAAGCCTTGCTTCTTGAAGATCTTGTTGGCTTCCTTGCGGACGTCGCCGTCGAAGCCGGGCAGGATCTGGTCGAGGAACTCGACGACCGTGACCTCCGCCCCAAGCCGCCGCCACACCGACCCGAGCTCGAGCCCGATCACGCCGCCGCCGATGACGACCATGCGTTTTGGGACTTCCGCCAATTCCAGTGCGCCCGTGGAATCGACGATGCGCTCTTGGTCGACGGTAATGCCGGGCAGAGGCGTGACCGACGAGCCGGTCGCGATGACAATGTTCTTCGCGCTCACCTTGCGCCCGGCGACTTCGACGGTGTGCGGATCGACGAAGCTCGCGCGGCCTTTCAGCCATTCGATCTTGTTCTTCTTGAACAGGAATTCGATGCCCTGGGTGAGGCCCTTGACCGCATCGAGCCGCGTTGCGTGCATCTGCTCCAGGTCGAGCTCGACACTGACCGGCTTCACCCCCCACTTGGCGAGCGTGCCGTCATGCGCTTCCTCGAACAGCTCGGAAGCGTGGAGCAGCGCCTTGGACGGGATGCAGCCGACGTTGAGGCAGGTGCCGCCGAGTGTCTCGCCGCTCTCGGCGCAGGCGGTCTTGAGCCCGAGCTGCGCGGCGCGGATTGCGGCGACATAGCCGCCGGGGCCGCTGCCGATCACCAGGACGTCGAAATCGTAATTGTCAGCCATCATATTCCCCTTCGTCATCCCCGCGAAAGCGGGGACCCAGCAGAAAAGAAAACTGGGTTCCCGCTTTCGCGGGAATGACGATGTTGGTTAGAGATCGATCAAAAGCCGCGTCGGGTCCTCGATCGCTTCCTTGACGCGCACCAGGAAAGTCACCGCCTCGCGGCCGTCGACCAGCCGGTGATCGTAGGACAGAGCCAGGTACATCATCGGGCGGGCGACAATCTGGCCGTCCCTGACCACCGGCCGCTCCTCGATCCGGTGCATGCCGAGCACCGCCGACTGCGGCGGGTTGATGATCGGAGTCGACAGCAGCGACCCGAACACGCCGCCGTTGGATATGGTGAAGGTCCCGCCGGTCATCTCGTCGATGGTCAGCGTCCCTTCCTTCGCCTTCTTGCCATAGCCGGCGATGGTCTTCTCGATCTCCGCGAAGCTCATCGCCTCGGCGTTGCGGACGACGGGCACCACCAGGCCCTTAGGCGCTGAGACGGCGATCGAGACGTCGAAATAGTCGCGATAGACGATCTCGTCGCCTTCGAGGCTGGCGTTGACCGAGGGCACGTCCCGGGCCGCGAGCGCGCAGGCCTTCACGAAGAAGGCCATGAAGCCGAGGCGAATGCCGTGCTTCTTCTCGAACAGATCCTTGTAGCGGCTGCGCGCCTCGATCACCGCGCTCATGTCGACGTCGTTGAATGTCGTCAACATGGCGGCGGTGTTCTGCGCGTCCTTGAGGCGCTTGGCGATCGTCTGGCGAAGCCGCGACATCTTGACGCGTTCTTCTTTCCTGTCCCCCGGCGCAGGCCGGGGCCCAGGCTCGGAAGGCGGTGCTGCGCCCGATTGAGCGGAAGGCTGCGCCTCCTGGGCCCCGGCCTTCGCCGGGGTACTGGCTTTCTGCGCTTCCGCAGCGGCGATCACGTCGTCCTTGGTGAGCCGCCCGTCCTTCCCCGTGCCCCTGATCTTCGTCGGGTCGACGTGGTATTCGAGCACCGCGCGGCGTACCGCCGGCGATAGCGTCGTCACGTGATCTTCTTCGACTTCCGCGGCGGGCGCAGTCGAATCTGCCTTGAGCGCCGGCGTTTCGCCTGCGCCTGGCGGATTGGTCGCCGCCGCCGCCGCAGCCTGTTCCGTTGCGGGAGCCGCCGCCGCTGTCCCGCCTTCGTCGATGCGCGCGATCACCGCGCCGACGGCGACATTGTCGCCTTCCTTGACGACCTGCTCGGTCAGCACGCCGGCAACCGGCGAGGGCACTTCGACGCTGACCTTGTCGGTTTCGAGGCTGGCGATCGGCTCGTCCGCCTTGACCGCTTCGCCAGGCTTCTTGAGCCACTGCGCGAGCGTTCCCTCGGTGATCGATTCCCCGAGCGCGGGGACCTGGACGTCGGTGGCCATGTCTATCCTTTATTGCGCCGCAACCGCGGAGCTTGTCGCCCGGCTGCTATGGCCGAGCGCCGCCGCAATCAAGGCCGCCTGCTCCGCCGCATGCCGCTTGGCGAGTCCCGTCGCCGGCGAAGCGGCGGCATCGCGGCCGGCGAACTGCGAACGCATTCCGGCGAAGCCCGCCTCGGCGAGGCATTGCTCGAGCAACGGCTCGACGAAGAACCAGCCGCCGTTGTTGCGCGGCTCCTCCTGCGTCCACACCACCTCCTTGAGCTTGGGCATCGCTTTGAGGCGCTTCACCAGAGGCTCGGACGGGAACGGATAGAGTTGTTCGATGCGGACCACCTCGACGCCGAGGTCGCCCGCCTCGTCGCGGGCCTCGATCAGCTCGTAGCCGAGCTTGCCCGAGCACAGCACCAACCGCTGGGTCTCGCCTTCGGCCGGCGGATTGAGGTCGGACATGATCCGCTTGAAATGGCTCTCGCCGGTGAAGTCCTCGATGCTCGAGACCGCGTGCTTGTTTCGGAGCAGGGACTTCGGAGTCATCAGGATCAGCGGCTTGCGGAAACCGCGCCTCATCTGGCGCCGAAGGATGTGGAAATAATTGGCCGGCGTGGTGCAGTTGGCGACCTGGAGATTGTCCTCGGCGCAGAGCTGCAGATAGCGCTCGAGCCGAGCCGAGCTGTGCTCGGGACCCTGGCCTTCGTAACCGTGCGGGAGCAGCATGACGAGGCCGCTCGCGCGCAGCCATTTCGCTTCGCCGGCGGCGATGAACTGGTCGATGATGCTCTGCGCGCCATTCGCGAAATCGCCGAACTGCGCTTCCCACAGCACCAGGGTCTTCGGGTCGGCGAGCGAATAGCCATATTCGAAGCCGAGCACGCCGAACTCAGACAGCGGGCTGTCGCGCACCTCGAAGCGGCCGTCGCCGGAATCTGAGTCGACGTGGCAGAGCGGGATATATTTCTCGCCGCTCTGCTGGTCGACCCAGACCGCGTGGCGCTGGCTGAATGTGCCGCGGCCGCTGTCCTGGCCGGACAGGCGGACGCCATTGCCTTCGGCGATGAGGCTGCCGAACGCGAGCGCTTCGGCCGTCGCCCAGTCGAAGCCCTCGCCGGTTTCGAACATCTGCTTCTTGGCGTCGAGGATGCGCTGCAGCGTCTTGTGGATATGGACACCCTCGGGGACCGTGGTCAGGATCTTCCCGAGATACTCGAACTCCTCGTCGTTGATCGCCGTGTCGATGTTGCGCCGCCCGAGCACCGGTTCAGCGGGGCGCGCGAGCCCTGCCCAGCGACCTTCGAACCAGTCGGCCTTATTCGGGAGATACGAGGCGGCCGCCTCGAACTCCTCCTCGAGATGAGCGACGTAGTCGCTGGCCGTCCTGTCGATCCACGCCGGGTCGACCACGCCCTCGTCGACGAGCCTCTTGCCGTACGTTTCGCTGATCGGCGGGTGCTTCCTGATCTCCGCGTACATCTGGGGCTGGGTGAAGCTCGGCTCGTCGCCTTCGTTGTGGCCGAAGCGGCGGTAGCACCACATGTCGATGACGACATCGCGGTTGAAGCGCTGGCGGAACTCGGTCGCCATCTTGCAGCAGAAGGTGACCGCTTCGGGATCGTCGCCGTTGACGTGCAGGATCGGCGCCTGGACGCCTTTCGCCACGTCCGACGGATAAGGCGAGGATCGCCCGTACTGAGGGCTCGTCGTGAAGCCGATCTGGTTGTTGATGATGAAATGGATCGTGCCCCCGGTGCCGTAGCCGGGAAGTCCCGAGAAGCTCAGGCATTCCCACACGACGCCCTGGCCGGCGAAGGCTGCGTCGCCGTGGAGCAACATCGGCAGCACCTTGTCGCCGTGGGGGTCCCCCTTGATGTTCTGCACCGCACGCGTCTTGCCGAGCACGACGGGGTCGACTGCCTCGAGATGCGACGGATTGGGAAGCAGCGACAAGTGCACCTTGATCCCGTCGAACTCGCGGTCTGACGAGGTGCCGAGGTGATATTTCACGTCGCCCGAGCCGCCGACGTCGGCGGGGTTGGTCGCGCCGCCCGCGAACTCGTGGAACAGCGCTCGGTACGGCTTGCCCATGACGTTGGTGAGGATGTTCAGCCGGCCACGATGGGCCATTCCGATGTCGATCTCCTCAACCCCGCTCAGCCCGCCATATTTGATCACCGCCTCGAGCGCGGGGACCGCGCTCTCGCCCCCGTCGAGGCCGAAGCGCTTGGTGCCGACATATTTGCGCGCGAGGAATTTCTCCCACTGCTCGGCCTGGATCACCTTGGCGAGGATCGACTGCTTGCCCTCGGGCGTGAACTGCACGGTGTCCTCGGCGCTCTCGATCCGATCCTGGATGAAGCGCCGCTCCTCGACGTCCGAGATGTGCATATATTCGAAGCCGATGTGCCCGCAGTAGGTCTCCTGCAGCACCTCCAGCATCTCGCGTACGGTCGCGGTCTCGAACCCGAGCGTGCCGCCGATCCAGATCGGCCGGTCGAGGTCGGCGTTGGTGAAGCCGTGCCAGGCGGGCGTCAGGTCGGGCGGGATGTCCATCCGCGCGAGGCCGAGCGGGTCGAGCCGCGCCGCGAGATGGCCGCGCACGCGATAGGTGCGGATCAGCATCATCGCGCGAATGCTGTCGTCGGCTGCGCGGCGGACCTCGTCGACCGTGGCGCCGGCCTTGGCCGCGCGGTCGCCGGCGGCCTGCCTCACAGTCTCGATCATCGCCTGCGTCGGGTCGAGGCCGAGGTTGAGATCGTCGAGAATCTCGATCGGCCAGTTCGGCCGTTCCCAGCTCGGGCCGGGCTCGCGTTCGATGATTCCGACAGCGTCGTTCATGCTACTCCGCTCCCCGGCCAAGGCCGGGGTCCAGGGTCGGCGGAGCCGACTCCAAAAAGACCTGGGTAAAGATCATTCCAATCAAGATTCCGTTCCTCGATCAGCTTGGTCTTCCACGCTCGTTTCCATTCCTTCATCTGCAACTCGCGCAAACGGGCTTGCTGAATGTCGTCGAATGCTTCGAACCAGACCAGCAACTTGCAACGGTATTTGCGGGTGAACCCCGGGACGACGCCTTCGCGGTGCTCCCACGCACGCTTCGCAAGATCGCTGGTCACTCCAATGTAGATCGTTCCGTTCTTTCCGCTGGCCATGATGTAGACGTAGCCGGGTTTCTCCATCTCGCTTGTGCAGCCTTCGGCTCCTGGGCCCCGGCCTTCGCCGGGGAACGATTAAGCTGAAACCAGCAACTCCTTGAGCGTCCTGCCGAGCTCAGATGGGCTCGGGGAGACCGTGATTCCAGCTGCTTCCATCGCCGAGATCTTGCATTCGGCGTCGCCCTTGCCGCCCGAGACGATGGCGCCGGCGTGGCCCATCCTGCGACCCGGAGGCGCGGTGCGGCCGGCGATGAAGCCGACGACCGGCTTGCGGCGCCCCCGCTTCGCCTCGTCGGCGAGGAATTGCGCGGCGTCTTCCTCGGCGCTGCCGCCGATCTCGCCGATCATCACGATCGACTGGGTCTCGTCGTCGGCGAGGAACATTTCGAGGATGTCGATGAACTCGGTGCCCTTGACCGGGTCGCCGCCGATGCCGACCGCGGTCGACTGGCCGAGACCCTCGTTGGTGGTCTGGAACACCGCTTCGTAGGTGAGCGTGCCCGAGCGGCTGACGATGCCGACGCTGCCCTTCTTGAAAATGTTGGCG
This sequence comes from Sphingomonas segetis, assembly GCF_009720245.1. Lineage (GTDB taxonomy): Bacteria > Pseudomonadota > Alphaproteobacteria > Sphingomonadales > Sphingomonadaceae > Sphingomicrobium > Sphingomicrobium segetis. The sequence goes on along the minus strand of NZ_WJSQ01000036.1, from coordinate 10,260 downwards.
GGCATGATGCCGATCTTGCACTCCTCCGGGGTCAGCACGCCGGGGCAATTGGGACCGATCAGCCGCGATTTCGACCCGCAGAGCGCGCGCTTGACGCGCACCATGTCGAGCACCGGGATGCCTTCCGTAATGGTGACGATCAGCGGCACCTCGGCGTCGACCGCCTCGAGGATCGAATCCGCGGCGAACGGCGGCGGGACGTAGATGACGCTTGCAGTGGCGCCCGTCTTCGTGACCGCCTCGTGGACGGTGTCATAGACCGGCAGGCCGAGGTGCGTCGTGCCGCCCTTCCCCGGCGTCACGCCGCCAACCATCTGCGTGCCGTAATCGAGCGCCTGGCGCGTATGGAATGTGCCGGTCTCGCCGGTCATCCCCTGGGTGATGACCTTGGTGTTGCGGTCGACGAGGATGCTCATGCGACCGTCTCTTGTGCGAGGCTCTCGTCGATCTGCTTGCAGGCCTCGAGCAGCTCCTTCACCGCGTCGACGCTGGCGTCGAAATTCTCGCGCGCCTGGGCGTTCAGCTCGATCTCGATGACGCGCTCGACCCCGCCAGCCCCGAGCACGCACGGAACGCCGACGTAAAGATCGTTGACTCCATACTGACCCGTGAGGTGCGCCGCGCAGGGCAGCACGCGCTTCTTGTCCTTCAAAAAGCTCTCCGCCATCGCGATCGCGCTGGTCGCCGGGGCGTAGAAGGCGCTTCCGGTCTTCAAGAGCGCGACGATCTCGCCGCCGCCGCCGCGGGTGCGCTTGACGATCGCGTCCACCTTGTCCTGCGTCGTCCAGCCCATCTTGATGAGGTCCGGGATTGGGATGCCCGCGACGGTCGAATATTCGACCACCGGCACCATCGTGTCGCCATGGCCACCGAGCACGAAGGCGGTCACGTCCTCGACGCTCACGCCGAATTCCTCGGCGAGGAAGTGACGGAAGCGCGCGCTGTCGAGTACGCCGGCCATGCCGACGACCATGTTGTGCGGGAGCCCCGAGAATTCGCGCAGCGCCCACACCATCGCGTCCAATGGGTTGGTGATACAGATCACGAACGCGCCCGGCGCATGTTGCCTCAGCCCCTCGCCGACCGCCTTCATCACCTTCAGGTTGATGCCGAGCAGGTCGTCGCGGCTCATCCCGGGCTTTCGCGGCACGCCGGCGGTGACGATGCACACGTCGGCCCCCCCGATGTCGGCGTAATCGGACGTGCCCTTCAGCTTCGCGTCGAAGTCGTCGATCGGCCCCGCCTCGGCGATGTCGAGCGCTTTGCCCTCGGGCACGCCTTCGACGATGTCGAACAGCACGATGTCGCCGAGCTCGCGCATCGCGGCGAGGTGGGCGAGGGTTCCGCCGATCATTCCGGCGCCGATCAAGGCGATCTTCTTCCGAGCCATTCGCGCTCCTGCTTCCTCTGCTGCTTTGGGCGGCGCCGAGGACCGGCACCCTAGCTGGCGGCGCTCTAAACCCGAGTGGCGGGTGGGGCAACCGGGCGCCTTGGCGGTAACCAAAGGCGTCAATCTTCGTTCATCCGGCGAGCGATACAATCGAGGACATGATGAAACTTGCATTTGTCATCGCGGGCGCTGCGGCGTTCGCCTTCGCGGGCCCGGCTCTTGCCAAGCCCGGCCATGGTCACGGCCACATCAAGGGTTACGGCTACGGTGTTGCCGGCTGCCCTCCGGGGCTGGCGAAGAAGGCCATCCCGTGCGTCCCCCCGGGCCAGGCCAAGAAGATGTACGGCGTCGGCCAGCGTCTGCCTGCCGGCATGTACAGCCCCTACGCCTATAACCGCATCCCCAACGATCTGCGCACGCGATACCGGCTGGAGCCCTACGGCAGCTATTATTATGGCGATGGCTATCTGTACCGCGTCGACCCGCGCACGATGCTTGTGCAGCAGGTGGTGAGCGCGCTGCTCCGCCGCTAGTTGCAGCCTCCGGCCAGCGCCGCCACAACCTCGGCATGGTCGTGGACACGAGCCCTCCGGCGAACTGGCGTTATGCCAAGGGGCTCGGCCGCGCTTTCGCGGGCGCGGTCATCTTTGGGCTGCCCATCCTGATGACGATGGAGATGTGGCAGCTCGGCTTCTACCTCGACAGGACCAAGCTGCTCCAGTTCGCTCTGGTCAATTTCCTGGTGCTCGGCGGCCTTTCGCGCCTGTCCGGCTTCGAACCGACGGTGAGCTGGTGGCAGGACCTGATGGACGCGCTGTCCGCGTACGGGATCGCAACCCTCGCCTCGCTGACGGTGCTGGCGATGTTCGCCGTCATCGACCTGTCGATGCCCACGAGCGAGATCGTCGGCAAGGTGGCGATCCAATCGGTGCCGGCGAGCTTCGGCGCCATGCTCGGCGCCAAGCAGCTCGGCAGCAGGGACGAAGTCGGCAGCGACGAGGAGCGCCAGCGGGCGACCTACGCCGGCCAGCTGTTCCTGATGATGGCGGGCGCATTGTTCCTCGGCTTCAGCGTCGCCCCGACCGAAGAGATGATCCTGATCGCCTTCCGGATGAGCCCGCTGCACAGCATCCTGCTCGTCGCGGTATCCATCCTGCTGCTTCACGGTTTCGTCTACGCGGTCGGCTTCAAGGGGGAAGAGGAGCCACCCGGCCCGACCGGCTTCTTCAGCCTGTTCTTCCGCTTCAGCATCGTCGGCTACGCGATCGCCGTAATCGTCGGCCTCTACCTGCTGTGGACCTTCGGGCGCATCGAGGGCACGGGCATCGCCCAGGCCGCAAGCATGGTCGCAGTGCTCGCTTTCCCCGGCGCTGTCGGGGCGGCGATCGCCCGGCTGATCATCTGAGGACCGAAATTGGGAAAGAAGAAGAGCAGCAAGGACAAGCCGCCGCCCGGCCCGGCGCTGCTGGAGTGGATCGCTGCGGGCGTCGGCGGAGTCGTCGCGCTCGCGATGTTCGGCCTGCTCGCCGCGGAAGCGTTCAGCCCGGCCGAGTACAAGGCACCGATTCTGCGCGTCGAGCCGCTGGCAATCCTTCCGGAGGGCAATTCTTTCATCGCCGAGATCAACGTGCGCAATCTATCCGCGCAGGCCGCCGCCAGCGTCGAAATCGAGGGAAGCATCGCCGGTCGGCCCGAAACCAGCCATGTCACGCTCGCTTACGTGCCCGGCGGCTCCGAACGGCGCGCGGCGCTCGTCTTCGCGCATGACCCGCGCCGCGGCGGCCTGTCCCTGCGCGTCACCGGGTTCGAACATCCCTGAGCCCAAGGCTTCCATTTACGCCGCCGCCCATGCTAGCGGCTCGGCCCAAGCAAGGAGTCTCCGCTTGGCCGAGTTCACGCTTCCGAAGAACAGCAAGATCACCAAGGGCCGCGAATGGCAGGCCGAGGACGGCAAACGCCTCCGGACCTTCAAAGTCTACCGCTACGATCCGGACACGGCGGCCAATCCGCGGTTCGACCGCTACACGATCGACCTCGACAAATGCGGGCCGATGGTCCTCGACGCGCTCATCAAGATCAAGAACGAGATCGACCCGACCCTGACCTTCCGCCGTTCGTGCCGCGAAGGCATCTGTGGGTCGTGCGCGATGAACATGGAAGGCACCAACGGCCTCGCATGCACGACTCCGATTGAGGAACTGAAAGGCGATGTGCAGATCACGCCGCTGCCGCACATGGAGGTGGTCAAGGACCTGGTCCCCGACCTGACCCACGTCTACGCCCAATATGCGATGATTCAGCCGTGGCTGAAGACATCGAGCCCGGCGCCGTCGCGCGAGCGACTGCAGTCGCCCGAAGACCGCGAAAAGCTCGACGGCCTGTACGAGTGCATCCTGTGCTTCTGCTGCACGACGAGCTGCCCGAGCTACTGGTGGAACTCCGACCGCTATCTCGGCCCCGCGGTGCTGCTGCAGGCCTATCGCTGGATCGCCGACAGCCGCGACGAGGCGACGGGCGAGCGCCTGAACCAGCTCGAAGACCCGTTCCGCCTCTACCGCTGCCACACGATCATGAACTGCACCAACGTCTGTCCCAAGGGCCTCAACCCCGCGAAGGCCATCGCCGAGGAAAAGAAGCTGATCGCCGAACGCGCCGCTTAGCGCGGGTAAGAGTTGATCAAGATCAAGCGCGCATCTAGGCCGCCCCGATGGACGATCGGAGCGAAGCGCCGGATCTGATGGAGGACGTGGGCGTCCCCGCGGGCGCGACTCCCGATGCGGACAATCCGGGATGGTACAGCTGGGGCGATTTCCCCCGAGGAAGCTTTGCCGCGGCCACCGGGCGGCTGCTGTTCAAGCCTGACGGGCCGGCCCGCGCGATCTGCCGCATGTTCCCGACCGAGGCGCACATGAACATGGGCGGATCCCTGCACGGCGGCTCGGTGATGAGCTTCATCGACATGGCGATGTTCGCCGGCGGGCTGTGCGCCGGCATGGAGCGCGGCCATTACGTGACGCTCGACCTCACCACGCATTTCATCGCTCGAGGCAAGCCCGGATCGCCGCTCGACGCGCATGTCGAGCTGGTGAAGCAGACCCGCGGCCACGCCTTCCTGCAAGGCGTCGTCAAGCAGAACGACCATCCCTGCTACAGCTTCAGCGGCACGCTGAAGCGCATCCGCGAGCGCAACCCGCCGGCATGACGGGCGCGGTGCGCGCGGCCTATGACGAGCTGATCGCCGCGCATGAGCTGAAGAGCGATGCGGCGCAGGATCGCGCTGTTGCCGCGCTCGACCGGCTCGCCGCCGCGATGGCGAATGGCGGCAGCATGTTGTCGCGCCTTTTCGGCTCGGGGAAAGAAGGGCTGGCCGGTGTCTACCTGTGGGGCGGAGTCGGGCGCGGCAAGTCGATGCTGATGGATCTGGCCTTTGCCCATATCGACGTCGAGCCCAAGCGCCGCGTCCACTTCCACGAATTCATGCTCGAGACCCACGACCACCTTCGGAGAATCCGCGAGCGTCACGAGGGCGACCCGATCGAGCCGGTGGCCGAGGAAATTGCCGACGAAGCAAAGCTCCTTTGCTTCGACGAAATGCAGGTGACCAACCCGGCCGACGCGATGATCCTGTCGCGCCTGTTTGGCAAATTGCTCGAGGCGGGCGTGAAGGTGGTCACCACGTCGAACCGCCCGCCGCGCGACCTCTACAAGAACGGGCTAAACCGCGAGCTGTTCGTCCCGTTCATCGATCTGATCGAACGGCGCATGCTGGTGGTCGAGGTCAATGGCCCGACCGACTACCGCCTCGAACGCCTCAGCGGCGTCGAGGTGTGGCACGTGCCGAACGGGCCCGAAGCCACCGCCGCGCTCAGCCGCGCCTTCTTCCAGCTCACCGACTATCCCGTCGAGGATCGCGCCAAGGTGCCGGCGGAGGATATCGACCTCGGCGGCGGGCGGAGGCTTCACGTCCCCAAGAGCCTAAAGGGGGTCGCGGTCTTCTCGTTCAGGCGGCTGTGCGGCGAACCGCGCGGCGCCGCCGATTATCTCGCCATCGCTCGGCGCTATCATGCCGTAATCGTGGTCGGCATCCCCGTCATGGGACCCGACATGCGCAACGAAGCGGCGCGCTTCGTGACGCTGATCGACGCGCTGTACGAGCACAAGGTCAAGCTGCTCGCCGCCGCCGACGCCGAGCCGGCGGGACTCTATCCGTCCGGCAACGGCAGCTTCGAGTTCCAGCGCACCGTCAGCCGGCTCGAGGAAATGCGCAGCGCCGAATATCTGGCGGAGGGGCACGGAACCGCTGCTTGACGCATGACTACGGCTGATTAGCCTGTGCGGCTCACTTCCCGGAGTCCGGCAATGCGCAAATCCCTGGCAATTCTGCTCGCCTTCGTTTCGACCGCGGCGCTCGCGCAGCCCGAGGCACCGATCACCTCGCCGCCACCATCGACATTGGCCAATGCTCCGCAGCTGCCTGCCAGATGGGAGCAGACGACGCGCGAAATTTACGAGACCGCGGTCGAATCGGCGACCGTAGCCGGCCGCCACAACGTCCCGAAGCTCGCCAACTATCTCGCGTCGAAGCTGAAGGCGGCCGGCTGGGCCGCGAGCGACGTTCACGTGCTGCCTTATGCATCGCAAAACGATCCGCAGACGGCGGCGCTGATCGCGCGCTGGCCCTCGGCGCATCCGGCGAAGAAGCCGATCCTGATCCTCGCGCACATGGACGTTGTCGAGGCGCTGCCAGGCGACTGGACCACCGACCCGTTCAAGCTGGTCGAGAAGGACGGCTATTTCTACGGCCGCGGCAGCGGCGACGACAAAGGCGGGCTCGTGCCCTCGATGGTCGCGCTGATGAAGCTCAGGGCCGAGGGGTTCAAACCGGACCGAGACATCGTCATCCTGTTCACCGGCGACGAGGAGACGCAGGGCAAGGGCGCCGAACTGGGCGCGACCGAATGGCGCAAGTGGACCGACGCGGAGTTCGCGCTCAACGCCGACGCCGGCGGGGGCGCGTTCAAGCGCGACGGAACGCCGATGGGGTTCGGCCTGCAAACCTCGGAAAAGACGTACCAGGACTATGTCTTCCGGGTACGCAATCCCGGCGGACACAGCTCACGGCCGCGGCCCGACAACGCGATTTACCAGCTCGCTGACGCGCTCAAGAAGCTGCAAAACCATCGCTTCACGCCGATGCTCAACGAAACCACGCGAGAATATTTTGCCGCTCGCGCGAAACAGGAAGGCGGCAGCCCGCTCGGCCAGGCGATGCGCGCCTGGCTGGCCGATCCGAACAACGGCGCGGCCGCGGATGCGATCGAAGCCAACCCGCTCGAGGTCGGCCTGACCCGCACCCGCTGCGTCGCGACCATGCTGAAAGGCGGGCACGCCCCGAATGCGCTGCCGCAGCTTGCCGAGGCGAACGTCAATTGCCGGATCATGCCGGGCGTAGAACCCAAGGTGGTCGAGGCGGAGCTGAAGGCGGTCGTCGGCCTCGGGGTCGATGTCGCGCCGGCGGCCGATGCCGGCCGCCCGACGCCGGTGTCACCGCTGCGGCCCGACGTCGTGAAGGCCTATACGGACGCGGTCCATGCGCGCTTCCCCGATCAGCCGATCATCCCCTCGATGTCGGCCGGGGCGACCGACGGTCTCGAGTTCCGCGCGCGCGGCATTCCCGTCTACGGCGTCGATGGGCAGTGGGGCATCTCGCCCGACGACGAGCGCGCCCACGGCAAGGACGAGCGGATCCCGGTCCAGTCGCTATGGGACAATGTCAGGCACTGGGAGAGGATGATCCGCGATCTCGCCTCCGGCGGCGGCGCTACGCCGCCGCCGATTCCCGTGCAGCCGTCAATACCTCCCGAGCGTGGTTAGGCACCTTCACTTTGCGCCAGACGCGTAGCACTCGCCCGTCGGCTCCAATCAGGTAGGTCGCGCGCTCCATCCCCATATATTTGCGGCCGTACATCGACTTTTCGACCCAGGTACCGAAGGCGTCGGAGATGCGGCCGTCCTCATCGGACGCGAGCGGGACGGCGAGGTCGTATTTGGCGATGAACTTGTCGTGCTTCTTCATCGGGTCGCGCGACACGCCGATCACTTTGACGCCGGCTTTTTTGAACTCGCCGGCAAGCGTCGTGAAATCCTGCGCCTCGCGGGTGCAGCCGGACGTGTCGTCCTTGGGGTAGAAATAGAGCACGAGCGACTCGCCGGGTGAGGCCAGGTTGGTGCTGCTGCCGTCGCTTGCGCTGACGGTGATTGCCGGTGCCATATCGCCTTCGTCGATCATCGCGACCCCTCTTTGATGCTGGTCCAAAGCTCGACGATGCTCTGCCGCGCGGCGTCCTGCTCGGCAAGGAGTTCGTCCCAGTTCGCCGCGCCGCAGCTTTCGGCGACGAGCTGCCATGTATCGGGCGTCGGCTTGACGTCCGCGGGTGCGACGAGCCGCATCATGACCAGCATTCGCGACAACAACTTTAGCCCATCGACAACATTTGCCTTCACCAAGGACTCGGCGGCGAGGGCCTCGAGCGCAACTTCAAGGCGCGTATCGAGCCCCACACCCGTCGTCAGCTGCAGCACGTGAGTCGCGAACTCGAGGTCGACCAGCCCGCCCGTGCCAAGCTTGACGTCGATCGCGCTTCTGGGCGGCTTGTGCCGCTCGATGTCGGCGCGCATCTTTGCCGCGTCCGCGACGACCTTCTCCCGTTCGCGCGGCATCCGCAGGATGCTCGCGATCATCGCCGCGACTTCCTGCCGCACCCCGGGCGAACCGAACACCGGCCGCGCGCGGCACAGCGCCATATGCTCCCAGGTCCATGCTTCTCGCCGCTGGTATTGTTCGAACGCGTCGAGCGACACCACGAGCATGCCCTTTGCGCCCCCCGGCCGAAGCCGCGTGTCGACGTCGTACAGCGGACCGGACGCGGTTGGTACGCTCATCGCCGCTGTCACGCGGCTCGCCAGGCGGTTGAAATAGTCGTTCGGCCCGAGCGGCTTCGGTCCGTCCGACGCGCCGCTGTGCTTCACATCATGCAGATAGATGAGGTCGAGGTCGGAAGCGTGGGTTAGCGAGTGTCCGCCGAGGCGCCCGAGGCCGAGGATGACGAGTTCGCTGCCGGGAAACTTGCCGTGAGCCGCGGAGAATTCCGCTTCGGCCGCGTCGCCGAGCGCAATCAGCGCACCTTCAGCGACGCGCGCGTAACCCTCCGTCACCTCGAGCGGATCGCGCCTTCGGTCGATCAGCTGCGCGCCGAGCGCGAATCGGCGCTCGTTGACCAGGCGCCGCGCGCGATCGATCGCAACATCGTAAGGATGCCCGTGCATGGCATCGGCAAGGAGCGCCGCGAATTCCCCGGCGGGCGGCGGCATTGCGAAGCTCGATGCGTCGAACAGCCCTTCGAATAGCTCGGGGCGGCGGCCGAGCTGGTCGGCGAGCGCGGGCGCATGGGCCAGGACCTTCGCGAGCAGCTGCGCAAGCGGCGGCCGCGCTTCGAGCAGGCGGAAGAAATTCACGCCGCTCGACAAGCGCTCGACGATGTCGCTCAGGCGGTTGAGCGCATGATCGGGCTGCCCGCCTGCGGCGATTGCCGGGAGAAGCGCCGGAAGCATCGCTTCGAACGCTCCTCGAGCTGCGGGAGAGCGCAGCGAGCGCGCTTTCCCCGACCGCCAGTGGCCGACATGCCGCGCCGCCGCCTCGCAATCGGCGAATCCGAGCCGCGCGAGCTCGGACTTGAGAATGGCGGGGTCGTTGGAAAGGACGCTTCGCTCGTCGGGCGACAGGCTGTCGAAGATTGCGCCGACCTGCTCGACGTGCGGCCGAAGTGCGCCGAGCAACGCGTCGCCGTCGGCAAGGCCGTGGAGCCGCGCGACATTGTCGAGCGCGGCCGGGCTCGCCGGAAGGAGATGGGTCTGCGCATCGTCGACCATCTGCACCCGATGCTCGACCGTCCGCAGAAGCCGGTAGGCGCCCGCAAGCTCGGCGGCCATGCTGTCGTCGACCCTTCCCGCGACGTTCAGTGCCTCGATCGCGTCGAGCGTTGCCGGGGGCCGCACGGACGGATCGCGCCCGCCGTGAATCATCTGCTGGATTTGGACGAAGAACTCGACCTCGCGGATTCCGCCCCGGCCGCGCTTAAGGTCGTAGCCGGGGCCGATCTCCGCTCCCTGCGCGAAATGGTCGCGGATCCGCGCGGAAATCTGCCGCACCTCCTCGATCACGCCGAAGTCGAGCGAGCGGCGCCACACGAACGGCTGGATCGAATCGAGGAAGCGCTCGCCGAGCGCCACGTCGCCGGCTGCGGCGCGGGCGCGGATGAACGCGGCGCGTTCCCACGGAAGCGCACTCGATTCGTAGTGCGAGATCGCGGCGTCGACCGGCAATGCGATCGGCGTGACCTCGGATGAGGGCCTAAGCCTGAGGTCGACGCGCTCCACGTAGCCGTCTTCGGTGCGCTTCTGCAGCAGCTCGATCAGGCGCCTGCCGATCCGCACTGCCGCTTCGCCGGGATCGTCGCGTGTCCGCCGCGGCAGGGTCGCAGGGTCGAACAGGAGCAAGAGGTCGACGTCCGACGAATAATTGAGCTCGCGGCTGCCGAGCTTGCCCATCGCGATCACGGCAAAGCCCCTCGGCTCGGAATCGGGCACCCGCTCGGCGATCGCTGCGGCGACCGCTTCGTCGATCGCGCGATCGGCAAAGTCGGAGAGCAGGGCCGTAACGCCCTCCAGCGACTGCTCTCCGGCAAGGTCGCCAAGCGCCGCCGCGAGCGCGACGCCGTGCCGCTGCTGCCGGAGCCGCCGGTCGACCGGGAGGTTGGGCGCGGCCGCGAGCGCGAGGTCGGCCGCGGCGCCGGAACCGTCCTCGATGAACG